>DASTPE010000001.1:0-7403 GCA_035762345.1 Burkholderiales bacterium
TCCTTCACCTCTCATCGAGGCAAAGGTCTCGCTCGCACCGTTTTGGGATGCTGGCGCGACCGGGGCATGAGCCCGGTTTGACGACCGCGCCACGGCGGCCGGGATGCCGCCGAAAGCTACTCCCCTCTGCAGGGTACGAGATTAATAGCATCTCGGGCGCAGGTTTTCAAGAAACGTAATGGCGATGTTCATGAATCTCTAATTTCTCTTGTGCGCTGCGTCGCCGCATAGTTTGCGCACCACGCCAACCCTGCGGGAACTCGCCATGCACGACAAGGAAGCCCACGCAAGACATGTCGACGATGTCGTCGCCACGCTACAGGCTCACCTGGAGCACGGCCTCACCAGCGAGGAGGCGCGCGAGCGGCTGAGAAAGTTCGGCACGAATGAGCTGACCGAGAAGCCGCGGCCGGGCTTCCTTGCGCTGCTCTGGGACCAGTTCAACAACTACCTGGTCATCATCCTCATTCTTGCCGCGCTGATCTCGCTCGCGCTCGGCGAATGGGTCGACTCGATCGCCATCATGTGCATCGTGGTACTGAATGCGGTGGTCGGCGTGATTCAGGAGTCGAAAGCCGAGCAGGCGCTCGCGGCGCTCAAGAAGATGTCCGCTCCAAACGCACAAGTGATCCGCGACGCCCATCAGATCACGGTGCCCGGGCGCGAGCTCGTGCCGGGCGATCTCGTCCTGCTCGAAGCCGGCAACTACGTGCCGGCCGACATGCGCCTGGTCTCCAGCGTCAACCTCAAGGTCGAAGAGGCCTCGCTCACCGGCGAGTCGGTGCCGGTGGAGAAGAATGCCGCGCTGATGCTCGACAAGGAGATCCCGCTCGGCGACCGCAAGAACTCCGCGTACATGAGCACCATGGTGACCTACGGCCGCGGCAAAGGCCTGGTCACCGGCACCGGGATGAACACGCAGATCGGCATGATCGCCGAGATGATCCAGGCCTACGAGGACGAGGACACGCCGCTGCAGCAGAAGCTGCAACACCTCGGCAAAGTGCTCGGCACCGCTTGCCTCGCGATCTGCGCGGTGGTTCTGATCTACGGGCTGTTCCGCGACACCCGCCTCACCGACGTGTTCGAGATCGGCTTCTGGAACTACCTGCAGGCCGAGCAGAAGGACATCATCAATCTCTTCATGACCGCGGTGAGCCTCGCGATCGCCGCCGTGCCGGAGGGGCTGCCCGCGATCGTGACCATCTGCCTCGCGCTCGGCATGCAGCAGATGATCAAGCGCCACGCGCTCATCCGCAAGCTTCCGGCGGTCGAGACGCTCGGTTGCGCGACGGTGATCTGCTCCGACAAGACCGGCACGCTGACCCAGAACGAGATGACGGTGGTGCAAGGATGGACCGCGGGCAAGCGCTTCAAGGTGACCGGCGAAGGCTACAACCCGACCGGCCAGTTTCTGCTCGACGACAAACCCTTCGACTCGGTTGCCGATGCCGACGGCAAGCTGCTGCTGCAGGGCGCGCTGCTCTGCAACGACGCGCAGCTCGACGACGGCCGCATCATCGGCGATCCCACCGAGGGCGCGATGGCGGTGGTGGCGATGAAAGCCGGGCTGCAGCGCGCCCAGCTGGAGAAGACGATGCCGCGCGTCCAGGAGATCCCGTTCGACTCCGATCGTAAGCGCATGACGACTATCCATGAGGCCGAGGCAGGGACTCTCGCGTTCGTGAAGGGCGCGCCCGACGTCGTCCTCGATCTTTGCACGCGCATCCGTGAAAACGGTCAGGCCGTCCTCCTAAACGCGGAAAAGCGGCGTGAAGTGCTCACCCAGAACCGCGACATGGCGAGCCAGGCGCTGCGCGTGCTGGGCGTCGCCTGCCGGCCGCTCGACTCGGTTCCGGCCAACCCCAGCCCCGAAACGCTCGAGAAAGACCTGGTCTTCGTCGGTCTGCTCGGCATGATCGACCCGGCGCGTCCAGAGGTGGTGGAAGCGGTGCGCGTGGCGAACGGCGCGGGGCTGAAGACCATCATGGTCACCGGCGATCACAAGGACACCGCGGAGGCCATCGCGCGCGAGATCGGCATCCTCACTCCCGGCGGACTCGTGCTCACCGGGCCCGAGATCGAGGCAATGAACGACACCGCGCTCGCCTCGAAGGCGGAAAGGCTGCAGGTGTGCTGCCGTGTTTCGCCGCAGCACAAGACGCGCATCGTCGACGCGATGAAGGCGAACGGTCACGTGGCCGCTATGACCGGCGACGGCGTCAACGACGCCCCCGCGCTCAAGCGCGCCAATATCGGCGTCGCCATGGGCATCACCGGCACCGACGTGTCGAAGCAGACCGCCGACATGGTACTCACCGACGACAACTTCGCGAGCATTGTCGCCGCGATCGAGCAGGGCCGCATCATCTACTCGAACATCCGCAAGTTCGTGTATTTCCTGCTCGCCTGCAACGTGGGCGAGATCCTCATCATCTTCGGCGCGATGCTCTTCGGCATGCCGATCCCGCTGCGGCCGGTGCACCTTTTGTGGCTGAACCTGGTAAGCGACGGCGCGCCGGCGCTGGCGTTGGGCATGGAGAAGGGTGACCAGGACATCATGAAGCACCCGCCGCGCCCGCCGAAGGAGCCCGTGATCAACCGCGACATGGCGATCGGCATCGGCGTAATCGCGCTGGTGGACGCGCTCGCCATCCTGACGGTGTTCTACCTCGCCCTGCAGCGCTATCCGACGAGCCTCGAGGCGGCGCAGACGATCGCTTTCGTGACCCTGTGCGTCTCGGAGCTGGTGCGCGCCTTCACCGCGCGCTCCGAGTACCACTCGATCTTCTCGATCGGCGTGTTTTCCAACCGCTGGATGGTCTGGGCAGTCGGCGCCTCCCTGCTCCTCGTGCTGCTCGTGGTGTATGTGCCGTTCCTGCAGCCGTTCTTCGACACCGTACCGCTCACGCTCGACGACTGGCTGATGATGGCTCCGTTTTTCTTCGCTTCCGCCATCGCGATGGAGCTGCTCAAGCTCCACTTCCGCTGGCGCTCGACGAAGCCGATGGGGGACCGGCGCACGGCGCCCGCGGCTACGCCCGCGCCCGCGGCGTCGGACCCGGTTGCGGCCGCTGGAGGCCAATCGATGACCAAAGTGCTGATCCCCGTTGACGGTTCGCGCAACAGCGAATTCGCCCTTCGGCATGTCGTGCGACAGTTCATGAACAACACCGCGATGGAAATCCATCTTCTCAACGTGCAGCAGCCTCTCAGCAGCTACGTCACACGTTTCGTGAGCCGCAACAATGTGCGCGACTATCACCACGACGAGGCGGAGAACGCACTGCGACCCGCGCGCCAGATCCTCGACAGCTTCGGCATCCCCTACGCCGTGCACATCGAGCTTGGCCCGTGCGCCGAAATCATCACCGACGCGGCCCACCGGCTGCGCTGCGATCACATCGTGATGAGCGCGGCGCGCAAGAACTCGCTCACCCGTCTCGTCGAGAACTCGACCACGAACCGGGTGCTCGAGCTCACATCGGTGCCGGTCGAGATCATCGCCGGCGATTCGGTGTCGAAGTGGGAACGCTACGGAATTCCGGCGAGCGTCGGCACGCTGATCGCGCTACTGCTCGCCGCGGCCGTAGACTGACCAGCTCAACGCGGCGCCTCGGCGTCGACCCAGGCGCTCACCTCGTCGAGCAGCGTGGCGAGCGCCTGGTTGAAGCCGTGCACCGCGCCGGCGGCATCGAAGCTCGCCGCCGGGGCCGAGGCAGTAAAGCTCTTGCGCGCCACGAGCGCGCGCTTCAGCGGGTCGGTGAGCTCGGCGGTGAGCGCGACTCGCGCTACGCCGGGCTGCGAGGCAGCGTCGTGGTAAAGCTCTGCGAGATGCGTGCTCATCACGAGCTCGCCGCGAACAGGGCTCATCAGGCTCGCCACCGTGCGGAAGCCGCCGCTCTTCTGCAAGCGGGCGGCGAGGAGTTCACCAATCCTGCGCGCGGGCAACTCGGTCCAGCTGTGGTAGTGGTAATACGCGCGCGTCCCCGGCGCGCGACTGTAGGCAATGCTTTGCGTGTCGTAGAAGCCTGCCGCGGTAGTCGGCGCGAGAAGGAGTATGGACGACCGCGCAGTCTTGGCTTCGTAGCTTTTTCCCACATCTTCGATCACGTAGAACCGCTGCGGCTGGCGCGGCCCGGACGACACGCAACCGCTCAGCAAGATCAAGATGAAAACCCAAAACCTCACCGCGCCTCCCCGGGGCCCAGGCCTCCCTCGGGCGGTCCCCAGAGGACGGTGCGAGGATCATTGAACCTGCGCGCGACCGCGCCGAGCGAATCCGCGGTGGCGCGCAGCTCCTGCGCCGTGATGCGCAGCTCGACGTCGCCGCTCGCGAGGAGCGCGTCGACGCGCTGCGAGATGCGCGCGACGTCGGCGCTCACCTGGCGCATCGCCGCGGCGGCGTCGCGCGCCGCGACGATCGCTTCCTCGCCAAGCTGGTCGTAGCGTGCGGCGAGCCGGCCCGCGTTCTCGCCCAAACCGCGGCTCAGCGCGCGGACGTCCTCGGCGGCAGCGCCGACCGAGCCGAGCGTGCGCTCCAGACCTTCGAGGCTGCGATCGGCATTGCGGGACAACCGGTTCAGGTTCTCCAACAGCGCGGCAAGCGCACGCTGGTTCTCCGGCGAGAGTGTCGTACTCACCCGCTGCAGGGTCTCGGTCGCACGCTGCGCGAGCTCCTGGAGCGACTCGGAGACCTGCTGGATTTGCGACTCGCCTTCCGCGATCACCGGGTACACCTCGCCCTGCGGCGGCTGCGTGAGCAGCGGACTGTCCTCGGTGAGGTTGATGAGAAGGATGCTGGCGATCCCGGTGATGATGTGGCGCTCCACGACCGCCCGCGCGCTCTGCCGCACCGGCGCGTCGCCATCAACCCGGACTAGCACCTCAACGGCGCCGGGGCGCCAGGTCGAGATGCGGAAGCCCGTGACCGAGCCAATCCGGATGCCCTTCATGCGTACTTCGCTGCGCGGCTGCAACCCTTCGAGCGACTGGCGCTCGAAGTAAATCTTGTAGCTGCGGTCATCCACCTGCTCCCCTGTGCTGCGCAGCCACACTATGGCGCCCACGATCAGCGCGATCAGGATCAGCACCACCGTGCCGACCAGCGTGTACTTGGCCTCGGGTTCCATCAGGCGGGCTGCGGCGCGCGCGCCGAGAAGTAATCGCGGATCCACCGGTCGCCGGACTTCATGACGGCGCTGACCGGGCCATCGGCGATCACCTTGCCCGCCGATAAGACGATCGCGCGGTCAATGATCGAAAGCAGCGTGTCGAGGTCGTGCGTTACGATGAAGACGGTCAGCCCGAGGCTGTCGGAAAGCACTCGCACCAGGGTGTCGAAGGCCCGAGCGCCGACCGGATCTAGCCCCGACGTGGGCTCGTCGAGAAAAAGGATTTCCGGCTCCAGTGCCAGCGCGCGCGCGAGCGCGGCACGCTTGCGCATTCCGCCCGAGAGCTGCGCCGGAGTCTTGCGCCCCGTGTCGGGCGGCAAGCCGACCAGCGCGAGCTTGAATCCGCAGAGCGGCGCGATGATGTCCATCGGCAGGTCGGTATTCTCACGGAACGGAACGGCGATGTTTTCCGCAACGCTCAGCGAGGAGAAAAGCGCTCCGTCCTGAAAGAGCATGCCGAAGCGCCGGCGCAGCTCGTTGAGCTCCGCCGCGCTTGCCTCCCAGACATCGGTGCCGAGCAGCCGGATGCGGCCGGCCGCGGGGCGCACGAGGCCGATGATCTCCTTCAGCAGCACCGACTTGCCGGTGCCGCTGGCGCCTATGAGCGCCACGACCTCGCCGCGCTGCACGCTGAAGCTCACTCCGTCGTGCACCTTCTCGGCTCCGAAACGAGCGACGACGGACTCGATCTCGAGCACGGGCTTCATCGGATCCCCAGGTGCTGGAAAACGACTGCGAACACCGCGTCGAGGACGATGACCGAGACAACGCTCTGCACCACCGTGGAAGTCGTATTCACGCCGACGCTGCGCGCGTCGCGCGCGACGAGCATCCCCATGCGGCATGCGATCACGGCGATGAACGCCGCGAAAACAGGAGCCTTCACCAGGCCCACGACAAGTGCGGAGAGCGGCAGCACGTCGTGCAAGCGGTCGATGAAGGCCCGGGGCGGTACATCGAGCTGCCAGCCGGCCACCATCATCCCGCCGGTGATGCCGCAAATGTCGCCGATGAACACGAGCAGGGGCAATGCGACCGTGATGGCGACAAGGCGTGGGATCACCAGGACCTGCACCGGCGATAAGCCTAGCGTGGCAATGGCGTCGATCTCCTCCTGCACCTTCATGGTGCCGATCTGTGCCGTGAAGGCGGCCCCCGAGCGCCCGGCCACGATGATGGCGGCAAGCAGCGGCGACAGCTCGCGGCACATGGCAAGACCGACGCCGTCGACGACGAAGATGTTGGCCCCGTAGCGCAGCGCCTGTTGACCGAGGAGATAGGCGAACACCACTCCGATCAGGAAGGTCACCAGGGCAACGATCGGGATCGCGTCCAGGCCAACGGCCTCGAATTGCGACACTGTCTCGCGAAGCCGGAAGCGCCTGGGCTTGGGCACAAGGCCCAGCGCTTCCACCGTCAGAGCGCCAACGAATCCGGTGTGCGACCTGGTGAGCCGCCAGACGCTGATCGCCGCCGCGCCCACGCGCTGCACCAGCCCAAGGTGGACCGAGCGCGCCGCCACGGGCGGGCATTTCATGCGCTCGTGCACGAGCTTCAAGAGCCGTTCGTGGTGGGGATCAAAGCGACGTTCGTCCACCATGGTCTCGGTGCAACCCAGTCTCGCGAGGTGGCTGTAGAGCATGAAGCCGGCGGCGGTATCGAGCGCCTCCAGGCGGCTGCCGTCGAGCACGAAGCGGCTTGCCCGTAGCTTGAGCGAGCGCAACGCGAGCACGATGGCGGTGAGGTTGGACAACCGCCAGGCGCCCTCGAGGTAAAGGACGTCCGCGCCATCTTCCACCTCGTGCTCGATCCAGCCCGCCGCCGTGCTCATGCTCCTCGCTTACTCGAACAAGGCTACCCCGAATGCGGCATTATGCGGGCATGATCGACCTTGTCATAACTCAGCGCCGCCGCGACCTCGGCGGCTTCGAGGTCGGCCGCGTGCTGCCGTTCGCGAAGCGGCGCATGGTGGGCCCATTCATTTTCTTCGACCACATGGGCCCTGTGGACTTCCCGCCTCGCATCCTCCGCAGCGTGGACGTGCGGCCGCACCCGCACATCGGCCTTGCCACCCTCACGTACCTTTTCGCCGGCGAGATCATGCACCGCGACAGCGTCGGCTCGGAGCAGCCCATCCGCCCCGGGGAAGTGAACTGGATGACCGCCGGGCGCGGGATCACGCATTCGGAGCGCTTCGAGCGCGCGCGGCGGGAAGGCGGACGCATGGAC
>DASTPE010000002.1:0-2110 GCA_035762345.1 Burkholderiales bacterium
CCTTGGATCGAGGTGTGGTGGGCAAAGAGATCCTTGCCGCCGTCATCCGGCGTAATGAATCCGAAGCCTTTCGAGTCGTTGAACCACTTTACGGTACCGGTTGCCATGGTCATTTCCATTCCCAAGTTATTGCGATTGCGCAAGGCTGTCCGAGCCTCGCAACGGGCACGATGTTCAAAGGAAGGAATTGACTGCCACTAGGCGGACCGCATTAGGCGGTCGTAGAAGGGACGAGCGTTCACTTCTTGAGATCCTGCGGGCCGCACTGTAGCACAGCGCGCGCATCGCCTGCGCTAGGGCAGGTCCATCCCGCGCGGCCGCGCCTTCACCCGGCGGCCATAGGCGGGCAGCGTGGTGAGGCGCGGGTCGTCGACCGGGCCGCCGACGGTGAAGTGGTAGAGCGACTGGAAGGCGAGGTCGCGCAAGCCGAAAACCTGGTGCACCGGATCGTCGAAAAAGCAGCCGATGCCGGTCGCACGCACGCCGGCAGCTTCGGCCTCGAGATACAGCACCTGGCCGACCGCGCCCGCCTCCCAGAAGAGCCGCCGGTAGAACGGCGGCCCGTGCGCGACGAGGCTCGCCTGGTACTCGGCGAGCATGCCGAGCGAAAACGCGCCCTCGCCCGCGATCTCCTGGCGGCAGCTCACCTGGGTCGCGAGCTCGCGCGCATCGCCGCGCTCGAGGAGAAAGAGCGGCAGCTCCGCGGGGCAGCCCGGCGGCGCCTCCCACGCGAAGTGCGCATGCATCGCGGCCTTCAGCGCCTCGACCTTGCCGGGATCGCGCGCCATCGCGTAGAGGCCGGGTTCGATGCCTTCCACACGATGCACGAAGAGGCCGAAGTGGATCGCGGGACTCCAGGGGATCGCGTCCAAGGGCACCGGCAGCGTCCGCGCGAGCATGCGGTAGAAGCGCGCGGCCGGGATCGAGGTCCTGCCGTCGCAGGCGAGGAGGCTGCGCCGCTGGCGGATGATCTGGCCGGCCGAGTTCACGGCTTGCGCGACGCCGCGGCGACGTGCTCGATCGCTTCGTAATGGACCGGGTCGTCGCGGCTCAGCCGGTTCGCGCTTCCGTACCAGCGCTGCGCTTTGAGCTGCTGCACCGCCTCTACCTCAACCGTGTTCTTGACGAGTTTCCCAGGCCCTACCGCCATTAGGCACTCGGCGCTTTCGCGCTCGGCGCCGTCGAAGTCGCGGGTCCGGTCCAGGCCGAGCAGCGCTTCGATGGTTTCGTCGGCCACCTCGTCGAGCACCCGCGCCGACCAGCCGAGCGCCGCCGCGGCAATGCGCAGCGCGCCGATGGCGTGGCCGGCGTCGTGCTGGCAGTAGCGGAAGGCGCGCTCGCCGTACTTCCAGGCCTCGCGCCAGTAGACCGACGACAAGCCCACTAACAATGTGTTGCTCGCAAAACCCTGCATCAATCGCTCGAAGAGCGGCGGCGGGCAGTCGGCACGGCGTTCGAGGCCGTGCTCGAGCGGCGCATAGTGGAAGAGGCCCGGGCTCGCGCCGAGCTCGGGAATTCCGCCGATCAGCACGTAGCCCTCGGTGGGATGCAGGTTGCCGCTCGAAGGGTTCGAGCGCAGCGCCCAGCGTGTGCCGCCCGCCTGCTTCCACGCCGAGAGCGCGAGCGAGTATTCGAAGAGGCGCGAGAGCGTGCGCAGCGTGAGAGGGGCGGCGCGGACCCTGCCCGGCGTGAAAAGATCTTCGTACGCAGGCGACAGCGGCTCCTCGTCCGGCGCGAGAAGCGGCAATCGCGTGAGCACCGCGCCGGCGTAGCGGCGAAACGGATCGGGCTGGTTCGCCCAGTCAAGCTGCCCCGGCCCGGCGGCGAAGCGGTAGAAGTGATGCTTGGTGCGCTCGTGGTAGCGCATCACCATTTCGAGCTTCGCGGGGTCGGGCACGGCTGCGCCAAGTGTATCGGCGTTATGAGCCCC
Source organism: Burkholderiales bacterium (assembly GCA_035762345.1). Taxonomy (GTDB): domain Bacteria; phylum Pseudomonadota; class Gammaproteobacteria; order Burkholderiales; family SG8-39; genus SCGC-AG-212-J23. The sequence goes on from DASTPE010000002.1 coordinate 1,931, forward strand.
CAGTTTGACTCTGGATCAAGCCGCGGCCTACTAGAATGCCGCGGTGATCTCGCTCGAGAACGTCAGCAAGCGCTTCGGGGCCGTGACGGCTGCCGACCGCGTCTCGTTCCGCGCGGCGAAGGGAAAGTTCGTCGTGCTCCTCGGCCCCTCGGGCTGCGGCAAGTCGACGCTTCTTCGGCT
>DASTPE010000003.1:0-5564 GCA_035762345.1 Burkholderiales bacterium
ACGAACGAGAACGCGCGCACGAGCGTCGGCTCGATCCCGATCCTCACGAACTGGCCGGCCTCGAATTTCAGGCGCGGTCCTTCCACGCGCAGCGAGAACAGCGTATCGGTCCAATGCCGGTTTTCGATGACCCGGCCGGTGTGGAACTTCTCGCTCATCGGATCCCTATTGGACCCTCTTATTGGAGCCTATATGGCTCGAGCTGCAGGTCCTGGAGCTCAGCGCCGAGCATCACGATGGCACCGTGGCGGCGGTTGTTACCGGTGTCTGAAAACTCGAAAGTGTAAGTGCGCGCGATCTTGAGCTGACCCTCGCCGTCGCGCCGCAGCCGGATGCGAGTAAAGGACACGGTGTCGTCCAGGAATTGCAGCGCGTAGCGCTCGCACGCCGCCCGGCCCGCCTTTACCGCTCGCTCGCGCACCCGCAGGCTGTCGAGCCAGAGCAGTACCCCTGCCGCGATGAGCACAATCGCCGCGCCTTCCCACATGGGCGACGATTATAAAAAGCGGATTGGGAGCAACGAAAACCTACAGCCAGCCGGAGCCCTTAGCCATAAGGCCAGCGAGGGATCTCTAAGATGAACGATCAAAAGATACCACCGTCGGGGGCGTCCGACGGTTGTCCTCAAGTTAAGCGGTCTTTATCAGATCCGCGGCTTTCTCCGCTACCGCGATCACAGCGGCATTGATGTTTCCCGAGGGTACTGCGGGCATTACCGAGGCATCGATGACACGCAGCTTCTCGACGCCCATTACCTTCAGTTTTTCGTCGACCACCTTTCCGATGCTGCAAGTAGCGGTGGGATGGAATACCGTCTCGCCCATTTCGCGGCAGTATTCCAGCCAGTCGTCATCGGTCTGCACGCGATCTCCCGGCGAAAATTCGCCCGCGACGTAGTCCTTCATCGGCGGCGTGGCGCAGAGCCTGCGGACGAACTTCAGCCCCTCGACCATTACGCGCCGGTCGTACTCGGTGGCGAGGTAGTTGTAGCGGATCGACGGCGGCGCCGCGGCGTCGGCGGAGCGGATGTGCACCGAGCCGCGCGACTCGACCTGGAGCTGCGACACCGCGACAGTGAAGCCCGAGTGTGGATGGAGCAGGCCGCCGCGCTTCAGGCTCGAAAAGTTGATGAAGTAGATCTGCGCGTCGGGGCGCTTGGATTGCGGCCGCGTGCGAATGAACGCCGCGGCGTGCCCGGCGGCCACCGTCAGGGGCCCGGTTCTTCGTAGGAAATACTGAATGCCAATTCCGGCCTGGCGCCATAGGCTGGCCATGTCGTCATTGAGCGTAATCGCCTTGCGGCAGCGCCAAAACGTGCGCACATAGAAGTGATCCTGGAGCGCTTCGCCCACCTGGGGCGAGTCGTGTACTACCGGGATGCCATGCTTCTCGAGCAGCGCGCGCGGCCCGATGCCGGAAAGCTCGAGGAGCTGCGGTGAATTGAACGCGCCGCCGGCGAGAATGGTTTCTGCTGAATGAGTCCTATGTTCTCTGCCACCCTGGCGGTAGGAGACTCCGACGGCGCGCGTGCCTTCGAACAAGATTCTGGTGACGAGGGCATTCACTTCAACACGCAGATTGGGACGCTTCTCGGCGGGCCGCAGGTACGCGGTGGCACTACTTTGGCGGCGGCCGCGGTAGGTAGTCGCCCGGTAGTAGCCGGTGCCCTCCTGGCGCTCGCCGTTGAAGTCGTCGTTCCGCGGAATGCCGAGCGCGCAAGCGGCGGCGATGAAGGCATCGCAGAGCTCATGGCGCTCGAGGTCGGAGACCTTGAGCTGGGCTTCGGCCTTGCGGAAGTACGGCGCGAGCGATTTGAAGTCCCAGCCGGGTAAGCCCCAGCCGTCGAAGTCCTCGGGCTGGCCGCGGATGTAGACGAGGCCGTTGATCGAGGAAGAGCCGCCGACCACCTTGCCGCGCGGCGTGAATATGCGCCGCCCGTTCAGCGCGGGCTCGGGCTCCGATTCGTAGGCCCAGTTGACGTCGGTGCGCGCAAAGAGCTTGCCGTAGCCGAGCGGCACGTGAATCCAGAGGTTCGTATCACGCGAGCCGGCTTCGAGAAGCAACACTTTCCTCGAAGGATCTTCACTAAGCCGGTTGGCGAGGACACATCCCGCCGAGCCGGCGCCGACGATGAGGGCGTCGTAGTTCAACGCGGCGAGGCAATGTGCATGCCGCCGTCGACGTAGATGACCTCTCCGGTGACGCGGCGCGCGCCTTCGACCAGCCAGGCGATCGCCTCGGCCACGTCCTGCGGCTCGGCGGCAGCCTTGAGCGGCGCGCGCTCGGCGAAGCGGCGCTCCTGCTCGAGCGCGCCTTCGGCGCCGTGCGCGGCCACCTGCCACGCCGTGCGGACATATCCCGGGGCGACGATGTTTACCCGGACCTCGGGACCGAGCGCGCGCGCGAGCGAGATGCTCATCGTGTCGAGCGCGGCTTTGGAGGCGGCATAGGCGATCGAGGAGCCGGTTCCCAGGATGGATGCGACCGAAGAGATGTTCACCACGCAACCGCGGCTCGCCTTGAGCGCCGCCGCGCAGGCGCGGATCATCTGGAACGGGCCGATCAAGTTGACGCGCAAGATTCCAAGAAAGTCTTCGGCGGACAAGCCTTCCAGGTCGGCGTGGGCGACAAACTTGGTGGTCCCGGCGCAGTTCACAAGGGCGTCGATTCGGCCCCATTTGTCGAGGACCGCCTTCGCCACCCGGCGGCAATCGGCGTCTTCGGCCACGTCGCCCTGAAATTCTCTTGAAACATTTGTGCGGGCCATCGCGGCGACATGCCAGTCGCGTTTGCCTAATTCATTCACCGTAGCTTGGCCAATGCCGGAAGACCCGCCGGTGACTAGCGCAACCCTGCTCATACGGTGGCGATCGGCGTCGCGGGTGAGCCGACTGCGCCGGGCAGGCGCAGCGGCGGAGTCGTGAGCAGAAAGCGGCTGCGGCCGTGGGCGCGCAGCCAGCGCGCGAGCTCGGTGAGGTAATACATCTCGCCGAGATGGATGCCGTTCTTGAAGAGGCAGTGCTCGTGGAGCGGAAGCCACGGCTGCTTCCGAGGCAGCGGGTCGGTGAGCGCGGTGGCGATAAGCTCGACCGCGTAGTTGTCGGCGAGCAGGCAGGCGAGGCCCGAGTCCGAGATCCACTGCAGCAGCCTCGCATCGCGGCCGTCGAGGCCGGTGCAGGTTTCATTCACGAGTTTCGGGTCGGGTTTCTTCTTCATCTCGAGCAGCACGTCGGCGAAGCCGGTGTAGAGGCACACCATGTCGCCCTCCTCGACCTCGACCTTGTCTTTCTCGAAGACGCGCATCAGGTCCTCGTACCCGATCGCCTTCCTTTGTCTTTGGAAATGATGGTGGAGATCGATCAGCACGCCGCGTCCCTGGGCGCCGTGCGCGGCCATGTTCTGGATGCCGAGCGCCTTTGCTTCCGTGCCCTCGAAGCGGTCCCAGGATTGTGACCTCTTGTCGGGGGCGGGGACGACGTGCTCGCCAGCGCGAAAGCCGTTATAGAAGACGAGCTCGGGACTGCCATCGCCATCGGCGTCGAAGCGGCTGCCGACATGCGCGAACGAGTCGATCTGCGTCGAATACTGCAGCGCCATCAGCACCTGGTCGTCGCAGATAACGTCGGTCAGGCTCCCGTTGTACTCGTCGAGCGGGCGGCAGAAGAACTGCCTGCCCTCGCGGGACGTGGCAGCGAGCCGCGGAGCCGAGCGCCGTGGATTGAGCACGTTGCCACCGGGATAGTCGAGCGGGAGCGAGAGGCAGAAGGTGATGCCTTCCTTCACCTCGGCGACGCCTTGCAGGACTTTCTCTCGCGTCACCAGGTTCATGCGCCCGCGCTGGTCGTCGGTTCCGAACTCTCCCCAATTGGAGCCTGGGGGCCTTTGCTTCCAGCGTTGCATTTCATTCATTGCTTGACTTAGTAGTAGTGGCGGCCGAGCCATTCGGCCACGAGCGCCGGCTTGTCCGAGCCCTCGCGCTCGATGACGGTGTTCCAGGTCACCTGGATGCCCCCGTCGTCGAGCCGCTCGAAGTTCTTAAGCGTGAAGCGCGCACGCACCCGCGAGCCGCTCGGTACCGGCGCGGTGAAGCGTACGCGGTTCAGGCCATAGTTCACCCCCATCTTGCGGTCGGCGAAGGAGAAGGTGCGCTCGGAAAGGTGGGAGAGCAGCGACAGCGTGAGGAAGCCGTGCGCAATGGTCCCGCCGAAGGGCGAGCTCTTGGCACGCTCGCGGTCGACGTGGATCCACTGCGGGTCGTCGATCGCTTTGGCGAAAGTGTCGATGCGCTCCTGGGGGATCTCCACCCAGGGCGAGACCGCCACCTCCTCGCCAACGCGGTGCTCGAGCTCGGGTATCGAAATCACTCGGTGGGCGGACGCTGCAACGGCGCGGCTTCGCGCTCGCGGCGCACGCTCTCGGTGGCCGCGGGCGGGGGCGCCGCCGCGGGCTTGGCTTTCTCCACGGGTCCCCGATACCTGATCACTTCCACGCGCGGGTTCTTGCGCTCCTTTTCCGGGTCGCCGAACCACGGCGGCGGCGTATTCGAGAACTTGACCGACCCGGTTTCGCGATCGATCCAGCGGTACATGTCCGCCTGCGCGATTGCCGGGAGTAGGAGGCCCGCGAGAACCAGATTCCTTATTGCCCGCATGGCTTAGAAACGAGAGAAATCGGGCTTGCGCTTCTCCAGGAACGCGCTCATCGCTTCTTTCGCCTCGGGCGAGGCGAGCCGCTCGGTGAAGATCTTCGTTTCCTCGTCGATCGCCGCGGCGAGCGCCTCGGCGTAGCGCGCCTTCATCAATCGCTTGGTGAGGCGAACCGATTCGGGCGGCAGGGAGGCGAGCGTACGTGCGACTTCGAGAGCATGATCGAGCAGCTTTTCCTGGGCAACTACCTCGGTAACGATCCCCGCCTCATACGCTTGCTGCGCCGTGAAGGGCTGGCCGAGCAGCAAAAGCCGGGCTGCGCGCTGGTAGCCCGCAATCAGAGGCAGCAGCAAGGTCGACCCGAACTCGGGCACGATGCCGAGCGGAACGAAAGGAAGCTGGAAGCGCGCGTTCGGCGCGGCGAGAACGAAATCGCAGTGCAGCAGCATCGTGGTGCCGATGCCGACCGCCGGCCCGCCGACCGCCGCAACCACCGGCTTCTTCATGCGCGGCAGCGCATCGAACAGCGCGCGCGCGGGCGAAGCGCCGGGCGTGCGCGGAGCGTTGAGGAAATCGGCGACGTCGTTGCCGGCGGTGAAGCAGTCCGCACTGCCGTGCAGCAGCACCGAGCGTGCCTGGGGATCCGCCTCCGCCGCGGCGAGCGCGGCCCCGAGCATCGCGTACATCTCGGCCGTGATCGCGTTCTTCTTGTCGGCGCGATCGAACCAGATACGCGCTACGCGGTCGCCGCTCTTCTTCCCCAGGTCACTTCTGATCAAGGCGGTAATCCTTGAACTGCTGCCGCAGGGTGAGCTTGGAGAGCTTCCCGGTCGCGGTGTGCGGCAACTCGCTCACGAAGACGACGTCCTCGGGCATCCACCACTTGGCGATCTTGCCTTCGTAGAATCCGAGGAGCTC
>DASTPE010000004.1:0-3884 GCA_035762345.1 Burkholderiales bacterium
CATGAGCTGCGCGAGCGCGCTTTCGCCTTCGCGGTCGGGCGCACGCCAGTATGACAGCTGCTTCAGTTCGCTCCCGCCCTGCAGGAAAGCGCGCTGCGCGGGCGCGATGCCGGAGAAGCGCAGGCTGTAGGCCGAGCGCCAGTCGAGCGCAAGCTCCGCGGCCAGCTTGCCGCCCGCGAGCGACGGGCGCAACGCAAGAGGCAGCCTCAGCTTGCCGCGCCATGCCGTGCGCAAATGCTTCGCGACACGCTTGTACCCGCCGAAGAGCTCGTCGCCCCCGTCTCCCGCGAGCACCACCTTTACCTCGCGACTCACTTCGCGCGCCAGGTACCAAGTGGGGAAGCTGGAGGGGTCGGCGAAGGGCTCGTCGAGCGCGGAGATGATCGCCGGGAAATCGCGCCCGAGCGAATCCGGAACCTCGATCGCGCGGTTCGGCAAGCCCAGCGCCGCGGCGGTTTGCGCGGCGGTCGCCGACTCGTCCATATTGCTGCCCGGAAAGGCGGCGGTATAGGTGTGGAAGCTCCTAAGCCCTTGCCGCGCGAGCCGGCTCGCCACCACGGTGGAATCCACACCGCCGGAAAGTAAGACGCCGAGCGGGCGATCGGCGATGGTACGCATGCGCACCGACTCGTCGAGCGCGTCTAGCCACGAACCAGGCTCCGGCGCGGGATTCCAGTACCGACGCTTGGTGAGGGTGCGGTTGCGCAGGTCGAACTCCAGATAATGTCCGTTCTCGAGCCGCCGGATGTGCCGGTAGACGGTATGCGGCGCAGGCACATAGCGGTGTGCGAGATACGCATCGATTCCTTCGGGCGAAAGCTCGCGTCTTCCGCCCGGCAGGAAAGGCAGCACCGAGCGCACCGTCGAGCCGAAGACGAGCTCGCCGTCGAGCGCGCTGTACACGAGCGGCTTCTCGCCCATGCGGTCGCGCACGAGATAGGCCTTCGCCTTTCCGACATCCACAATGGCGAAGGCGAACATGCCGCGCAGCCGCTCAAGCAACGTCTCGATCCCCCAGGCTTCGTAGCCCCGCAGGATGAACTCGGTGTCCGAGCGGGTGCGGAACGGCGCGGCGGCGCGCAGCCCGGCCGCCGCGGCTTCCCAGTCGTAAACCTCGCCGTTATAGACGATCCAGATGTCGCCGCGCTCGTTCGCCATGGGCTGGTCGGCGAGCGGGCGCGGGTCGATGATGGAGAGCCGGGCATGCAGCAGGCCGCTCCTTTCCCAGAGCTGCGCTCGCTGCGCGTCCGGGCCGCGGGACAGCAGCGCCGCCTGCATGGCGCCTATCACACGGGGAGGCACGGTGCGCTGCGCGAAGTAGCCGCCTATGCCGCACATGGCTAGAGCGAGAACTCCGGCACGTAGCGGCCGAACCACTTCTCGAGCACGAGAAGCGCCCACAGCCGCCCGGAATGATTCCGACGCGCCGAATAGTGCTCTGTGACCAGAGCGGACAGGGCGCCGGGTCGGAAGAGTCCCCTCTTGTCGAGCCGCGAGAACGCGGCTTGCGCCTCCTCCTTCAGGCGGCCGGCGAACCACTCGGTGAGCGGAGGGAAGAACCCCTGCTTCGGCCGGTGCACGATCTCGCGCGGCAGAAGCTTCTCGGCGAGCTTCTTGAGAAGGTATTTACCGGTGCGGCCGTGCTGCTTGAGGGCGGGATCCAGCCGCGCACAGAACTCGAAAAAACGATGGTCGAGGTACGGCACCCGCGCCTCGAGCGAGTACGCCATGGTGGCGCGGTCGACCTTGGTAAGGAGATCGTCCGGCAGCCAAAGCCGCGCATCGATGTACATGAGCTTGTCGATGTACTCGGGCGAATTGCACTCCTCGAAGAAACGCTCGGCGTAGTCCGCCATGCAGGTGTCGCGGGCGGCGAGAAAGGACGGCGAGAGCAGGCTGCGATGCAGCGCCGGGTCGAACACCATCGGAATGGTCACATAGCGGCGCGACACGGGCTCCACGAGCGCCTTCAGCAGCCGGTCCTTGCGCGCGCGGGCGGGCAGCGCACGCACCAGATAACGGAGCGGCGAGAGCCGGGCTCCAAGAATTCGCGTGATCCGCTCTTCCCGCACGCGCTTGCGGTAGTTGCCGTAGCCCGAGAAGACTTCGTCGGCGCCTTCGCCGGTGAGGACTACCGTGACGTGCCGGCGGGTGAGCTTGGCGAGCAGCATCGTCGGCAGCGCCGCCGGGTCGGCGAACGGCTCATCGAACGCGTCCGTCCAGTCCTCGAACGCCGCGAGCATCTGGGATGGGTCCAGCATGAGGACATGGTTCCTCGCCCCGATGCGGCGCGAAACGAGCGCCGCATGCGAATGCTCGCTCGCCGCGCCCTCGCCGTGGAAGCCGAGTGTGAAGGTATCGATCGGCCGCTTCGCGATGTCGGCCATGAGAGCGCTCACCACGCTCGAGTCCACGCCGCCGGACAAGAAGCTGCCGAGCGGCACGTCGGACACCAGCATGCTTTCCACTGATCGGCGCAGCTCCGCCTCCAGCCGCGCAAGCGCCTCAACTTCGTCCAGCCACAGCTTCGCAGAGTAGTCCGGGCGCCAATAGCGCTCGATGGAAAGCTTGCCGTCCTCCACGATCATGGCATGCCCCGGCTCGAGCTTGCGCACGCCGCGATACACGGTCTTTGGCGAAGGAATGTACTGGCATTCGAGGAATAGCCCGAGCGCGTCGAGGTCGAGCTCGCGCCGCACGCCGGGATGCTCAATCAGCGCCTTCAGCTCGGAGCCGAAAACAAGCGTTGCCCCATCCCAATGGTAATAAAGCGGCTTCACCCCCAAGTGGTCGCGCGCGATGAATAGCCGCTGCGCGCGCCGGTCCCACAGCGCGAACGCGAACATCCCCTGCAAGTGCTGGAGCATCGCCGGGCCGTACTCGCGCCAGGCATAAAGCAGCACCTCGGTGTCCCCGCGGGTGCGGAACTTGTGGCCGCGCGCGGCAAGCGTTTCGCGCACTGCGGCGAAGTTGTAGATCTCGCCGTTGAACACGATGGTGAGCACTCCGTCCGGGGTGCTCATCGGTTGCGGGCTGCCCTCGACGTCGATCACCGAAAGGCGCCTATGCCCCAGCGCCACCGGTCCGTCGCGGTAGTGGTCCTGCGCGTCTGGCCCGCGATGGCCCAGTCGCTTGGTCATGCGCTCGAGGACGTCGTCGGGGACTCGCCCCGGGCTCAGGTAACCAGCGATGCCGCACATCGGCGTAGCGTGCTCGCGGTTTGTGCCGCCGCGCGCGTTTCGCGCTCGATCTGTCCGAGATAGAGGCCGAGATGAGCGAAGAACAGCCAAAGGCCGGGCTTCACGAAGAAGTGATCGAGGTTATTCTTCACGAACACGCAGGTGAGCAGCACGAGGCCGCAAAGCGCCGGCATCGCCGTCGTGGCCGGGCCGCGTCGCAGCGTTGCGCCGAAGGCGAAGGCGGGGGCCGCGAAAAGCAGCGCCAGCGCGGCTAGGCCTGCCGGCCCCATCTGGTCGAGGTAGCTCAGCACCACGTTGTGCGGATGGAACACGCCCATCCCCGGCAGCGCGCGCTCGTACCAGGGTTTGTCGGTCTCGTGCCCAAAGCCGGTACCCGTAAGCGGATTCTCGGGAAGCTTTTTTAGCACCGCCGAGTAAATCGGCCAGCGGTCCTCCATTTTGGTGAGCTCGCGCCCCTGCTCCGCCGCCACTATGGCGGCCAAGGCTAATCCGATAGCGCAGACGAGCACGAGCGCGACGAGCGCGCGCCTGCCGAACTGCGCGGCGCGTGCGGAGTGAACCGCAATGGCGACGACCAAGCCGCAGGTGATCGCGAGCCAGAACGCCCGGCTGTAAGTCAGGTATCCCGCGATCAGCGCCGCGACGAGCCCCACGCCGCAGAGAAGCGCGAGGCGCCGGTCATCG
>DASTPE010000005.1:0-17671 GCA_035762345.1 Burkholderiales bacterium
AAAACTTCCCAGGAAGAAAAACGGCCGTATTCCGCTCCATGAAAGAAAAGAACTGATTCTCAATCAGGCGAGCGAGTTCTTCGCCGAGTACGGCCTCACCGCGCAGACGCGCGCGCTCGCCGACGCCTGCGGCATCTCGCAGCGGCTCCTGTACCGCTGCTTCCCGAGCAAGGGCGCGCTGATCCAGGAAGTGTACCGGCGGGATATCGCAGGGCCGTTCCAGGCCACCTGGCTCGCGCGCCTGGAGGACCGCAGCCGCCCGGTCGAGGAGCGGCTGAACGAGTTCTATCGTGAGTACTACAACGCGGTGCTGACGCGCCGCTGGTTGCGGCTCTTCCTCTACGCCTCGCTCGCCGAGATCGACATGGCGCCGACCTATATCGCCGAAGTGATCACGCGCATGCTCGAGGTGATCGTCGAGGAGTCCTGCGCCGAGCGCGGGCTCAAGCCTCCGGCGCGCCGCGAGCTGAAGCACGAGCTCGGCTGGCTGCTGCATGGGGCGGTGTCGCACCTCGCCATCCGGCGCCACATCTACGCCAACACCAACCCCACCCCGGTCGGAAAGGTCATCGCCATGCAGGTGCGCGTGTTCCTCGCCGGGCTCGAGGCACAAGTCGTCAGTTGACGACTAATACCCGCTTTGCTATGGTGGCCGCCTTCCAGGCGAGGAGATCCCCGATGAGATTCCATAGACGCGACTTCCTGAAGTCAACCGCGGCGGCTGCGCTCGCCGGCTCGAGCACCTTCGGCGCGCTCGGGCGCGCGTTCGCGGCCGACCCCGTTAACTTCTTCGCCTGGTCGGCGGGCGTCGACCAGGTGAAGGCGCACATCAACGCCTTCGAGGCGAAGACCGGCATCAAGGTCAACTACGGCAACGCGCCGTGGGCGCAGTACCGCGATACGCTGATCACCAAGTTCGTCGGCAAGGCGCCGCTCGACGTGCTGTGGGTGTCCGACGCCTGGCTCCCCGAGTGGGCGGAAGCGGGCTGGCTCGCGCCGATCGACGGCTATCCGCAGCTCCTCAAGTACAACGCCGAAGTCGACGAGTTCAGCACCAAGTCGATGATGTGGAAGGGCAAGCAGTACGGCCTGACGTACTACACCGATTACATGGCCTTTTTCTACGACGAAGGCATGCTGCAGAAGGCGGGCATCTCCGCGCCGCCCGCCACGTGGGACGAAGTGGTGCAGCAGTCGCTCAAGATCAAGAAGGCGGGGCTGTCCGAATACCCGCTCATGCTCTCCATGGCACGCGAGACCTGGCTGATCGAGTTCCTGTCCTCGCTCGTGTTCTCGCACGGCGGCCGCTTCGTCGACGATTCGGGCGCGGCGGTGATGCACGACAAGAAGAAAGGCGCGCACGAGGCGCTCACCTGGATCGTCGACGCGGTACAGAAGCACAAGATCGTCTCGCCGGCGTGCGTCGAGATCGGCGAGCTGAACGGCCTCAAGGCCTTCACCTCCGGCCAGCACGCCTTCGCCATGCTCGGGCGCTACCGCATCCGCACGCTGAACGATCCGAAGCAGTCGCAGATCGCCGGCCGCGCCAAGCAGGCGCTGATGCCGCGCGGCCCGAACGGCAAGAACGTCACCGTGGGCTGGAACCGCTTCTACGGCCTCACCACGACCGCGGCGAAGGACAAGGCGAAGGCCGCCGACGCGGTCAAGTTCATCGAGTGGTTCGGCGGCAAGGCCGACGGCAAGTACGCCTTCCAGAAGCTCATGTTCATGGACGTGGGCGCGGGCTTCGCGGTCAAGCCGCTCCTCCAGGACCCCGACATCATCAAGACCTACAACCAGTACTCGGACATCCAGATGTACGAGAAGCAGCAGGCGCTCGCGCAGAAAAAGGACGTGGTCGCGCCCTGGTTCGGCGAGTGGGACGAGGTGAACGGCACGGCCTTCCAGGCGGCGGTGGTCGGCAAGAGCTCGATCGACGACGCGCTCAAGCGCTCGGCCGACACCTGGAACAAGCTGCGCAAGCGCGCTTAAAAGAAGAAGGCAGTAGATGAGCGCGAGGGCCGGCGCCCTGCGAGGGGTGTTCGGCGCCCCGGTAAGCCGCTACGACCAGGCGAGCGCCCTGTGGCTGCTCGCGCCGATGCTCGGCGTGCTGCTGGTCGTGGCGGTGTTCCCGGTGCTGTACTCGTTCTGGGTCAGCCTCTTCGACCTCAAGCTGACCCGGCCGCAGCGCGTCCCGTTCGTCGGGTTCGACAATTATGTCGACGTCTTCCAGGACGAGCTCTTCTGGCAGTCGGTGTGGCGCACCACCTCGTTCACGCTGATTTGCGTCGTCGCCATCATGCTGATCGCGCTCGCGATGGCGCTGCTGCTGAACGAGGAGTTCCGCGGCCGGCGCTTGCTCTCGGCGATGCTGCTCGTGCCCTGGGCGATTCCCTACGTCGCCAACGGCCTGATGTGGAAGTGGATCTACGACTCGGGCTACGGCGCGCTGAACGGGGTTCTGTTCCAACTCGACTTCATCGACAAGTACATGGTGTGGCTCGGCGACTCGCACAAAACGCTGTGGCTGATCGCCAACGCCTTCGTCTGGAAGGAAGTGCCGCTCGCCACCATCCTGGTGCTCGTCGGCCTGAAGTCGATCCCCGCCGACCTTTACAGCGCGGCGCGCGTCGACGGCGCGAACACCTGGGCGCGCTTCATCCACATCACGCTGCCCGCGCTCAGGCCTTCCTTCATGCTGGTGGTGATCTACGAGACGATGATGGCGATCCGCCACTTCGACCTTTTCTTCATCCTCACCGAGGGTGGGCCGGCGGAGGCCTCGCATGTGCTCGCCTGGCACGTGTACGTCGAGACCTTCCGCAAGCTCTCCTTCGGCACCGGCTCGGCGCTCGCCTACATCATGGCGCTCGTTACCCTGGCGCTCGCTTATTGGCTCATCCGGACCCTCGGGGAAAAACTGTGAAGCGAAGACTGTTCCTGTTCTTTGCTTCGGCGCTATTTCTGATCTATGTGCTGGCGCCGGTTGCCTGGCTGGTGTCTTCATCCTTCCACGGCGAAGCCGAGATCACCTCGCGCCCGCCGCACTGGATCCCGCACCAGCCGACGCTCGAGAACTTCGCGGCGATCTTCCAGGCGCGCGACAGGAAGGTGACCTACGAGACGCGCCGCAAGGGCGACCCGGCCACCGGCGGCTACATCCCCTCGACCGCGCGCGACCTGATCCCCTCGATGTGGAACAGCCTTGTAGTGGCAGTTTCCGTTGTCCTCCTCAATCTCCTGGTCGCGGTTCCCGCCGCCTACGCGATGGCGAAGATCCGCTTCATCGGCCGCTCGACCTCGATCTACTTCATGCTCACCACGCGCGTCATCCCCGACATCGCGCTGGTGGTGCCGTTCTTCCTCTTCATCCGCACCTTCGGCCTGCTCGATCATCTCGGGTCGCTCGTCATCACCTACCTCGCCATCACCGTGCCCTTCAGCGTCTTCATCCTGGTGAGCTACTTCGAGTCGCTGCCCGACGAGCTCGACAAGGCGGCGCGCGTCGACGGCTGCTCGCGCCTGCAGACCCTGTTGCGCGTGTACCTGCCGCTCGCGGCTCCGGCGCTGGTGGCGGTGGTGCTGTTCACCTTCCTCACGAGCTGGAACGAGTTCCTGCTTGCGCTCATGTTCACGCAGACGCCGAAGTCCCAGACCATGCCGATCGTCGTCGCCTCGTTCGCCTCCGATTTCACCATCAGCTTCGCCTTCATCAACGCCGCGGGCGTGCTCGCGGTGGTCCCGCCGGTCGCGATGGCGGTGATCTTCGAGCGCTACATCGTCTCCGGCCTCACCGCCGGCGCGGTCAAAGGATAGAGGCGCGGCTAGGGCTATGGCGCAGATCCGCTTCCAGTCGGTCGGCAAAACCTATCCCAATGGCTTCGTCGCGCTCGGGAACCTGGACCTCGAGATCGCCGACAAGGAGTTCGTGGTGCTGCTCGGCCCCTCGGGCTGCGGCAAGTCGACCACGCTCAACCTGATCGCGGGCCTCGAGGACGTCACCGCCGGCTCGCTCTACTTCGACTCCACGCTGATGAACGTCGTGCCGGCGCACAAGCGCGACGTGGCGATGGTGTTCCAGAGCTACGCGCTCTACCCCCACAAGTCGGTGTACGAGAACATCGCTTTTGGCCTGCGGATGCGAGGGTTTGGGAAGGAAGAGATTGAAAGGCGGGTGCGCGAGGCGGCGCGAACGCTCGACATCGAGCCGCTGCTCGAGCGCCGGCCGCACCAGCTCTCGGGCGGCCAGCGCCAGCGCGTCGCGCTCGGACGCGCGCTGGTGCGCCAGCCGCAGGCCTTCCTCATGGACGAGCCGCTCTCCAACCTCGATGCGGCGCTCCGGATCGCCATGCGCGCCGAGATCAAGAAGCTGCACCAGACGATGCGCACCACCTTCGTCTACGTGACGCACGACCAGGCCGAGGCGCTCACCCTCGCCGACCGCATCGTCGTCATGAAGGAGGGCGTGATCCAGCAGATCGGCACACCGGAAGAGATCTATGACCGCCCGAGGAACACCTTCGTCGCCTCCTTCCTCGGCAACCCGCCGATCAACTACCTGGACGGAACGCTGAGCGCGGATGGCACGCGCTTCGTGCGCGGCGCGCTTTCACTCGCGCTCGCCAGGCCGCTCCAAGGGCAGGCCGGCCGGCAGGTCAAGCTCGGCATCCGCGCCGAAGATGTGGATACCAGACAAATGAATCAGATGTTGACCGGGCGCGTGTCCTCCGTTCTCCCGGTCGGCTCCGACACCTTCCTCGGCGTCGACGTGGAAGGCGCGACGCTCTTCTTCCGCCTCGGGCGCGAGCTGCGCGCGCACGAAGGCGAGAACGTGTCGCTCTCGGTCAACATGAGCCACGCGCAGCTCTTCGACTCGTCCTCCGGGGCGAGCCTGCTCTGGCAGTGAAGCCCGCGCCTTTCCGCTACCACCGTCCCGAGTCGCTCGGCGACGCTCTCGCCCTGCTTTCTGAAAATCCAGACGCCAAGGTGATCGCGGGCGGCCAAAGCCTCGGCCCGATGATGAACATGCGCCTGGTGACGCCGGCGGAGCTCATCGATCTGAATGCCATCGCGGGAATGGACGCGATCTCCGAAAGCGGAAATTTCGTGGAAATCGGCGCGCTGGCCTGCCACCACGCGGTTGCAAGTTCAAGTCTGGTGAAAACCCGCTGTCCTCTTCTCGCCGAAGCCGCAGGCACGATCGGCCACTATGCCATCCGCATGCGCGGCACGCTCGGCGGGTCGCTCGCGCACGCGGATCCCGCGGCGCAGCTGCCGCTCGTCGCCTCGACGCTCGGCGCCGAGATCGTGGTCGCCGGCAAGCGCGGCGCGCGGCGCATCGCGGCGCGGGACTTCTTCGTTTCGCTCATGACCACCGCGCTCTCGCCCGACGAGATCATCGTCGCCGTTCGCTTTCCCAAGGTCGCGCCGGGCGAGCGCCATGCGTACGTCCAGTTCAGCCGCCGCAGTGGGGATTTCGCGATCGTGGCGGTGGCCTGCGTGCTTTTCGATAAGAAACTGAGAATCGGCATCGGCGGAGCGGAAGACAAGCCGCTGGTTTTTGATGACTTTAGGTCCATCGACCCCGTTTCCCTGGCAAAGAGCGTTCGCGATGCCGTCAATCCCGCCGAGAACCCGCGCGTGCCGGCCGTCTTCCGCAAGGAGCTGGTCGAGGTACTCACGCGGAGGGCCGTACAGAAATGCTTGAGCTCGAGCTGAAGGTCAACGGCGAGCGCTACGCGGTGCGCGCCGAGCCGAGGAAGCTGCTCTCCGACGTGCTGCGCGAGGACTGTCGACTCACGGGGACGCACGTGGGATGCGAGCACGGCGTGTGCGGCGCATGCACGGTGCTCGTCGACGGCAGGCCCTCGCGCGCGTGCCTCATCTACGCGGTGCAGATGCAGGGCCACGACGTCACCACCATCGAAGCGGTGGCGAAGGACGGCGAGCTCAGCCCGCTGCAGCAGGCGCTGCACGAGGCGCACGGCCTGCAGTGCGGGTTCTGCACCGCCGGCATCGTCATGACCTTCGAGGCCTACCTCAAGGAGAACCCGCACCCGACGGAGGAAGAGGTGCGCGAGGTGCTGTCGGGCAACCTCTGCCGCTGCACCGGTTATCACAACATCGTGCGGGCCATTCTGAGGGCTTCCGGTGCAACGGCATAAATTCAGGCACATCGGCGCGCCGCTCGCACGCAAGGAAGACCTGCGCTTTCTCACCGGGCACGGGCGCTATGTCGAGGACATTGAGATCCCCGGCGCGCTGCATGCGTGCTTTGTTCGCTCTCCCCACCCCCATGCCCGCATCAAATCAATAAAGACCGAGGCGGCAAGGAAGCTGAAAGGCGTGGTGGCGATCTATACCGGAAAGGACCTGGCGCAGTGGACGGCGCCGCTGCGCATGGCGCCGCCGATCGAGGGCCTGCTACCGGTGGAGATGACTACGCTCCCGATCGACAAGGTGCGCTTCCACGGCGATCCGGTGGCGTGCGTGATCGCGCAATCGCGCTATCTCGCCGAGGACGCCGCCGAGCGCGTCGAAGTCGACTACGAGCCGCTCCCCGCCGTGGCAAACCTGGCTCAAGCCGTTTCGGAGAATTCTCCGAAAGTAGACGAGTCGCTGCCCTCGAATGTTCTTTCGGTGCAGCGGTTTTCCACGGGGGAGGTTGAGAAGCAGAAGCGCGAAGCCTTCAAAGTCGTGGAGTGCGAGTTCCACCAGAGCCGGCTTACGCATCTGCCGATCGAGACGCGCGGCCTCGTTGCAGTCTGGGACGAGGGGCGCCAGCACCTGACGGTGCACATCGGCAACCAGGTGCCGCATCCCTTGCGCTCGCAGGTCGCGGCGCGCATGCGGCTTTCGGAGTCGCAGGTCACGATCGTCTCGCCCGACGTCGGCGGCGGCTTCGGCCAGAAGATTGCGCTCTACCGCGAGGAGCTCGCGGTGTGCGCCGCGGCCCGCGAGCTCAAGCGCCCGGTGCGCTGGCGCGAGGACCGCATGGAGAACCTGATGGCCGCGAGCCACGCGCGCGAAGACAGCTGCCGCACGCGCGCGGCGGTAACGAAGGAAGGGAAGCTGCTCGGCCTGGAGCTCGAGATCCTCGAGGACTTCGGCGCCTACTGCTTCTACCCGGCGAACTACCTCGCGCGCGTGGTGGCGATGATCTTCACCGGACCGTACAAGGTGCGCGACTACGCCTTCGAGGTGAAGGTCGCGCTCACCAACAAATGCGGCAACGGGCCGATGCGCGCGCCGATGGCGATCACGAGCTGGCTCGCCGAGGGCACGATGGACGCGATCGCGCGCGAGCTAGAACTCGACCCGCTCGAAGTGCGGCGCGCGAACATGGTCGAGACGCGCGAGCTGCCCTACAGCATGCCCACCGGCGAGGTGATCGCCGATATCACGCCGCGCGAGACGCTCGAAGCGGCGGTGAAGGCGATGGACCACAAGGGTTTTCGCGAGCGCCAGGCGAAGGCGCGCGAGGAGGGGCGCTATCCCGGCATCGGCTTCTGCTCGGTGGTCGAGTCCACCACCTATGGCTCGAAGTTCTACAAGTCGGCGGGCATCCCCGGCTCCGGGCACGAGGCGGCGTGGCTGCGCATCGAGCCGAGCGGCGCGGTGAACGCCTCGGTCGGCTTGGGCGCGACGGGGCAGGGCTACGAGACCGCTTTCGCGCAGGTGGTGGCGGACGGCCTGGGCGTCGACCCTTCGCAGGTGCGCATACAGATGGGCAACACCGAGGTCGCGCCCTACGGCATGGGCAGCCGCGGCGCGCGCGGCGGCACCGCCGGCGGCACGGCGATCTTCCTCGCCGCCCGCGACGCCAACGAGAAAGTGCTCGCGATCGCCGCCAAGATGCTCGGCTTCGATTCGGCCGAGGGCCTGCATCTCGTCGACGGCCGCGTCGAGCGCGAGATCCTCGGCGAGCGCGTGAAAACCGACATCACGCTGGCGCAGATCGCGCGCACCGCCTACCTCGACCCGACCGCGCTTCCCGCGGGCATGGCGCCGGGCCTCGACTTCTCGCGCACCTACGATCCGCCGCCGATGACCTACTCGAATGCCTGCCACGCCTGCGAGGTGGAAGTGGACGCCGAGACCGGCGCGCTGAAGATCATCCGCTACGTGGTGGCGGAAGACTGCGGCCAGGTGCTGAACCCGATAGTTGTCGAAGGCCAGCAGCACGGCGCCATCGCTATGGGACTTTCCGGCGCGCTGCTCGAGCACATGTGCTACGACGAGGACGGCAACAACATCACCGGCTCGCTCGCCGACTACCTCGTCGCCACCTCGACCGACCTGCCGAACTTCGAGGTGATCCCCATGCACACCCCGAGCCGCGGTAATCCGGTCGGCACCAAAGGCATGGCCGAGGGCGGGGTGATGGGCGCCGTGGGCGTGATCATGAGCGCGGTTAACGACGCGCTCGCGCCCTTCGGCGTCGTCGCCGACCGCCAGCCGCTCAGCCCGGCTTACCTGCGCTCTCTGTTGAGAGGACGTCAGCTTTAGGTCAACCCTGGATGGCCCCGCTGCTCGCCGGTATAAACCGTTACCCATGTAACCGGAATACACCCCTGGCAGGGGCGCCTGGATTCGAACCAGGGACATCCGGCTTCAGAGGCCGGCGTTCTTCCGCTGAACTACGCCCCACCTGGTCGGCGCGGCAGGACTTGAACCTGCAACCTGCTGATTAAGAGTCAGCTACTCTGCCGTTGAGTTACGCGCCGGAAATAAGGGTCCGCCGCGCCAGAACCCGCGCGGCACTTCTGGGCAACAAAAAAGCCCGGAGCGCTCGCGCGGTCCGGGCTGCGGGGGAGTGAGAGGCAAACGAGCTAGCCGCCTCCCGTGTCCGGACGCGCGCCGTCCTTGCTGCACTGTCGGAAATACCGGGCGTTCAGGAGAGCGCGCATGCTCCTTAGTCCACCGTAGGGGGCGATAGTTCGAACCCAGGCCATCTCATCCCGGGCACCGGCGAATGCGGACCTCTATCAGCCGGCGTGTAAGCCGCGCTGCGCCGTCCGTGGAAGGGGACGCTGGAGCGCGGTGTTAGCATGGCGTCGACCAAGGGGAGGCTCCATGAAGAAGCTCGCTGGATTCGCCGTCGTTTCCGTTTTTGCGCCGCTTGCCCTCGCCGCGGACATCGAAGCAGGCAAAGCCAAGGTCGCCCAGGTGTGCGCCGCCTGCCACGGCGCAAACGGGGTGAGCGTGACCGACACCATTCCGAACCTCGCGGCGCAGAAGGCGCCCTACATCGAGACGCAGCTGAAGGCGTTCAAGGATGGCTTGCGCCGGCCGGCGGGCCCGACGAGCCCGACGGCGACCATGGCGGCAATCGCGACGCAGCTCTCGCCGGATGAGATGGCGAACGTCGCGGCGTACTTCGCTTCGCTGCCGGGCGTCGACAAGGCGGCCACGAAGTCGGCGTTCCTGCCGAACCTCGCGAAGACGCACCTCACCTTCCCGGACAACTACAAGACCACCTTCATCAAGTACCACACGATCAATTTCCCGGCGACGGGGCAGGTGCGCTACTACTACGCGAACAAGGCGGCAGTGGACGCGGCTCGGGCTAGCAAGCCGCTTCCCGACGGCTCGTACCTGATCGCCGAGGTGTATTCGGCCAAGAAGGGCGCCGACGGGAAACCGGAAATGGGCGCGGACGGCTTCTTCGTGCCCGAAAAGCTCCTTCTCTACACCGCGATGGCGACGGGACCAGGCTGGGGCAACGAGTTTCCCGAGATGCTGAGGAACGGCAACTGGAACTACGCCATCTTCACGCTGGAGAAGCAGCACCGGCCCGGCGTCAATCAGGCCGAGTGCCTGGGCTGCCACAAGCCGCTCGACAAGGTGAGCTACGTCTTCACGCTGAAGCAGCTCTCCGCCGCAGGTAAGTAAAAAGGAATAGGCAGGCGCAAAAAAAGCCGAGGGTAGAGCCCCTCGGCTTTTCACTTCTCAGGGCGTCAAAGACCTACCGCACCATCATGCGGTCCTTGACCTCCTTCACGCCTTCGACACGCTGGGCGACTTCCACGGCCCTCTTGCGCTGAGAATCGTCCTTGACCCAGCCGGCCAGCATCACGCGGCCCTCACTGGTCTCGACGTTGATGTCCATCGAGCTCAGGTCACGCTCGCGGATGAGCGCCGTCTTCACCTTGGCGGTGATCGCCGCGTCGCCGGCGTAGGCCGCGACCCGGTGACGGTCGTAGGTCGCCTCAGCCTGGATGAACTCCTCGACGGTGAGCTTGCCGTCGCGGTTCTCGTCGGCCTTGTCGAACGCCTGGCCGTAGTCACCGAACTGGCTCACCTCTTTCTTCGTGAGGTAGCCGTCTCCGTCCTTGTCGAGGCTGCGGAACTTGTCGCGCTGGACCCAGTTCGGGTCGTTCGGCTGCGCGCTGGCCGCAGTCACGACGAGGCTCGCAGCGGACGCTGCGAGGACTATCGCCATCATCGGTCGTAGCTTCATAGGGGATCTCCTTTCTTGGAGTTGCGGTACTGCATTCAGTTAGGCTCGTGCGGGAAAAGCCGAGTTCCCGATGCTTTGTCGGCCAGGGGCGACAGGTGATCCCTTACTTAGGAACGGTCAAATAACGGGGCCGCGCAAGTGGTGATTGCCACCAACGGCTTCATCATCGACCACGACGCGAAGCCCCCGCCGGTAACGCAGGCGGCCTGACCCGGTCATCCGGCCGGTACGCTTTGCCGGCGATCGGCCTATTCTGCCGCGATGCCAATCAATCTTCTCGAGCAATTCTCCGATGCGATGGCGGCGCGGGCGGCGGCGGTGCAAGGCGCTGTCGCGGCGATTCGACTTCCTGAAGAACGCTATTTAAGCGCGACGCTGTGGGCGCCAGATGCGGCGGTGGCCTCGGAACAGTCGCTGCCGCGAGGCGATGAGTTCGAGCTCGTCGTCGCCGACGGCACGGTGGTGAAGGCGAAGCTCGCCGGCCGGGACCCGGGCACCAACATCGCGGCGCTGCGCCTTGAACGGCCGGTCGACCTCCCCAGTCTTGAAAACGCAGAACCCAAAGCGGGAGCGCTCGCGCTGGCGTTCGGCGCCGATGGCGCGGGCGGGGTGCGCGCGCGCCTCGGCATCGTCAACATCGCCGGTCCGCAATGGACGAGCCGCCACGGCGGCCGCATCGACCGTTACATCGTGCTTGATCTCAGCCTCGCGCGCGCCGAGGAGGGCGGGCCGGTGCTCGACGCGCGCGGCGCGTGCCTTGGCATCAGCACGTTCGGGCCGCGCGGCCGCGTGCTCGTGATCCCGGCCGCGACCGTCGAGCGCGTGCTGCCGGCGCTCCTCAAGGACGGCAGCATCGCGCGCGGCTGGCTCGGCGTCGCGCTGCACCCGGTCGCGGTGCCCGACGCGCTGCAAGCGCAGGCGGGCCAGCAGGCGGGCGCGATGGTGATGTCGCTTGCCGCGGACGGGCCGGCCGCGAAAGCGGGGATCATTGTGGGTGATATCCTCGTCACGGTGAACGGCGCGCCCGCGCGCAGCCTGCGCAGGATCGCGGCCGAGCTCGCGCCAGACCGCATCGGCCGCACGGTGGAGCTGCGCCTGATCCGCGGCGGCGCGCTGCTCTCGCTCCAGGCGACGATCGAGGCGCGGCTTGCATGAGTGCCGCCGCCCTGAAGGTCGTGGTTGGAGAGAAACGACTGCGCGTTTCGATCCACGGCGAAGATCCCGAGGCCGTGGCGCAGCTGCGCAGGCTGGTCGAAGAGGCGGGGCACGAGGTCGTCGATGCGCCGGAAGCCGGATTCGCCGCGGCTCCAGAAGCCGAGCCGCGCGCGCTCCTCACGCCGCGCGAGCTCGAGGTGCTCGGCGCGATCGGCGAGGGCCTCACGAACAAGGCAATCGCGCGGCGGCTCGAGATCTCGCTCCACACAGTCAAGTTCCACGTCGAGTCGCTGTTCCGCAAGCTCGGCGCCCGCACGCGAACCGAGGCGCTCGCCAAGGCAGCCGAGCGGCGGGTCGACGTCTAATGGATCCTGAGGAGCACTTGAACGACTATTCGACGGTGTCTTCGCCGGGGCGAGGAGGAGCCCAAGCAAGCCGAGGACCCCGGATAATTGGTCCGTGCTTGGCAACAAGGACTTCCTCGCCGGGCTCGTTTTCCTAGCTTTCGGTCTGGCGGCGATGGCGATCGCCGACCGGGACTATCCGATGGGCACGATCGTGCACATGGGCCCGGGGAATTTCCCGGCCGCGCTCGGCGCGATCCTCGCCTTCCTCGGCCTCTATCTCGCGGCGCGGGGCCTGTGGAACGCCCCGCCCGGAACGCGCATGGCGCCGGTGACGTGGGACTGGCGGCCGGTCGGTTGCATCGCCGCCTCGATGCTCGCCTTTGGCTTCCTCATGCCGCGACTCGGCCTGGTGGGCGCGCTGGTCGTCATGTTTGTGCTCGCGGCGCTCGGCGGACGCGAGTTCCGCTGGCGCGAGGTGCTCGCGCTCACGGCCGTGATGAGCGCGTTCGCGGTAGGCGTGTTCGTGTATGTGCTGAAGCTGCCGTTCGCGCTCTTTCCTGGCTTTCATGTTGCTTGAAAACCTCGGTCTGGGCTTTGGCGTCGCGTTCTCGGCCGCGAACCTCGCGTATTGCTTTGCCGGCGTCGCGCTCGGCACGCTGATCGGGGTGCTGCCGGGCATTACGCCGCTCGTCGCGATCGGGATGCTCTTCCCGCTCACGTTCACGCTGCCGCCGATTCCCTCGCTCATCATGCTCGCGGGGATCTACTACGGCGCGCAGTACGGCGGCTCGACCACCTCGATTCTCGTCAATCTGCCGGGCGAGACCGGCGCCGCGGTGACCTGCATCGACGGCTACCAGATGGCGCGCCAGGGAAGAGCGGGCCCGGCGCTGGCCGTGGCGGCGTTGGCTTCTTTTTTTGCCGGCTGTATCGGAACCCTGCTAATTGCGCTGCTGGGCCCGCCGCTCGGCGAATGGGCGCTCGAGTTCGGCCCTTGGGAGTACTGCGCGCTCATGTTGATGGGGCTCGTCGCCTCGGCAGTGCTCGCGCACGGCGACGCGGTGAAGGGCGTCGCCATGGTCGCGCTCGGGCTCCTCTTCGGTATCGTCGGCACCGACGTCAACTCGGGCTGGCAGCGCTACACCTTCGAGGTGCCCGAGCTCTACGACGGCATCGGCTTCACCGTAATCGCAGTCGGGCTCTTCGCGGTGGCGGAAATCGCGCAGAACCTGGAGTCGCGCTCACCGCGCGAGGTGTTCACGGGGAAGATCCCGCGCCTCATGCCGAGTCGCCAAGACCTCGGCGACTCGGCCTGGCCCGCGACACGCGGCACCGTGGTCGGCGCGCTGTTCGGCGTACTGCCGGGCACGGGGCCGGCGCTGTCGTCCTTCGCCGCCTACATGCTCGAGAAGAAGCTCGCGCGCGACCCGGAGCGCTTCGGCCGCGGCGCGATCGAGGGCGTCGCGGCGCCCGAGGCGGCGAACAACGCCGCGGCGCAGACCGGCTTCATCCCGACGCTCACGCTCGGCATCCCGGGGAGCGCGGTGATGACGCTCATGGTCGGCGCGATGATGATGCACGGCTTCGCGCCCGGGCCGAACGCGATCGCCGAGAAGCCCGAGCTCTTCTGGGGGATCGTCGCGAGCATGTGGATCGGCAACCTGATGCTCGTGGTGCTGAACCTGCCGCTCATCGGCCTTTGGGTGCGGCTCCTCTCCGTGCCGTACCGCTGGCTCTTTCCCTCGATCGTCATGTTCTGCTGCATCGGCAACTACAGCGTGAACAACAACCCGGTGGACGTGTACCTGTGCGCGGCGCTCGGCGCTCTGGGCTACGTGCTCGCCAAGCTCGACTGCGAGCCCGCGCCGCTGCTCCTGGGCTACGTGCTCGGGCCGCTGCTCGAGGAGCACCTGCGCCGCGCGATGATCCTCGGGCGCGGCGACGCCACGCAGTTCTTCACCCGGCCGATCAGCCTCGCATTCATGATCGGCACGGCGCTCGTGCTCGCCGTGATGGTCTGGCCGGTGCTGCGGCGGCGGATCTAGCTCACGCGAACGAAATGCCCTGGGCCGAGAGCGGGAGCGAGCGGATCGGCTTGCCGTCCAGCGCGAGGAGCGCGTTCGCGAGCGCCGGCGCGATCACTGGCGTGGCGGGCTCGCCCACGCCGGTCGGCTTCTCCTGCGAGGGCACGATCACGGTCTCGATGCGCGGCATCTCGTTCATGCGCAGCACCGGGTAGTCGTGGAAGTTCGATTGCTCGATCATGCCTTCCTTCAGCGTGATCGCGCCGGTGAGCGCGGCCGAGAGGCCGTAACCGATGCCCGACTCCATCTGCATCGCCACGATGTTCGGGTTGATCGCGACGCCGCAGTCGACCGCGCAGATCACCCTTTCAATTTTCAAGGAGGATTGAGTCTTCGAAAGCTCCACTACTTGCGCGACGTAGGTGTTGAACGACTCGTGCACCGCGATGCCGCGCGCGCGTCCCTCGGGCAGCGGCTTGCCCCAGCCGGCACGCGTGGCCGCGGCTTCGAGCACGCCCTTGTGACGCGGGTGCTTGGCGAGAAGCGCGCGGCGCAGCTCGAACGGATCCTTCTTCGCCGCGCGCGCGATCTCGTCGAGGAAGCACTCGGTGGCGAACGCGGTGTGCGTCGAGCCGACCGAGCGCCACCATTGCACCGGCACGCCGACTTTCGGTGAGTGCAACGACACCGCGAGGTCCGGGATCGCATAGGGCAGGGTGGAGGCACCCTCGACCGAGGTCGCGTCGATGCCGTCCTTCACCAGCATGCTTTCGAACACGGTGCCGGCGAGGATCGACTGGCCGACGATGACGTGCTTCCACGCCACCAGGTTGCCCTGGGCGTCGAGGCCCGCCTGCAGCGTGTGGTAATACATCGGCCGGTAAAAGCCGGCGCGCATGTCGTCCTCGCGGCCCCAGACGAGCTTCACCGGCGCCTTTCCACCGGTCGCTTTGGCGATCGCCGCCGCCTCGAGCACGAAGTCCGACTTGGGATTCGCGCGCCGGCCGAAGCTGCCGCCGGCGTAGAGCATGTTGAGCTTAACCTGCTCGGGCTTGAGGCCGAGTAGGTGGGCGAGGGCGAACTGGTCGCCGGTCTGGAGCTGCTCGCCGTTCCAGACCTCGCAGCCCTCGGCGCCAAGCTGGACCACGCAGTTCATCGGCTCGAGCGCGGCATGCGCTAGGTACGGGAACTCGTAGGAGGCCTCGAGCGTTCTTGCAGCGTTCTTCAACGCGGCGTCCGCGTCGCCGTCTTTGCGCGCGGAAAGGCCGGGAGTCGCGGCAAGTGTTTTGTATTGGGAGATTATTTCTGCAGAGCCAAGACGGAAGGCATTGCTCTCATCCCATTCGGCAGTGAGCGCGTCGCGGCCCTGCTTGGCCGTCCAGTAATCCTTGGCAAGCACCGCGACCCCGTTCGACTCGGGGGTGGAGAAGGCGACGACTTCCTGTACGCCTTTCACGGCCTTCGCCTTTGCGGCGTCGAAGCTCTTCAGCTTCGCGCCGAAGCGCGGCGGGTGCAGCACCACCGCGGTGAGCATGCCGGCGAGCTTCACGTCCTGGGTGAAGAGCGCGCTGCCGTTCGACTTCGCGCGCGCGTCGGTGCGGCGCGCCGGCTTGCCGATGTAGACGAAGTCCTTCGGGTCCTTGAGCTTGACGTCCTCGGGGACTTTCTGCTTTGCCGCATCCGCGGCGAGCTGACCGAACGTTGCTTTGTTGCCTTTCCAGGACACGACGCCCCTCGACACGCGGATTTCCGAGGCCGGGGCGTTCCATTTTTCGGCCGCTGCCGCAACGAGCATCGCCCGCGCGGCGGCGCCCGCCTTGCGCATTTGCTCGTAGGAGTTGGGGATCGCAGTGCTGCCGCCCGTGCCCTGCGCCGGACCCCAGAAGAGATTGTTGTACTGCTTCGCGTCGGCAGGCGCGCCCACGGCGCGGATCTGCGACCAGTCGGCGTCGAGCTCCTCGGCCACCAGCGTTGGGAGAC
Source organism: Burkholderiales bacterium (assembly GCA_035762345.1). Lineage (GTDB taxonomy): Bacteria > Pseudomonadota > Gammaproteobacteria > Burkholderiales > SG8-39 > SCGC-AG-212-J23. The sequence goes on from DASTPE010000005.1 coordinate 15,969, forward strand.
CCGTGTAGGTGCCCTGGCCCATTTCCAGGTGCTTCACCACTACGGTGACGGTGTTATCGGCGCCGATGCGCACGAACGCGTTCGGCGCGAACGCGGCGGGGGCGCGGTCTTCGAGCACGGTGCGGCCGGGGCCGGATTGCGCGAGCGCTTCGGGGAGATGCACGCCAAGGACCAGCGCGCCCGAGGCTTTGAGAAATTGTCTGCGGCTCTCGTTCGTGATCATGCGAGGCTCCTGGCGGCGCGCTTGATCGCGGCGCGGATGCGCGGATAGGTGGCGCAGCGGCAGAGGTTGCCGCTCATCGCGGAGTCGATGTCGGCGTCGCTCGGGCTCTTGTTGGAGGCGAGGAGTGCCGTGGCAGCCATCACCTGCCCCGACTGACAGTAACCGCACTGCGGGACGTTCCCGGCGATCCACGCAGACTGCACGGCGGCGCCGACGCGCGTTGCGCCGATCCTTTCCACGGTGACGATCTTCTTCCCGGCAACCGAGGAAGCCGGCGTAATGCAGCTTCGCACCGGCTGGCCATCGACGTGAACCGTGCAGGCGCCGCAGAGCGCCATGCCGCAGCCGAACTTGGTGCCGGTGAGGTTGAGGTAGTCGCGCAGCACCCAGAGCAGCGGCGTGTCGGCCTCGGCGTCCGCCTTCATCGGCTTGCCGTTGACGTTCAGCGAAATCATGGACCTTCTCCTCGGTTACATCCGTAACGTGGAGCATAGAACCTCAACCAGACTTGAGGTCAAGATGAGTCTCGAAAAAGTCTTGACCGTCGGCGAGCTCGCGAAGCGCAGCGGCGTCGCCGTCTCGACGCTGCACTTCTATGAGGCGAAAGGCCTCATCCGCAGCGCTCGCAGCGCCGGCAACCAGCGCCGATCCCGGAGGCAGACTCGGCCGGAAGGGGTCCGGGCCGCGGCCCTCGAGCGCGCGTGAGCGAGCCGAGGCTAGAATCGTCCCTCCTACCTGCGCTTACTTTCAAGGAGCCCGCAATGCTGACGCTTTTCTATGCTCCCGGCGCCTGCTCGATGGCGGCGCATATCGTGCTCGAGGAGAGCGGTGAGAAGTACGAAGCGAAACGCATGGATCTCGCCAAGGGCGAGCAGAAGACCGCGGAGTACATGAAGATCCATCCGCTCGGCCGCGTGCCTGGGCTCAAGCTGGACGACGGCTCGCCGCTCAGCGAGAACACCGCGATCCTCCCGTTCCTCGGCAAGCGCTTCGGCCTGTGGCCTGCCGATCCGATAAAGGAGGCGCGTGCCCTCTCCGTCATCGGCTTCTTCGCCTCCACCGTGCATCCCGCGCACGCCCACATCGGCCGCCCCGAGCGCTACACCGAGGACAAGTCGGCCTTCCCGGGCCTGCAGGCGATGGGCAAGAGGAGTTTCCACGAGTACCTGAAGCAGATCGACGGCATGTACGCCGGGCGCGAGTGGCTCTCCGACAAGTACTCGGTGCTCGATCCCTACGCCTTCGTGTTCTACACCTGGGGCATCCGCCGCGAGCTGCCGATGGCCGAGCTCAAGAGCTACACGGCGTTGAAGGATCGCATGCTGAAGCGGCCCGCCGTGCAGCGGGTCGTCGCCGACGAGAAGGTCAAGCTGTGACCGCACGCGTCGTTTCTCTCGCCGCTCGCGCGGGCACGAGGTGAAGTCGTCGACCTGACCGGCCTCGACCGGGAACGCCGACCCGAACGGCGGGACGCCGTGCG
>DASTPE010000006.1:0-8983 GCA_035762345.1 Burkholderiales bacterium
GGCGCCGCCGGATTCGACGAGGTGCTTGAACGTCGCTGGCAACCTAATACGGTGATCGATACCCACACCCACCCGTTCGCGGTACAGGCCCTTGTCGTGCAAGGCGAGATGCGGCTCAGCGTCGGCGAGCGCACGCGGCACCTGAGACCGGGCGATCGCTTCGAGCTCGAAGCCAACGTGCCGCACGCCGAGCGTTACGGCGCCGAGGGCGCGACCTACTGGGTGGCAAGGCGCAATCTGAAGAAGTCTTCAGAATCGGCGACATGAGCGCGTTCGGACCCGAGCGCCTCGCGATGCTCGTGCAGCCCGACCGGGTGCACCGCTCGGTGTACGCCGACCCGGCGATCTTCGACCTCGAGATGGAGCGCGTTTTCGGCCGCGCCTGGCTTGCCCTCGGACACGAGAGCCAGGTCAAGAACGTCGGCGATTATTTCACCACCCGCATGGGGCGGGAGCCCGTCATAGTCATCAGGAAATCAGAAGACCAGGTTGGGGTTCTGATCAACCGATGCATGCATCGCGGCTCGATAGTGTGCGCCGAAGGCCGAGGAAACACCGAGCGCTTTGTCTGTCCTTATCATGGCTGGAGCTATGACCGGGCGGGCGTTCTCCGCGCCGTGCCTTTCCAGAGCGGATACGAGAAAGGAAGGCTGCCGGCTGGCCTGAAGGCCGTTCCCCGGGTGAAAAGCTACCGCGGATTCATCTTCGCCTCGCTGGCCCGCCACGGGGACGACCTCGAAACTTTCTTGGGGCCGGCCAGGGCCTCGCTCGACGACTTCGTCGACCGCGCGCCGGGCGGCGAGCTGGAAGTGGCGGGCGGGGTATTCAAGCACGCGTACAACGGCAACTGGAAGCTAATGCTCGAGAACCACCTCGACGGCGCGCACCCGGCCTGGGTCCACGCCTCTTCGGTCGCGGCGGCGCGCAATGCGCCCGAGCCGGGCAAGCCGGGCGAGGAGCATTACTACGACATCGCGGTGCGCCAGATGCGCCAGAACGGGGCCCCCGATGCGGTGTGGGAAGCGATCGGCATGTGGGCCACTGCGCACGGCCACGGCTATATGGGCGACTACCACGACGACAGCCGCCTCGTCGTCGGTATGGGTAACCCGGTTTTTGAGCAGTACAGGCAGAAACTCGTCGAAAAACATGGCCCTCAAAAAGCCGATCGGATCCTCCGCGTCACGCTGTGGAATACGATCCTCTATCCCAACTGCTCGTTCATGAGCCAGTTCCGGCAGCTGCGCATCATCCATCCCATCGCGGTTGATCGCTCCGTGGTCTACACCTACTCCTTCCGGATGAAGAACGCGCCGCCGCAGATGTTCCGCGACACGATCGCCTTTTCCAACGTAGTGAACGGCACCGGGTCGTGGGTGCTGACCGACGACCTCGAGGTTTATGAGCGCATTCAGAAAGGCTTCTCGTCGGGGGCGGTCGACTGGGCCTACATCGGACGGGGCTACGGCAGAGATTTGAAGGAGCCCAACGGCTCCTCCCGCGGTGCCACCGGCACCAGCGAAATCTTCGTCCGCGCCCAGTTCGCCGCGTGGCTGCGTTACATGTCCCAGTGAACGTAGAGCAATTCCTCTATCACGAGGCAAGGCTGCTGGACACGGGCCAGCTCGAGGCGTGGCTCGATCTCTTCACCGACGATGCAACCTACTGGCTGCCGCTCGAGCGCGCTCAGGCGGACCCGTTCGAGACAAGCTCGATCATTCACGACGACCGCACCCTGCTCGAGCTGCGCGTGAAGCAGGCGCGTCATCCGCGCGCCCATGCGCGCCAGCCGCTAGCACGCACCGTGCACCAGGTGGGTAACGTCATGGTGCTTTCGGAAAACGCTTCCGAAATCACCGTCGCCTCCACGCTCAACCTCGTCGAGTTCAGAAACGAGAGGCAAAGGCACTACGGCGCGCTGGTCGAGCACCGCCTGCGCCGCGCGCGCGACAGCTACCGCATCGCGCACAAGCGCGTCGATCTCGTGAACTCCGAAGGCGAGCTCGACGGCATCGCGATCCTGTTTTGACGAAGGTCTTCCTCGGCTACGACCAGAAGGCGCTCGACGACCAGTACGAGCAGCGCGTCTGGGTCCCACACGCCGATCAAATCATCAAGCGGTATGCGGAAAAAAGCGACGACCTAAGGAAGCGGCTGGGGGAGCCGCGCGTGGAGCGCTACGGGCCCACGCCGCCCGAGACGCTCGATGCATACGGTTCGGGCAAGAAAGCGTTCGTCTTCGTCCACGGCGGCGCGTGGAAACGCCAGTCGAGCCGCGAGCAGGGTTTCCTCGCCGGTCCGATCGTCCAAGCCGGCGCAACGTATATTGCGCTCAACTTCGCCCTGCTGCCGAGCGTGACCATGGCCGAGATGGTGGGGCAGATCTGCCGGGCGCTTGAATGGATAAAGAAGAACATGAGCGATGACATCGCGCTCTGCGGCCATTCCTCGGGCGGGCATCTAGCCGCATGCGCCTTGACCAAGACGAACTTCGTCAGAAAAGCCATGGTCGTTTCGGGGATCTATGACCTGCTCCCCGTGCGCCTGAGCGCGCGCAACGATTACGTGCGCCTCAACGAGCGGCTGGAGGACGAGTATTCGCCAATCCGCCATGTCGACAGCATTACGTGCTCGGTGACCGTCGGTTGGGCAGAAGAAGAGTCGCCGGAATTCTTGCGCCAATCCCGGGAGTTCGCCACCGCACTCAAAGCGGCCGGCAAGCTGACCGAGGCTCTGGAAGGAAAGAACCTGAACCACTTCGAAATCGTCGAAACGATGGCCGATCCCCGCTCCCTGCTCGGCCGCGCAGCGCTTAACATGCTGGAATGAAAGCCCGGAGCGCAGATGCCGTCATCGTCGCCGGCGGCGGCATCGGCGGGCTCGCGACGGCGCTCGCCCTCGCGCGCAAGGGCTTCCGCTCGGTCGTGCTGGAGCAGGCGTCTCAGTTCGGCGAGATCGGCGCCGGCATCCAGATTGCGCCCAACGCCTGGCACGCGCTCGATGCGCTCGGCGTCGGCGGCCTGGTGAAGAAGGAAGCGGTCTTCATCGAACATCTTCTCATGTTCGACGGCGTGAGCGGCGAGAAGGTGATCGACATCCCGCTCGACAAGCGCTTCGCGAAGCGCTTCGGCAACCCCTACGCGGTGACCCACCGCGCGGACATCCACGGCTCGCTGCTCGACGGCTGCAAGGCGCTGCCGGACTTGATCGAGCTGCGGACCAGCACGCGCGTCCTGGGATTTGAGGACGACGGAAAAGGAGTCACGGTAAGAACGGACAAGGAGCCAATGCGCGGTAGCGCCCTGGTGGGCGCGGACGGCGGGAGATCGGTGATCCGCGAAAGCATCGTCGGCGACAAGCTGCCGCTCATCACAGGGCACATGTGCTACCGGGCGGTGCTCAACATCGACGACGTGCCAAGAGATTTGCGCTTCGCCGCGGCGACACTCTGGGCCGCGCATAACGCGCACATCGTCCACTACCCGCTGCGCGGCTGGAAGCTTTTCAACCTCGTCGCCACGATCATCGGCAAACACACGAGCGGCGGGCACAACGAGCTTGCGCAACCCGACGAGGTGATCCCGTTCTTTTCGCACTACTGCGAGAAGCCGCTCAAGCTCATGCGCACGCCGAAAGAGTTCCGCCGCTGGATGCTGCTGCACCGCGAGCCGGTGAACAATTGGAGCCGTGGGCGGGTGACTCTGCTCGGCGATGCAGCGCACTTCATGCTGCAGTACATGGCGCAAGGCGCCGCGATGGCAATGGAGGACGCGGTGTGCCTCGGGCTCTGCGCGGACGAGACCGATGGAGATTTTGCTGCCGCATTCAACAACTATCAGGACAAGCGCCTGGTCCGGGCCACCCGCGTGCAGATCTCGGCGAACCGGCTCATCGGCATGATTTTTCACGTGCCCGACGGACTCGAGCGCCTGGTGCGCAACGACATGTACCGCGGGCGGCCGGCCGAGCGCTTCTATGACGCGCTCGAATGGGCGTTCAGCGCTCCCGATTACGTGCGCAGTTTCAACGGAAGAGCAAGTGCGGGCCGATCTCGGCGATCGAGCGCACCCCGCACAGCTTCATCGCGCGCTGCAGCTCGTCGAAGAGGATCTCCAGCGCGCGCCGCGCTCCCGGCTCGCCGCCCGCCATCACGCCGAACAGCGTCGCGCGGCCGGTAAGCACGGCCTGCGCGCCGAGCGCGCGCGCCTTGACGATGTCCACGCCGCGGCGCACGCCGCCGTCGAGCAGCACCGTGGTCTTTCTCCCCACGACGGAAGCAATTCCGGGTAACGCGTCCAACGTCGGAGTCGCCCCGTCGAGCTGCCGGCCGCCATGGTTCGAAACGATCACGCCATCGCAGCCGGCCGCCACCGCGCGCTCGGCGTCGTCGGCACGCTCGACGCCCTTGAGAAGCAGCTTCCCCGGCCACAGCTCGCGCAGGCGCTTAAGCTCCTCCCAGTCGAACGACGCGTCCATCTCGCGCCCGACCTGGCTCGCGATGTCGGTGATCTTCACGCTCGAGAATTTGTAGCCGTGGAAGTTCTCCATCCCCGGCAGCCCGTGGCGCATGATGTCGAGAAGCCACGCAGGCTTGAGCCAGAGGTCCTTGGAGTTGCGCCAGTTCGGCCGGAACGGCGTGATGAAGCCGTTGCGGGGGTCGCGCTCGCGCTTGCCGGAGGTCGCAAGATCCACCGTAACGAGCAGCGCTTCGAAGCCCGAATTCTTCGCCCGTTCGATCAATCTTTCCCTGAACTGGCGGTCGCGCACCACGTAAAGCTGGAACCACAGCCGCCCGCCGACTTCCGCGATCGTCTCGATCGACGCCGTTGCCGGCGTGGCGAGCGTGTACGGAATGCCAAACAATTTCGCGGTGCGCGCGAGCATCACGTCAGCGCCCGGCCGGCCGGCACCGATGCCGCCGGTCGCGCTGATCGCAAGCGGCAGCTTGGAAAGAGAACCAAGGATAGGCGTCGTTGTGTCCACTTCTGCGACGTTGACCAGCACCTTGGGCAGGAGCTTCACCCGTTCGAAGGCAGCGCGGTTCTCGCGCAGAGTCACCTCGTCCTCGGCACCGCCATCGAAGAAATCGAAGATCGCGCGCGGCAGGCGGCGCTTCGCGAGTACCCGCAGGTCCTCGATGTTGACGGCTCTAGCGAGCTTCGGCACGCGGAGGATTCGGCTGCGCGGGCAATTCGGGCAACGGACAATGGCGCACGCCTGCGACCCAGATGCACGAATCCCTGGCAGGCACTGCGGCTTGCTCGGCGCGGATGTGATGCGGCGAAACCTCCGGGACTGGACGCGGCAGCATGGCAGTCCAGGCGCCGAGGACGAGCCAGATCCCGGACGCGCTGCCCGAGCTCACAACCACCACGCCCCCGGCATGGGCGCTGCTCGCAATGGCGAACGACACAAGACAAAGGAAGCGGCAAAGTCGCTGCATAATTGTCGGCTCACTCTAACGGAGCGCCATGAAACCAGGCAACAAGGTCAAGCGAATCCAGGGCGTGCTCGCGCCCGTTATTACCCCCTTCAGGAGGGATTATTCCCCGGACGCCGAGCGCTTCGTGCGCCACTGCCGCTGGCTCCTCAAGTCCGGCTGCGCGGGGCTCGCGGTGTTCGGCACCAACAGCGAAGCGAATTCGATGTCGGTCGGCGAGAAGAGAAAGCTGCTCGAAGCCCTGGTCGCCGGCGGGATCCCGGCGACAACGCTTATGCCTGGCACGGGGCATTGCGCGCTTTCGGACTCGATCGAGATGACCCGCGCCGCGGTGGAGCTCGGTTGCGCGGGCGTCCTCATGCTTCCGCCGTTCTACTACAAAGGCGTGTCCGACGAGGGCTTGTACCGCAACTTCGCCGAGGTGATCGAGCGCGTCGGCGACGAGCGGCTGTCGCTCTACCTGTACCACATCCCGCCCGTAGCCCAGGTTCCCATTAGTCATAACCTGATTGAAAAATTGCTTTCGAAATATCCGGGGATCGTCGCGGGCGTGAAGGACTCTTCCGGCGACTGGTCGAATACCAAGGCGATGCTCGACAGCTTCGCGAAGAGCGGCTTCGACGTGTTCGCGGGCAGCGAGGTCTTTCTGCTCGACAACATGCGTAACGGCGGCAAGGGCTGCATCACTGCCACCGGCAACATCAACCCCGGCCCCATTGCCAATGTCTACAAGAACTGGCGCTCGGCCGATGCCGACAAGCTTCAAGCCGGCATCACGACCACGCGCAAGATCGTGCAGAAGCAGCCGATGATCCCGGCGCTCAAGAGCGCGGTCGCGCATTTCGGCAACGATCCGGAATGGAGGACTTGCCGTCCCCCGCTCGTTGAACTGACCTCCGCCCAGGAAGAAGAGCTCATCAGAGACCTGAAGGCCGCCGGCTTCACGATGCCCGGTCTCGCGGGTTGAAAACGGCGCTTGTGACCGGCGCCGCGCGCGGTATCGGCCGTGCCGCCGCTGATGCGCTTCAGAGCGCGGGGTTGAAGGTTCTCAGGCTCGATCTGCAGGGCGATATCGCCTTCGACCTGACCAACCTCGCGGGCATTCCAAAGCTGATAGGCCGTTTGGGTGAAATAGATATTCTCGTGAACAACGCCGGGGTACAAACGGCGGTTTCCATCGATCAGTACACAGAAGAGCAGAGAGCCAGGATCCTGCGCGTCAATCTCGAGGCACCGGTCGAGTTGATTCGCGCGGTGTCCAAACAGATGATCGCGCGCAAGAGCGGCCGCATCGTCAACCTCGCCTCGGTCGCCGCCTACACCGCGCATACCGACCTCTGGTACGGCGTCACCAAGGCCGGCGTGGTGAGCTTCACGCGCAGCTTCGCCGCCTACCTCGGCCCGCACGGCATCCAGGTGAACGCCGTGGCGCCCGGCCCGATCGACACCCCGCTTCTCGACAAGGCGCAGCCCGAGCGCGTGGAAGAACTCATGAAGCGCGTCTACACACGCCGCAAAGGCAAGCCCGAGGAAGTCGCCGAGGCGGTCCGCTGGCTCGCGCTCGACGCGCCGGAAATCATCAACGGCGCCGTCATCGACGTCACCGACGGCTCCTTCCTGCGCTAGGAATCAGCTCGTCCACATTGTCGAAAAGCCGCGCATCGATCCGAAGCGTGGCCAAGTTCTTGAAAAGCAGGGCCAAGTCCCTGCGCTCGCCCAGCACTGTCGGCGGAAAGTCCTCGATCGGGCCGTATTGATTGATGAGTCGCGCGGCGCCCACGGGGCCGATGCCGTCGATTCCGGGGTAGCCGTCGGCGCTGTCACCGACGAGCGCGAGGAAGTCGGGAATGCGCTTGGGGTCGACGCCGAATTTGTTGCGCACCGCCGCGGCATCAAGAATGGCGTTCGTTCTTCTGTGAACCTGCACGACCCGGTAGCCCTGCACGCATTGCGCAAGGTCCTTGTCCGGAGTCCAGATGCACACCTTTTCCACACGAGGGTCTGCAGATGCGGCGCGGGCTGCCGAAGCGAGCGCATCGTCGGCCTCGAGCTCGACCATCGGCCACACCGCGAGGCCAATGGCCGCAAGCGCTTCCTCGAGCGGGTGGAACTGCGCGAGGAGCGCGGGCTCGACTCCCGCGCTCGTCTTGTACCCTGGCCAGAGGTCATTGCGGAAGGATTCGATGACGTGGTCGGTCGCCACGCCGATGTGCGTGGCGCCCTGCTCCGTCATCTTGTTCACGGTGCCGACGACACCCTTCACCGCGCCGAGCGGCGGATCCTTATCTTTGTTGACGCGCCGCAGGCCGTAGAAGTGGCGGAAAAGCTCGTACGTCCCGTCGACGAGATGGACGATCAGATCTTGTTCCGCTGGACGAGCTGCCGGGCAATGATGATGCGCTGCATCTCGTTGGTGCCCTCGCCGATGCAAAGAAGCGGCGCGTCGCGGTAGAGGCGCTCGACTGCGAACTCCTTGGAGTAGCCGTAGCCGCCATGAATGCGCATCGCCTCGTGCGCGTTCTCGAACGCGGCTTCGGTAGCGAAATATTTCGCCATTCCGGCCTCCATGTCGCAGCGCTCGCCGCGGTCATAGATCTCGGCCGCGTTCTTCACCAGCAGCCGCGCCGCCTCGACGCGAGTCGCCATCTCGCCAAGCTTGAGCTGGATCGCCTGGTGCTCGCAGATCGGCTTGCCAAAGGTCTGGCGCTGCTGCGAGTACCGCACCGCCTCGTCGAGCGCGGCTTTCGCGACGCCGACGCCGCGCGCGGCGACGTTGAGGCGCCCGAGCTCGAGGCCGCCGACCGCCTGGTGGAAGCCCCGTCCGTCCTCGCCGATCAGGTGGGTCGCCGGCACGCGGTAGTCCTGGAATACGAGCTCCGCCGAGTCGATGCCCTTGTAACCGAGCTTCTCCAGCTTGCGGCTCGCGCTGAACCCCGCGCCCTTCTCGCACAGAAACATGGCCATGCCTTTGTGGCGCGGCTCGGCGTCGGGATCGGTCTTCGCCAGCACAGCGAAGCACGAGCCCTGGATGCCATTCGATATCCAGGTCTTCGTTCCGTTCAGGACGTAGCTGTCGCCGTCGCGGCGTGCGCGCAGGCGGATCGCCTGCAGGTCGGTTCCGGCGTTGGGCTCCGTCAGCGCCAGGCCGCCGCGGATTTCCCCGGTTGCAAATTTGGGGAGGTAACGGCGCTGTAGCGTCTCAGACCCATATCTCTCCACCAATAGAGCCATCATCAAGTGCGAATTGAAGATGCCGGTAAGCGACATCCATACTTCGGAGATGCGGCTGACGATCCGGGTATAGACGCCGGCGGAAAGCCCGAGCCCGCCGTAATCCGGGCTGATCGTGGCGCCGAAGAGGCCGAGCTTTCTCATGCCTTCCACCATCGCCGCCGGCCAGATGTCCTCATGCTCGAGCTTCGCCGCGTGCGGCGCCACCTCGCGCTCGAGCCAGCGGTCGATCGCGTCCAGGATCTCGTTTTCCATCAGGAAGACGCCTCGCGCTCCGCGAGCGGATGGCTGCGCTTCATGACCAGAAAAGTG
>DASTPE010000007.1:0-2125 GCA_035762345.1 Burkholderiales bacterium
CGCTGGCTCGAGGCGGTCGGTGCACGCCCCGCGGTGGTGCGCGCCTATGCGAAGGCCAAGGAGATCAATCCCAACCAGGGCGGCATCCGCACCGCCGAGGAGCGTGCGATCCTGTTCGGCCAGACCGCGGCCTCGGTCGCCCGCGCCGCCGCGCAGGCGAGCTGACGCGGCTCGACGATTGATGCACTGACAGTGCCGCAAGCTCGGTTTTTACCCTCCCCTGGAGGGGGAGGGTCGCCGAGCGAAGCGAGGCGGGGTGGGGTGAGCGCCCTGATCTACGTCAGCGGCTCATCACCCCACCCCGGCTCGCTCGTCTTCGCTTCGCTGCGACGATCTCGCCGACCCTCCCCCTCCAGGCAGGGCTATCGCATATGAGCAAAGAGTTCGAAGAAGAAGTCTTTGCTCCACATGGCGCGGCGCATTTTGCTGCTCATGGAAGCGTTGGAAGGATGCATTCGCAAGATGTTCTGTGCGAGTCGGCGGATGACGGCGAGGTTTTCCGGTCCGTAATCTTTGCGGGTGCGTGCGGCGTCCTCGTCGAATACGACGTCGAGGATCCAATGCAACTGGTTCTCGACGCTCCAATGCGCACGCACGACCTCGGCCATTTTGGCCGGCGTGAGCTTGCGGGAGAGCGCGATATAGCGCGCGGCGGTGTCGCTCTTGCCGTTGGCTCCGACGCGTTCCGCTTCGATGCGGCCGAGCGCCTTGAGGCCAGGCAGCAAGGCGCGCGCCGCGGGCGGGGCCGGCAAAACGCTCGCCCGGCGCCGCTCGATGCGGCCATGAGCCTTCTCCTCGGTGGCCAGCGAGGGGGCATCGACGCCAGCCGTCGCAAAGGCGCGCTCGGCTACCGCGTAAAGCGGTCCATTGTTGGCCTTGAGGCCGAGAGCGTAATCGGCCTTGGCGTCCAACACCGCTTGCGCCATGGCCGGATGGCAGTGCAGCGCATCCCCCGTCACCGTACAGCCTTTGAGCACAAGGCTGCCCAGCACCTCCAGCGTCGCCGCCACCTCGTTGCCACCTGGCGCGCGGGCTTGGGCAATGGCCAGCCGTGTCTGGCTGTCCCATACGCTGATCATCAAGGGCGGGAGGTGGGCGCGGCCCTTCTCGTAGCCGTGCCGCAGGCTCTTGCCGTCGATCGCCACGACCCCTTGCGTCGGCCCGAGCCCAAGCTCCATCCGCAGCGCCGTCATGAAGGCGGAAAAGCCCTTCGCCAATTCGGCCGGATCGAGCAGGCGGAACAGGCGACTGAAGGTATCGTGGCTCGGCGCCCCGTACGGCAGATCGACGATCGCGGAAAGCTCTTCCACGCGCGCTTCCACGAAATCGGCGACCTGGACACAGCTCTTGGCCCCGCACAGCGTCGCTGCCAGTGTCAAAAACAAAATAGTTCCGACAGGGTGCCGCGCATTGATGTCGCGCGGATCGCGTACTTCTCGCAGGATCGAAATGAAAGACTGCATTGGGCCTCCTCCGCAAAGAGAAAGCCACAACAGAATCTCTCAAATCGCCATCCGCAAGAACTGTTTTACTCATATGCGATTCCCCTGCCCGCAAGCGGGGGAGGGGACGAAGGAGCCGCTTGTCCACTGCTCGTATCGGCTGGCGGGAACTCAACCCATCTGCGCTCCCGCATGCTGCGGTGGCAGGCTTCCGCGAAGGCGACGTCTCGGATGCCGGCGGCGAAGTCGCAGGCGATCGGCGCGCCGGTCGCAACATGGCGCAGGAACTGCTCCCACCCGACGCGGTAGGGGTTGCGGTAGTGCGGTAATGGCGGCGCCTGCCGCCAGCCGTCGCGGTAGTCGGCGCCGATGTCCTTCATCACGCTGAAATGCGCGATGGTCGGGGTCTGCGCGGCCGACTGCACGTGGCATCGGTGCAGGCCGGCCACGGCCGAGCCTTCGGTGCCGTCGACCTGCAGCGTGAGCAGGTCGTCGCGGCGCACGCGCGTCGCCCAGGAGCTGAGAATGGTGCCGAACGCGCCGCTCTCGAGCTCGACCAGGGTCGCGGCCGAATCGTCGACGGCGACGGGATAGCGCGCGCCTTGCTCGTCGATCCGCTCTGGCGTGGCAGTCCATTCCATCGAGGCGACCCGCGCGATGCGGCCGATGATGGTCTCGATGAC
>DASTPE010000008.1:0-6531 GCA_035762345.1 Burkholderiales bacterium
GTACGCAATTCGGCGATCTGCGCTTCATCGTTCGCATCGTGGATCGAGCCCGGCCGCAGGCCGTCACCGAGCGAGAACGACACGTCGTACGCAGCCATGATCTCGCAGATCTCCTCGAAATGCGTGTAGAGGAAGCTTTCCTCGTGGTGTGCGAGGCACCATTTCGCCATGATCGAGCCCCCGCGCGACACGATCCCCGTCATGCGGTTCGCGGTGAGCGGGATGAAGGGCAGGCGCACCCCGGCGTGAATCGTGAAGTAGTCGACGCCCTGTTCCGCCTGCTCGATGAGGGTATCCCTGAAAATCTCCCAGGTGAGCTCTTCGGCCTTTCCGTTCACCTTCTCGAGAGCTTGGTAGATCGGCACCGTGCCGATAGGCACGGGGCTGTTGCGAATGATCCACTCGCGCGTTTCATGGATGTGCTTGCCGGTCGAGAGGTCCATCACCGTGTCTGCGCCCCAGCGAATCGCCCACGTCATCTTGTCCACCTCCTCGCCGATCGAGGAGGTCACCGCGCTATTGCCGATGTTGCAGTTGACCTTCACCAGGAAATTGCGCCCGATGATCATCGGCTCGGTTTCCGGGTGGTTGATGTTCGCGGGGATGATGGCGCGGCCGCGCGCCACTTCGTTTCTCACAAACTCAGGATCGATGAAACGAGGAATTCGGGCACCAAACGATTCGCCCGGGTGTTGCATTTCCAAGCCGGAAACCATGCTCTGGTTCTCGCGCGTGGCGATGAATTCCATCTCCGGCGTGATGATCCCCTTGCGCGCGTAGTGCATCTGGGTGACGCATTTCCCCCGACGGGGCTTGCGCTTTAGCTCAAAGCGCAACTCGGCTAGCTTCGGATCTTCGAGCCTCTTCCTTCCATAGAGAGAGGTGGGGCCGTCAAGCAACTGCGTGTCGCCGCGGGCTTCGATCCAGTTCAGCCGGAAGGGAAAAAGCCCCTTGCGGATATCGATTGACGCCGCGGGGTCGGTGTAGGGCCCGGAGGTGTCGTAGACGGCGATCGGCGGGTTGCCGCCGCTTTGCGAGATCTCGCGCATCGGCACGCGCAGCGGCCCGACGTAGATCTTGCGGGAGTTCGGCAACGGCTGGACCGCGGCTTGATCGACGTGCGCGGTGGCGGCGAGGAACTTGGGATTGGCGTTCATAGCGCTTCCTTCGGCGGCATTACCCGCATCAGGTTCAAAGGGTTTCTCTCACCCGGCGAGGGAAGCGACGCTACCCTCCGCAGGACCCCTGCGACTCTGAATGGTAGCGCGAAATACAGGGTAAACTCCACTGCCCAAAGCGTTCGTCCGCACATGAACGTCGAACAAGCACGCGCGAACATGGTTGAGCAGCAGATCAGGCCCTGGGAGGTGCTCGACCAGGACGTGCTCGATCTTCTGTACGTTGTGCCGCGCGAGGAATTCGTGCCGGCGAAGTATCGCAGCCTCGCATTCTCCGACCTCGAGATTCCGATCGGCGAGGGCGAAAAGATGTGGGCGCCGAAGATCGAAGCGCGCGTGCTCCAGGAATTGAATGTCCGAAAGACCGACCGCGTGCTCGAGGTCGGAACGGGAAGCGGCTACCTCACGGCGCTCCTTTCCCACCGCGCCACGCACGTGTTTTCGGTGGAGATCAAGCCCAAGCTCGCCGCCTTCGGCGGCGCCAACCTCGAGCGCCATGGCGTCGAGAATGTCACCCTCGAAATCCGCGACGGGGCGCACGGCTTTCCCGCCCAGGCGCCCTACGACGTCATCGTGCTCACCGGCTCGACACCGATCCTGCCGGGCGTATTCGTGGAGCAACTCGCGCCGGGCGGCCGGTTGTTCGCGGTGGTGGGCGAGTCCCCGGTCATGACGGCGCGGATCGTGACGGCCGCGGCCCCGGATGCATGGCGTAGCACCGATCTCTTCGAAACCGTAATTGCGCCGCTCGTCAACGCCGAACGCCCGTCGCGCTTCCGTTTCTAAATGAGCCAGATCACCGCCGGTCAGCTTGCCGCGTGGCTCGCCGACGCTGAGCGCGACAAGCCGCTGCTTCTCGACGTGCGCGAGCCCTGGGAGTGGGAGACCGCCCGAATCGAAGGTTCGCACCACGTCCCAATGCGCGAGCTGCCAGCGCGCCTCGGCGAAATCGACCCGGACCGCGAAGTGGTCGCCATCTGTCATCACGGCGGCCGCAGCCAGCAGGTGGCGATGTTTCTCGAAAAAAACGGATTTTCCAAAGTGCACAACCTGCAGGGGGGAGTCGATGCCTGGTCCCGCACCGTTGACTCGGCGGTTCCGCTTTACTAGCGTTTTATTGATATCCGCCTTGCCGCTGCCGGCGGTGGCGGAAGACTTGTTGCAGGTTTACCGGGAAGCGCAGCGCAGCGACGCCGTGTTCGCGGCGGCACGCCACGCGCTCGAGGCCGGGAGGGAACGGCTGCCGCAAGGGCTCGCCCTGCTGCTGCCCACGCTCAACCTCACGGGCAGCGCGACGCGTACACGCGCCGAGCTGGACTCGCGCGATCCGCTGATCCTGCCGAGCTCCACCCGATACCCGGAGACAGCGGCCTACACGCTCACCCTGACGCAGCCGATCTTTCGTCAGCAGAACTGGATCCAGTACCAGCAGGGAGGCCAGCAGGTGCGGCAGGCGGAAGCGACCTTCAACCAGGCCTACCAGGATTTGATCATCCGCGTGGCGCAGGCTTACTTCGACGTGCTCGCGGCGCACGACACCTTGGCTCTAGTGCGTGCGCAAAAGGTCGCGACTGCAGAGCAACTCGCGCAAGCAAAGCGCAACTTCGAAGTGGGTACCGCAACCATCACCGACACGCACGAGGCGCAGGCGCGCTACGACCTCATCGCCGCACAGGAGATCGCGGCGCAGAACGACCTCGAAAGCAAGCGCCGCGCGCTGCAGCTCATCACCGGCCGCGAGCCGGGGGAGCTCGCCACGCTGCGCGCGGATGTGAAGCTCGCGCCGCCGAACCCGCCCGACATGCAAACCTGGGTGGATCTCGCCGAAAAGCAGGGCTACCCGGTGCAGATCGCCGAGGCTGCGGCCGAAGTGGCCACTCTCGAAGCGCGGCGCGCGAGGGCTGCGCATCTGCCGACGCTCGATTTCGTCGCCACCCACGGCCAGTCGGGACAAAACGCCACCAGCGAAAGCAGCGCGGGGCGCGACCTCACGACCACCGTAATCGGGCTGCAGCTTGCGATGCCGCTCTACCAGGGCGGCGCACTCAACTCGCGTGAACGCGAAGCCGCCGCGCTCAGCATGCGGTCAAGAGAAGATCTCGACAACGCCCGGCGCAACGCGGCGCTCGCCGCGCGCCAGAACTACCTCCTCGTCATCAACGGCATTGCGGTGGTAGATGCGCTGCAGCAGGCGCTCGTCTCGTCGCAAAGCGCGCTCGACTCCAACAAGCTCGGCTACGAGGTAGGCGTGCGGATCAACATCGACGTGCTGAACGCCCAGCAGCAGCTCTTCCTCACGCGGCGCGATCTCGCGGTGGCGCGCTACAACCTGATCACCAACAACCTGCGGCTGAAGGCCGCCGCCGGCACGCTGCGTGAAGAGGACCTCGAGCAGGTCAACCGCGCACTAGTGCAGTAACCACGTCGAGGTGCCGGCGGGTCGCCCCGCGGTGGGCCTCGCAGAGCCTTAGGCCGGCATTGCGCATTGCCGTCCGCTTCTCGGAGCGCGAAAGCAACTGGACAGCTTCGCGCATCGCGGCCTTGGCATCGCTCACCTGCACCGCAGCGTCGCCCTCGAGCGCGAGACGCGTGGCCTCGGCGAAGTTGAACATGCTCGGTCCGAGGACCACGGGCGCCCCCGCCGCCAGGGCCTCGATCAAGTTTTGGCCGCCGAGCGGCATGAAGCTGCCGCCGATCACCGCGACGTCGCATGCGGCGTAATAGAACGCCATTTCCCCCATCGTATCGCCGAGGTAGACACGGTTTCTTGCGCCGGGCAGTGCAGTCACCGTGCGACGCGCGTCGGCGAATTCGGCCACTTCGTCGAAGCGCCTCGGGTGGCGCGGCACGACCACAGTAAGGAACGAAGGTGACTCGGGTACTTCATCAAGAAGAAGCTTCTCTTCTCCCTCGCGCGTGCTCGCGAGAAGCAGGACCGGGCGACCGAGCTTCCTGTTCCATTCGCGACCCGCCGCAAGCTGCGCCTCGTCGAGCGCGACGTCGAACTTGAGGTTCCCCGTGACCACGACCCGCGGCGCGCCAAGCGCACGCAGGCGCTGGGCGTCGGCTGCGCTCTGCGCGCAGACCGCAGCCAAGCCGCGGATGCCCGGTTCCGTGAGCGCTCGAAATCGCCGATAAGCGCGCGCGGATTGCTCCGACATGCGCGCGTTGGCAAGCACAACCGGAACGCCTTCGCGCGCGCATTCGGCAAGCAAGTTCGGCCAGAGCTCAGTCTCCATGAGGACGGAGAGCCGTGGCCGGAAGCTCTCGAGAAAGCCTTGCACCGATTCGGGGTAGTCATACGGAAGAAAGACCGCGATCACGCTCTCGCCGTAGACCTGCTTCAGCGTGTCCCGCCCGGCCGCGGTGGTGCAGGTCATGACGGTGGCATGGTCGGGCAACAGCCGCTGGAGCTCCCGCACCAGGGGCGCAGCCGCCCGCGCCTCGCCCACCGACACCGCGTGCACCCACAGCGCCTTTTCGGGCTTCTCGAGCGCGTAGATGCCAAAGCGCTCGTGCACGTGTTCGCGGTAGCCGGGCTCGCGCCGGCCGCGCCACCATAGCCGCAAGAGAATGAGCGGTAATGCGAGCCGCAAAGCGATCGTGTACAGCTGCCTCATGGCAGCAGCTGCAGCACTTCAGCGACTTGCGGCGGGCACCCTGGGCTGCCGGCATTTCTGGCGAGTGGGGCGCCGTAGAGGCCAGTGAGCGCCGGGTCCGACCCGCAATAGATGCCGACCACGGGAACGCCGAGCGCCGCGGCGAGATGCGTAAGGCCGGTATCCAGGCCTACCACCACGCGGGCGTTGACGAAGAGGCGCGCCAGCTCGGCAAGGTTTCTTTTGGGTAACACCGTTCCGCCAATTCGGGCTGCGATGCGTTCCGCTCGCGCACGCTCCTCTTCGCTTCCCCAGGGAAGGATCGCCGGGGCGCCGAGGCCGAGCCCGAGCTCGACCCAGCGCTCCTCGGGCCAGAGCTTGTCGGCGCGGCTCGTCATCGTCAGGAGTACAAGATAGCGAGACTTACTGGTTTCCGGCACGCGCAGGCCGTAATCCGGAGCCTCGCTTATTTCGTACCCGAGCGCTGACGCGGCCAGCAATCTGTTTCTTTCGACCGCGTGCAAGTCGCGGCGCACCGCATGGCGCACGTCGTAGAACGCCGCCGCCAAGGATTCGCGCGCGCTCGCGCGGTCCATCCCGTGGCGCTTGCCCGCCGTGAGCGTGCAAATGAGCGCACTTTTCACAAGCGATTGCGTGTCGACCACGGCGTCGTAGCGCTCGCTGCGCAGCTCCCTGCGCAATGCGCCGATCTCTGACCACACCGAGCGCTTCCAAAGCGCCGAGCGCCAGCGCCGCACTGCGACGGGAATCACGCGCCGCACAGCGCGGTGCAACGCCGCGATGCCAGCGAACGGCTCTTCGACGACCCAATCGATCACCGCGCCGGGAACCGAGCGCGCCGCATCGCTTACCGCGGGACAGTTATGCACCACATCGCCAAGGGAGGAAGTCTTGACGAAGAGTATTGTTGTCATTGGCTAGAATAGGGCACGCCGATTCTAAGGGAACAGCTTGAGCCGCCGGGAACAGCCACGCAGCCGGGAACCAAGTTGAGCAGCCGGGCGCCAAGAGCGCCGCTCTCGGCCGTCCTCATCACGCGCAACGCCGCCGCCGTCCTCGAGCCATGCCTCGACAGCCTCGCGTTCGTCGATGAAGTCGTGGTCGTCGATTCGTCCTCGAGCGACGGCACGGGGGAGCTCGCGAAGCGCAAGGGCGCGCGCGTGGTGCAGAAGGAGTGGCTCGGGTTCGGCCGACAGAAGCAGTTCGCAGTCGAGCAGGCGAGCCATGACTGGGTGCTGTGCCTCGACGCGGACGAGCGCGTCTCGCCCGAGCTCGCGCGATCAATCGAGAGCGCGCTTGCCGCGCCGGTGTCTCCGGTATACCGCATGGCCCGGCGCAATCGTTTCCTTGGCCGCTGGCTCTCGCACGGCGAGGGCTACCCCGATTGGAGCCCGCGCCTCTTCAACCGCCTGAACGCGCGCTGGAGCGACGACCTAGTGCACGAGAAAGTTCTGTTCGCCGTGACGCCCGGCACGCTCCAGGGCGACCTGATGCACGACTCGTTCGACGACCTCTCCGCGTATCTCGAGCGCCAGAACCGCTACACGACGCTCGCCGCGCGCCAGGCATTCGAGGAGGGTCGCAACGCGAATCTCATCCACGTCTTCCTCTCGCCCCTGGTCCGCTTCCTCAAGTTCTATGTGATGCGCCTGGGGGTCCTCGACGGCCTGCCGGGCCTGCTGCACATCTCGATCGGCTGCATGAACAGCTACGTGAAGTACATGAAGCTGATC
>DASTPE010000009.1:0-21136 GCA_035762345.1 Burkholderiales bacterium
ATCTGCTTCGCGACCGCGATCGATACTGTGAAGTGGGTGGTGATGCAGCTCCTGAAAGACGGCCGCGTGCGGCGCGGCTACCTTGGGATTGCGGGCGCCAACGTACCGCTCGCGCGGCGCGTCGCCCGCCATTTCGGCCTTGCGAATACGCACGCCGTGAGGGTCGAATCGGTGGAGCCGCACGGGCCGGCCGAGCGCGCGGGCTTGCGGCCCGGCGACCGCATCGTGCGCTTCGACGGCCGCGCCGTGAACGGCATCGACGACCTGCACCGCGCGCTCACCGGCGAGCGTATCGGCGCGGCGGCCGCGCTCGCGCTCATTCGCGGCACGGAGCTTGTGGAGCTCGAGATACGCCCTGTCGAGGCGAACCGGGGACGCAGCCCTGGCTGATTCAGTTTAGGGTCGGGACCACGTGTTTCTGAGATACGCGTGCATTTTTATTCCGCCAGGGTACGAGACAAAAATGGGCAGGCTGCGACCAAAGAACTTCGCCTTCCGGCCGGGAATGGAGCCGGCGTCAGGCACAACGTCACGTGCGGTGCCGGAATGCGTCACGGAAGTTGCGTAATCGTTCATTGCAGTGACCATTTCGGGCGGGCAGCATCCGGTACATGCCGGATCTTGCGACCCGCCTCTCGAACACCGGACGGCTCCTCGTAAGGTCGGGCATCGAAATCGAGCGCATCCTCAACTCGATGGTCGAAGACCGCGACGCCGTCACCGCGAGCCTGCCGAACCAGATGATGTTTCTTTCCCGCGTCGTGTCGGTCAACGCGACCGAGCAGCAGGTCATGGTGGCGTGCTCGGACCACAAGCCTGCCAATAGCGCGTTGCTCGCCGCGCCTTCGGTCGCCTTCCGCTGCAACCATCGCGGCGCGCAGTTCGCATTCGCGTGCGCGAAGCCGCGCACCGATTCGCATTCGGGCCAGCCGGCGATTCGGATGACCGCGCCGCCGATCGTGCTCGCCGCGCAGCCGCGCCAGTTCCCGGCGCGTCCTCAGTTTCCGAGCGCGGCCGATGTGCGCTGCGACCTGCGGATGGGCCTGCAATCGTTCGGCGCCAAGCTGATCGACGTCGGACTGGATGGGAAGGCCTTCATCATCGGCGATTCGGGGATTCCGATCTGCGACGGCACGGAGCTCAAGGGCGCGCGCCTTCGTCCGAGCGAGCGCGAATCCCTGACGGTCGACCTCGACGTCGACAAGGTCGTGCAGGCGGTGCTTCCCGACGGCAGGCGGGCCACGCGCATCGGCTGCCGCATCTTGACCGGGCGCGAAGAGCTCGAGAAGATCATTCGTCTCTTCATCGTCGATCTGCAGTAACCCCCCCACCCCGCCGCGCGCTGCGAGGCTCGACTGCAGCGCGCGGCGGGGACGTCTTTGCCGTCAATACCTATTTCCGTAAGGCCTCATTAAAACTCGTCCCGCTCACGAGCGTGACGCGGCCGTCGTTCGTAAGCTCGACCGCCTGGCCGGCGAGGAAGCGGCTGCTGTCGATGTCGACGGTCTGGAAGCCGCCCGCATCCATACGCAAGTACAGCCGGTAGAGGTTGCGGTCGGGGCGCGCGCCTTTGGCGTCGGCGCCAGTCCCGGGGGCGCGCGCACCGGGCAGAACGCCGACCGACTCGATGATCCCCGAGCCGGCCGTGAAGTTACCCGGCCGCACGATGTCGGCTTCGAAGTGGCTGTCGTCCCAGGCGTAGCTGCAGCCGGCGGCAAGCAGGCACAAGAGGAGCGGCGCCCGGATTCGCATAGGGGAGAGGATAGCTCTCCGGGCGCCGCTCAAGCTCCTGTCCGTCAGGTCGGTTTCGCGCGCGTCGTGAGGAGGTACCAGTCCACGCCGCGCGTGGCGAGCATGAGAACGGCGAGCAGCGCGAAGAGAAGCAGCGACCCGCCGAGCAGCGAATAGTCCTCCGCCTGCAGCAGCGCATAAAGCATGGCGTAGAGCGCCGCGAGCGCCGCAGCGACGGTGAGCCCGGCGCGGGCGCTGCGCAGCACGCGCACCAGGTATGCCGCGATCAGTCCGACGCAGGCGAGCGTGGCCATGGCGTAGGCGACGGCGAAATCGAGGTGCTCGGAGAGCGCGGTGAGCAGCAGGAAGAACATCGCGAGCGCAAGACCCACCAGCCCGTACTGAATCGGGTGGATGGCGAGCCGGCGCAGCAGCTCGAACAGCAGGAAGGCGCCGAAGGTGAGGCCGATGAAGACAAATCCGTACTTCGAGGCGCGCTCGAGCTGCCGGTACAGGCCCACCGGCTCGATGAACGAGACGGTGATTCCCGCGTCCCCGGTTCCTTGCGCGGCGAGCCGCGATACTTTCCAGCGCGCGCTGAAGCCATCGGCGCCGATCTCGTGCGATGCCGGAAGAAAGCGTCCCTGGAACGAGGGATGCGGCCAGTTGGCCCGCATTGCGAGCGTGGTGTCGGTGCTGAGCGGCGCGAGCGTCAGCGATTCCGACCCTCCTATTTCCAGGTCGAGCGAAAAATCGATCTTCCTTGAGAAGTCGAAGTCCTTCAGGACGCTGTGCAGGCCCGCCCCGACCGCGGCGTCACCGGGGCCGGGGGCGAAGGCATGCGTGCCGGAAGCGGCGCGGATGCCGAGCGGATCGCTCACGCCGAGGATGAGGCGTGCGCTGCCCCACTTGTAACGGCTCGTGCGGTCCTCGAAGCTCGCGCGCGCCGGGACATCGATCGAGCCTTGCGCGCGAAATCGCGCGGTGTAGAGGCGTGCCCTGTAGATTCCCCGCGCTTTCTCGCTTATTTCGGCGTCCACGACCCAATCGATTCGGGCCGCGGGAATGCGCAGCACGCGCGATTCGGAGCGCTCGTTGCGAATCTCGCGCAGCTTGCCGTCTATGGTTTCGCGTCTGACCTCGGTCCAATGGCGCTCGTATGGCACGGCAAGATAAGGACCGGCGAGTGTTTGGTGTTTTCCCCAGCCGTCGGCTATGCCGGCGATCGCTTCGTTACTTCTTGCCTGGCGTTCGGCCACCAGGCCCTGGATCATGAGTACAGGAACGAGCAGCGCGAGCGCGAGAAGTGCGATTACGACCGTCTTGGCAGCAGCGGCAAGCTTCATGGCACAGCAAGGTGCGGCCCAAATGTGGCAAGGACATGGCGGACTGCTACCAGAGAACAAGCAAACCCTGAAAAATCCAAGAACCTGAGTCCGCGCGTAAATCCTGCACCTCGCCGGCGTGAATTCCGGCCGGTTTGCTGCGCCGCTCATCAAGTCGGACGCCCCGCCCGTCGGGAGTGCAGTAATACGCCGCAAATTGCGGGATTCCTACATTGCCCCTCTGACCCCCTCCGGCGCACCGTAGGGCCACAGGTCAAAACAAGAAGGTAGGGGGCGCAGATGAACCCGCTTGTCCAGGAAGTGAACGACGTCGTGAGTACGCTGTTCCAGCGCTATCCGGCGCTGTGCGGCTTTTCGGTGAAGGAGGACCTCTCCTTCTCGCACATTGCTTGCCACCCGGCGCTCGTCGGCGAGGAGGCGCAGATCCTGTGCGAAGAAATCTCGGCGACGCTGTACGAGCTCCTGGAAGCCCGCCCGGAGGCGGCCGACCTGCTGCGGGGACGTACCCTCGCGCGCACCTTCCACTGAATATCGTCGGATCGCCGGCGCTGGCACGGCGAGAGCGCAGATCCCCCGGCCTCTCCTCCTCCTCGGGCCGAACGGATCTCCTGGGACTGGATATACCGCGCTTCTCGACCTGCCGGCGGCCGGCGGCCTCACACCTAGCTACTTGAACCAGTATCGAATGGCGACCGACAGGTCGACGCCGAGGTGCGCGCGGTCGCGGTAGCGTCCCGCGATCCCGGCACACAAGCGGCCTTATGGCAAATACTGCGCCCCTTGGACGCGCTTGGGCAAATTAGGACGGCCGAAACCCACTTCGCGATCGTCTGTCCGCCGTAACGACCCGTCGCCCGGCCCTCACTGCGCCGGCAGCGCGTCCGGCCCGGGCATCGCCCCCGCCGCGCCTACTTGGTCCCGATCCCGATATTGAGCGGCGCGGTCAGCAGGGCGAAAGCGCCGCCTTGCGAGCGCGCGCGGATCGTCTCGTCGATTCGCGCGCGCATGGCCGCGCCCTGCGCTTCGGTGAGATCGGCAACCAGCATGCCCGGGATCGGGTTGCTACCGAGGCACCAGTCCCACAGCTGCTGTCCCGACCGGAGCTCGATCTTCTCCTGGCGCGTCGTATCGACCATGACGTCGCGCAGGCCGGCGGCGGTGAGGCGCCGGCGCATGACGTCGGGGTCGGAGACTTGGAACTCGAGCGGCGGCGGGTCGGACGGCAGCCCCTCGAACGCGGGGTTCACGGCGCGGAGCGCATCGATGAAGCAATGCAGCGCTTCGAAGTTGGAGGCCGGTCCGTACGCGATCAACAGCACGCGTCCGCCCGGTTTTGTCACGCGAACCATCTCGCGCAGCGCTTTCGGCTGATCGGGCACGAGCATGACGCCGAACAACGAGCCCGTTATTTCGAACGTGTCATCGGCGAACGCGAGCGCGTGGCAGTCCATGACCTTGCCCTCGACATCGCGCAGACGCTCGTCGCGAACGCGCGCGTTGAAGCGTTCGATCATCTTGGGCGACCAATCGGTCGCGACCACTTTCGCGCCGAGCCGCGCGGCCGGCAGGCTCAGGCCACCGGTGCCTGCAGCGACGTCGAGGAATCGGTCGCCGCCCCTGAGCCCCACCAGCTTGAGCGCCTCGGTCGCGAGGTCTGCTTCCCCGGGCGTAACGTACGTGTCATAGCCGGCGGCGATCGCGTCCCACGCCGCCACGGGCGCAAAGTGCGGCTCGTCTTTCGTCATCTGTTGCGTTTCGGTGTTCATCGCGTCGTCCTTTCGTGAACGGCCAAGGTGTCGTCGTTCGAGCTCGGCGAACGCCGCGCCCTCCTCGACGAAGAGGACAGCGGGCCATGTGGTTCCCTTCATGCGACGACGATATGAATCGCAACCCGGCGCGACTTCGGTAGAGTCACCCAATTTGTCGACGTCGCCGGGATGGGTAATTACACCCATCCCGCTGCCGCCGTCGCGCTCAGACGAGGCCGTTCTCGTACGCGAACGCCGTCGCCGCGGCGCGAGTGCCCACGCCGATCTTCGTGAAGATGTTGCTGACGTGCCGGTCGACGGTTCGCTCGCTCACGAACAGCTCGCGCGCGATCGCCTTGTTCGTCTTACCGCTCGCCACGAGGCGCAGGACCTCGAGCTCTCGCTTCGAAAGCTCGTGCGCGGGCACGGGCTTGGCCGTCGATGCGCTGCCGTCAGCGGCATCGACGACTGCGAGGTCGCGCGCAGCGCCAAGTGCTGCGAAGACTTTGCGAGCGGCGTCGCGCTCGAGCTTGGCGCCCTCGCCGTCGCCGAGCCCGAGAAACGAGCGGCCGATGAGCACGCGGATGCGCGCGGCGAGGTACGGCGCCCCGACGCGATGCCACACGCCGAATGCATGGCGCAGCGGCTCGATCGCGCCGTGATGGTCACCCTCCGCAATCGATACCGCTCCCCGCGCGTGCGCGGCCATCGCGCCGATGATCTCGGTGCCGAACTCGCGCGCGATGTCCTCGAGCTCGCGGCACGCCGCACGCGCGTCGTCGAGCTCGCCGGCCGACAGCATGATCTCGACGAACGCAGGCAGGAGGCGCGCACGTTGCCACTTGACGCTCGTCGTGGCAAGCACGCGGCGTATCGCGGTCGCGGCGGACTCCGTCTGGCCCTGCGCCAGACGCAGGAGCGCGAGACCGGGCTGCGGCTCGCGCCCGTGTTCACTCGCGAGGCGATACGCCTGGTCGGCTTCGTCGAGCTCGCCGCGCAGACGAAGCAGCTCGCCGCGCTGATAACACGCGTCTCCGAAGACCTCGGGGTCGGCGTCGGTGCATCGGTCACACACCTGCCGTACCGCCTCGATCGCTTCGGGCCACGCGCCGCCGAGCTGCATGATCTCCGCGCGGTGGACGAGGCATATCCCCGTGAACGTCACGAGCTGTGGTTGCTCGTTGCACCAGCGCGCGAGCGCGGCGGTCCATTCGCGCGCGCGGTCCAGCGCATAGACCTGCTGGCAGCAGGCAATGACGTTGCAGTAGACGATGCCGGTGACGAGCGGCGAGAGCTCGCCGGAGGTCACCGCGACCATCACCTCGTCGAGCAGCGCGAGGCCCGCTTCGACGCGAGCTTGCCGGAGCAGCGCGCGTCCCTCGAGGTTTCTCGCGAGCGCGACAAGATCCCGGTCGCCACAACGCTCGCCGATGCGCGCGGCCTCGCTCGCCACCGCCTGTGCGGCGACGTCGTCCGCGGCGCCGAGGTGGCGATACACGGCTGGCAACAGAACGTAGCCGCGCTCGACGCAGGGCTCCTGCTCGTTCTCGACGAGCCGGCTCGCGCGGGCGAGCCACCCTGCGGCCGAAGCCGAACCGAGCGACGAGAGATGAAAGCCGATCCAGAACGCCGCGCGCGCAGCCCGGCGGCCCTCCTGCGCCTCGACGCACGCCTTGTGCAATCGCTCGAGCGCGCCGAGAAATGCCTCGTCGTGCCCCCGCAGCGCGGCCGACCACACGAGCCGCTCGAGATCATCGCGGTCGAGCGGCGCATCCCGTTCCGCGCTCGCGAACGCGTCGAACGCCTCGCCCCAGTCGTGGCGGTCGAACGAAGCGCGGCCGCGGTCACGAGGGCTGTTCGTCGTGGGGTTCAAGTCAGATCGATCAGGTGATCAGGGTGCGATGTCGAGGCGCTGGATGCTACCTGCATCGAGTTGAAACCAAAAGCGGGGATGGATCGGGCTGCCCGAAGCAGTAGCTCTCCAGTCGGCACGTAGTTTGCTTTTTCGGGGATACCCAATCCCGAGGAGTCGACATGGAGCAGACCCAGGCAGGCAAGATCCCGAGCAGCGTCCAGGACGTTCCCGCTCGCAGCGAAACGTTCCAGGCGGCGCGCGAGCGCTTCAACGAAACCTTTGCGGGCGTCGGCGAGCAGGCAAGACACGCGGCGCAATACGCCGATAAGGCGGTTCACGACAACCCCTGGACTTCGGTCGGCGCCGGTTTCGGCATCGGGGTGCTGATCGGCGCTCTGATCGCGATTGCGGCGTCGAGAGGCCCGCGAGCGCTCTAGCCGAAGCTAGAATCGCGTTCCTCGAATCCAAGGGGAAACGCGATGAAAATCTCGATGTATCAGGCGAGCGCGCCACGGTTCGCGAACACGCTCGCCAACCTTTCGGCCATTCTCGACAAGGCGCAGGCTCACGCCGAAGCGAAGAAGATCGATCCGGCGGTGCTAGGCAGCATGCGGCTCATCGCCGACATGTTCCCGCTCTCGCGCCAGGTGCAGATCGCCTGCGACACCGCGAAGGGCGCGGTCGCGCGCCTCGCCGGCGTCGAGATTCCGAAGCACGAGGACACCGAGCAGACCATCCCGGAGCTCAAGGCGCGCATCGCCAAGACGCTCGACTTCGTGCGCTCGGTGCCCGCGGTCGCGATCGACGGCTCCGAGGAGCGCGAAGTGGTGCTGAAGATGCGCTCAGGCGAGCACAGATACACCGGGCTCCAGTACCTCATGGGCCACGCCTGGCCGAACTTCTACTTCCACGTCACGACCGCGTACAACATCCTGCGGGCGAACGGCGTCGATATCGGGAAGCGCGACTACATCGGCCAGCCTTAGTGCTTGAAAGGCGCGCCGAGCTGCTCGCACTGGCTGCGTGCGTACTGCGCGCCGATGCCGAAGTCGTCCGGCCCGCCATTCACCTGCACGATCTTCTCGTGGCGGAAGAAGAAGGTCATCGGATAAAAGCCCGCGTAGGCGCCGGCGGTATTCTTGTCGTTCACCCAGACGCACGTGGCCCAGCCGTAGTGCATGTCGCGCAGCATGACCTTGCGCTGGTACATCTGCTGCGGCTCGGTGCGGAATTCGATGAGCGCGGACTTGGGATCGGTAAGCCGGACCGACAGATAGCTCGTGATCTCTTTCTTCCAGTGCACCGGCTTCGGGCCGTAATCGAGCCCGGCGGTTTCTTCTTTGGTTACCGGCTTGGGCGCGCAAGCGACGAGCAGGGCAGGAGCGATCATGGCGAGGATCGCGAGGCGCATTCGAGTTCTCCCTCTGGCAAAAGGCCGATTATGCAACGAGCTCGCGTCGGCCCGACGCGACCGAGTCGGTCAGGCGCAGGGCACCGCGGTAGAGAAGGAACATTGCCGCCACCTGGATCAGGTGGTACAGGTCGTTGTGGTTGAAGTGCCGGTGCAGCGCAAGCCCGCTCGCCTGCACCAGCGCGCCGAGCACCGACACTGCCACGCCCGCCACGATCCAGGCGTTCAAGCGCCACACGTGCAATGCCGCAACCAGCATTAACGCGATGCCGCTGTCGATGACGACGAAGATGAATTCGTCGCGGACGAGCACCACGGCGGCGTAGAGCAGAAACTTGACGCTCGCCAGCGCGAGGAGGACCGCCCGGGGCGTCCCCGAGAGCACGGCGAATGCCGACCCGGCCAGCATGGCGAAGCTCGCGCCGCCCGCAGCGAGAAGCGTCGCTTTCCAAAGCAGCTTGCCTTGCACGAAGCCGTGCCAGGTACCGCCAAGAACTGCGGCCAGCGCCACGGCCGCGAATGCGAGCGCCCAGAAGATCCTGGACTTCTGCGATTGAGCGTTTCGCGCCAGCCGGATGCACAGCCAGGCCGTCACCCCCCCGAGCAGGTAATCGGTCGCGAGCGTCATCGGCTCGGAGAGGGTCATGGCGCGAGCCGCTGACGGTGCGAGCGGCCCACTATGATGACAAAGGCGGCGAGCACCCAGTGGAAGAGGATCGGGATCGGCCGGTCCCAGAGGAGGAGGGCGCGCGCGAGCATCGCGGCGAGGTAAAGGTAGCCGAACCAGAGCCAGACGGTAGCGAATGGCTTTTTCGCGTCGTAAAAGAAGCCGCTGCGGCGCGTGAAGTCCACCGAGATCTTTGCCATCAAAGCGACGATCGCGATCTGCGCCGGCAGCAGGTATTCGTAGGGCATGAGGCCCGAATACCACGACGCCATGGGCGGAAGAAAGCCGACGTCGAAGAAGGCGACGAGCGCCTGCCCGAGCACTCGCAGCAGGAAAAACGCAAGCAGAAGCCACAATACCCCGGCTGTCATGAGAAAATTACCTCATGTGTGCGAGAGCGCTGGCGGCCGTGGGCTTGGCCCTGGCCGCGTCGGCTGCCGCTGCGGCGGACGTCGGCGCGGCCGGAGCGTTCAGCCGGGGCCGGATGCACTTCGTGGTCACCGCCGGCAGCGGCTCCGCGTTCGACGAGAGCTACTTCGTCCTGGGGATCGGCGCAAGCTATTACCTGCTGGACGGATTGAGCGTCGGCGTGCACTACGAATCCTGGTCCGGCGGGGATCCCGACATCAGCAAGTTCACCGGCTCGCTGCAGTACGTCTTTCACCAGCTGCAGCCGGTCAAGCCCTATCTGGGCGGCTTCTATCGGCGTACCGATGTGGACGGCTTGCCGGACCTCGATTCGGTCGGCGGGCGCGCCGGCGTGTATATCGGCGCGGGACGCAACGCCTACATCGGGCTCGGGGTCGTGTACGAGTCGTACCTCGATTGCAGCGAGACCCTTTACCGCTCCTGCGACAGCACCTATGGCGAGGTGACCTTCACCTTTGCCTTCTAGCTCTTCTCGAACATCCTCTTGTAGTGGCGGTACCACTCGCTCTGGAAGAGCTCCTTCGGGTCGTATTTGAGCTTGAGCTTGAGGAATTCCTGAAACTGGGGGAAGCAGGCGTCGACCTGGCGCCGTAGCGCGTAGCGGTTGTAGGTGGGGAAGTAGCTGCCCCCGTGCTTCATGCCGATGTCGATCAGGCGGCGAAACACGTCGCCCGCCTTGATCAGTCCGCTCGTGGTGTGCTCGACGTGCACGTTGAAGATGACGCACGCGTAGGGCTTGCGCGCCCAGGCGAGGAAGCTCTCGCGATCCTGCTCGATCAGCCGCACCGTGCCATAAATGATGTCGACCTTGTCGCGCCGCGCGTAGTCGCGCACGTCGGTCATGAAGCGCTCGAGCGCATCGCGCTCGCAGTAGATTTCGGTGATCGCCTCGGTCGCCTTCACCGCCGCGCCGACACGCTGGTCGAGGGTGCGGTGGTAGTTCTCGGGGTAGATGCTCATCTGGGCCTCGTCGGACCAGTACAGCTGACCGTTGGTGGCGACATAGTGCGCCGCGTAGCGGCGGAACGCTTCACGCTTGGCGTGGTGCGCGAGCGTGAGCAGCTCGACCCAGGCGCGCTCATGAAGCTCTTTCTGGCCCGGCGGCATCGGCGTCGCCGGATCGACCGCGCGGTAACAGCTGAACACGCCCCGTCGCAGGAAGTCATCCGAGGTTTCGTCGATCGCGTACTGGAAATCGCCGTAGATGAAGCCGTCACCGATGCGCTCGGCGAACGCCTTGGGCAGGCCGTCGATGGAGCGAACCTCGACCACGCGCTCGACCTTGCGGCGCTCGACCAGGCGCAGCGTCACCGACGTGATCAGGCCGAACAGGCCATAGCCGCCGATCGCGAGCCGGAACAAGTCCGCATTCTCGGTGCGGCTGCAGTTGACCACGTCGCCCCGCGCGGTGAGCAGGCGGAACGACTCGACGTCGCCGATGAAGGGCGGCATCTTGAGCCCGCGGCCGTGGACGTTGGCCGAGAGGCAGCCGCCGAGGGTGAGCTTGTCGGCGCCAGTCTGCTTCTGCGCGAAGGTCCACTGGCGCTCGCGCTCTTTCTGCAGGCTCGTGAGGTGGCTGAGGATCTGCGGCCACTGGATCCCGGCCTCGAACTCGACGTGCCCCTTCTCGGCGTCGAAGTTGAGCAGGCGGTTCATACGCCGCGTGTCGATCATCAGGCCGTCAGCGACGAATTGCTGGCCGCCCATGGCGTGGCGCGCGCCGGAGATGCAGACCGCCCTTTCCTCTTTCTGGGCCGCGCGCAGTGCCGCGCGGATGCTGTCGAGCGTGTCGGGCTGGACGACGCGCCACACGCGCGACGAATTGAGCTGCGAATGAATATCGTTGACCAGGATGCCCGGCGGCGGCTTGTCCTTCTTGGCCGCCTGCGGCAGCACACTGGACGGCCACGCGGCGCCGGCAAGCGTGATCCCGAGGAAATCGCGGCGCCGGAGCAGCCTAGAGCTCCCCGCCGCCGGTCGTTTCGCGCGCAGGCAACGCCATGCCGGTTGCGTTATTTCTTGGCGGTGTTCTGGAACACGTGCGACAGGTCGACTTCGTCGAGCTTCACCGCGGCCTTGCTTGCCGCCTCGATCTTGGCCTTCATGCGATCGGTTTCCCGCGACGCCTGCTCGAAGGCCTCCGCGAGCCTGAAGCTGAACGCGGCGAGCGCCTTGGGGTCGGGCTTCTTGATCTCGGAGCTGGCGAGCGTGCCGTAAACGCGGCTCGAGAGCTGCACGAAGATGCGCTCGGCGAGGTCGATGTAGGGATCCTTGACGCTCACGTCCTTCGCGGTCGAGGCTTGCGCCGGCGCGTCCTTGCCGGGTCCGGGTGCGCTCATGGTCTTTCCGCTCTTATGACCGCAATCCTACGCTCATCTTCGCGCAGCGTGCGAGCAAGCTGCTCGCGCAGCTCGTGGGAAACGCTGATGTGGGCGTCGGGCTGGGTGCGGTGCACCTCGTAGAGCTTCGTCACCACCTTGACGTCGTGCCGCGCGAATATCTCGGCGGTGCGGCGCGCGCGCTCCGGATCGCCGCTCGCCTGAGCGAGCGCGAGCTCGCCGAGCTTGAGTGCCGAAAGCCAGGTCTCGCGCTCGATCGTCTGCACGCCCGTGTCGCGCAGCTCGAACATGTGACGCATGTCGCGGGCGCGCGCGATGATGCGCAGCTTTGGGAAATGCGTCTTCACGATCCGCGCGAGCCGCGAGGTGGCGTCGGCGTCGTCGAGCGCGATCACGAGAAGGTCGGCCTCGCCGGCCCCCGCGGCGTGCAGGAGGTCCAGGCGTGTCGCATCGCCATAGAACACGCGGAAGCCGAACTTGCGCGATTGCTCGACGTGGTCGAGATCGTCGTCGAGCATGGTCGGCTCGTAGCCCGCCGCGTGCAGCATGCGCGCCACCACCACGCCGATGCGCCCGAGGCCGGCGACGAGCACCTTGCTCGCCTCGGGCACGTCGGGCGCGCGCTCCTCGGCCGGCGCGGCGAACCACGGGGCGAGGCCGTCATGCAGCGCGAGCATGAACGGCGTGAGCAGCATCGAGATCGCGACCGCGAGGATGAGCGCCTGGGCCGTGCCGGTAGCCATGCCGCCGTGCGTGGCGGCGACGCCGAGGATGACGAAGGCAAACTCGCCACCCTGCGCCAGGAGCAGGATGAAGAGCGGGCGCTGGGCGCGCGGAAAGCGCGCCCAGCGCGCGATGAGCCACAGCACCGCCCCCTTGACCACGAACACGCCCGCGATCAGGGCGAAGACGAGCATGGGCTTTGCGATGAGCACCGAGAAATCGACGCTCATGCCGAGCGCGATGAAGAACAGGCCGAGCAGCAGGCCCTTGAAGGGCTCGACCGCCACCTCGATCTCGTGGCGGTATTCCGACTCGGCGAGCAGCACGCCGCCGAGGAACGCGCCGAGCGCCATGGAGAGCCCGACGTGCTCGAAGGCGAGGGCGATCACGAGCACGAGAAGCAGCGCGAATGCGGTAAAGATCTCGCGCAGGCGCGTGCGCGCGATGTGCCGGAACACCGGCCGCGCCACCAGCCGGCCGCCACCGAGCGTGAGCACGATCACGGCCACCGCCACGCCGAGCTTCTGCCACGAGAAAGCCGAGCCGCCGGCTCCGGTGCCCAGGAGCGGCAACAGCGCGAGCATCGGGATGACCGCGATATCCTGGAAGAGAAGCACTGCGAAGGTGCCCTGGCCGGCCTGCGTGCCGAAGGCACCCCGCTCCTTCAGCGGGGCGAGGGCAAGCGCGGTGGAGGAGAGGGAAAGCGCCATGGCGGCGATCAGCGCCACACGCAGGTCCAAGCCGAGCGCCCAGCCCACCGCCGTGATC
Source organism: Burkholderiales bacterium (assembly GCA_035762345.1). GTDB lineage: Bacteria > Pseudomonadota > Gammaproteobacteria > Burkholderiales > SG8-39 > SCGC-AG-212-J23. Next base: position 13,018 of record DASTPE010000009.1, read on the forward strand.
GCCGCCATCGAGCCGAAAACCTGGGAAAGACCGAGACCGAGCAGCTTCGCACGCATGCTCCAGAGACGCTTGGGCTCGAGCTCCAGCCCGATCACGAAGAGCAGGAACACCACGCCGAGCTCGGCGAAGCCCTTGATCTGGGCGCCGGCCTCGACCAGCTGGAAGCCCCACGGACCGATCGCGATTCCGGCGAGAAGGTAACCTGCCACCGACCCCAGGCCAAACTTGTGAGAAATCATTACCGCGACCACGGCGGCCGCGAAATAAAGGCTCGCCTGGAGGAGAAAGTCGTTGCCGTACTCCACGGCCGAAGTATATTGGCGCCGGGAGGGTTGAAAGAAATGGACTCCGCCAAAGCGGAGCTTGAGGGGCGGGTCGCGCGCCTTTTCGCGCGCCGCCCCGAATTGTGGCGCTTCACCGTGCGCGACCGAAGCGGGCTGCCCGACCATATCGATCCCACCACGCTCGCTGGCGAATTCTTCATCTTCGAGATCGGAATCTCGCCGCGGCGCGACAAGGCGCACTACGACGAGGTTTACGACGACATCGCGCGCGCCATCGCTGCGGCAGTGGCGGCGCAGCCGGCCGCACGCATGCTGCTGCCGGGACGCACGTTCATGAGAGCCCTGCATTAGACTTGCCGGCGTGCAGGCCGGCATCCGCTACACCCTTCCCACGGGGGAGGAGCTCGTCAACGAGACTTTCGGGCCGAACAATATCCGTCGCCGCACCTCCGGTACGGAGCAACTCTTTCCGGTGGAAATCGAGGACGGGCGCAACAAGACCTTTTCCCTGGAAGGAAACGGCTTCGTCTTCGTGCGGCATGAGACCGCGGTGAAGGATTTCTTCGACAAGGACGAGCTCGAGCAGGTCTATTACCCGGAAGTCGCCGCGCTGATCACGAAACTGACGCGAGCCCCGCGCGTGCAGGTCTTCGACCACACGCTGCGCTCGGGCGACGAAGCGGAGCGCGACGCGCGGCTTCTGCGCGAGCCGGTACTCTCGGCGCACAACGACTATACCGAGTGGTCGGGGCCGAACCGGGTCAGGGAAGTCATGGGCCATGAGGCCGATTCGTTGCTGCAACGTCGCTTCTCGATCATTCAGGTGTGGCGCGCGATCAACCGGCCGGTCGAGGCGAACCCGCTTGCGATTGCCGACGCGCGCAGCATCTCGCCGGAGGACTTGCTGATCGCGGAGCGGCGCTATCCGCACCGCGTCGGCCAGACCTACCGCCTCAAGTACAGCCCGGGTCACCGCTGGGTCTACTTCCCGAGGATGCGGCGCGACGAGGCGCTCGTCTTCAAGGTTTACGACTCGGAGCGCGACGGCCGGGCGCGCTTTACGCCGCACACCTCGTTTGACGATCCCGCCACGCCGCCGGGCGCGCCGCCGCGGCAGAGCATCGAGGCGAGGGCACTCGTCTTTTTCTAGAGATTGGGTCTTTTCGGCTTCCTGGCGAGCAGGAAGAACCCGGAGCCCAGGCCCGCCAGAAGCGCCAGGATGGTGAAGCCGACGCGGTAGTCGCCCGTGATGTCGGCGAAGACTCCGGGGATGATCGGGCCGCCCACCTGGCCGACCACGATGATCATGAACGAGAGCCCGAGGATCATGCCGATCGAGCTGCGGCCGAAATAGTCGGCGCGCATCGCCTGCATCATCGGTCCGCGCAAGCCCCAGGCCGTGCCGTGCAGCACCGCGAAGGCGATTACCATGGGAAGCGAGATCGCGTACGTGAGCAGCAGCAGCGCGGTCGCGTGCGCCAACATGCACGCCGCGGCAATCAGGCGCTTCTTGTAGCGGTCGCCGATCGCCCAGCCGAGCAGCACGCCGCCGATCTGGCACGTGGTCACGAGGCTGATGACGAGCGAGGCGGCCGCCACCGAGTAGCCGAGCCCTTCTTTCAGGTGCGTGATGGCGTGCACCGAGACCGCGTGCACGACAAAGAGCGCGAAGCCGTGCCCGAGCGAGATCAGCCAGAACGCCTGCGTACGCAGCGCCTCGCGCGCGGTGAAGTCTCGCGTGGAATCGGCTTTCTCAACAGAAATATTCGTCGGAGAAAGCTCGGTGGGCATGCCATCCACCACTTCTCCGTGATCTCGCGGGCTGTTGCGAATCACCATGGCCAGCGGCAGGCCGACCGCGATCGCAGCCAGGCCCGAGGCGAGGGCAGTGGCGCGCCAGCCGAACGTGGTAAGCGACTGCGCGACGAGCGGCACCATGATGCCGCCGAAGGCAAGCCCGATCGACATCGCCGAGAGCGCGCGGGCGCGCTTGCGCTCGAACCAGTGAATGAGCGCGACGTTAAGCGGGAAGAAGCCGCACAGGCTCGAGCCGAGCGCGATGACGATGAAAGCGCCGTAGAACGCGGGCAGCGATTGCACTTGCGAGAGCAGGCAAAGACCAGTGCCGAACACCACTACGCCGGCGCGCACGAACGCTTTGGGGCCGAAGCGGTCGATCAGCCAACCGAGCACCGGGCCGAGCAGCGCGACTTCCATCTGCTGCAGCGCCGCTGCGCCCGACAGCGCGGTCTTGCTCCAGCCCTGCTCGTCGGCGAGCACCGCCAGATAGGCGCCGAACGCCTGGGTGACGAGCCCCGCCTGCAGAAACTGCAGGCCGGTCGCGGCACCGACCATCCACCAGCCGTAGAAGATTTTCTTGTCGGCCAACCCCGACAGCATAACTTCGGGTCCGTTATTTGCGGCAATCGCGGCATGAAACCCGCTCCCCTCGGGGCCCTGAACGCCGACCTGGCGCCGATCGACGAGGACCTGGCCGCGCGCATCAATCAATGCGATCTTCGAGCGCTGCCCTCAGCTCTTCGGCTTCACGGTGCAGGATCCTTCAGCGCTGCCCGAGGAGCTGCGCGCCATCGCCCTCGAGCTGGTAGTGAGCGAGATCGGCGTATATCCCTATCTGAACGCCGACCAGTGCGAGCAAATCTACAACGAGATCGCGGTTGCGCTGCTCGATTTCCTGTTGGAGCGCCCGGCAGCCAAGGACGTGCTGCGGGGCCGGACCTTCGCCCGCAACCTCCACTGAAAAAGAAAAAGAGCCGTTAGGTCTGCAGCGAAACGCAGGCGTCCTCGTAGCGCCCGGAGCCCATTTCGCCCGGCTTGAAGATCTCGTGCTCGGCGATCCATCTGAAGGATTGCTCGAAAACCTCGCGCGTATAAGGCTCGAACACGATGCGCTCGCCGGGGCCCCAGCGCCGCGTGTCGATCTGGCCGAGGAAGCGGCGCGGGAATTCCTTGGCGTAATGGTGGGTATGGAGCTCGGGACGCAGATCGATGTCGCGCTGCGCACGGCGTAGCGCGCGGAAATATTTGCGCACGTCCTCCGCGTCGGGATCGCCGGTGATCATCGAGGCGATCATGAACGTGGTGTCGATGATCTTGCGAAAGCCGAGCTGCTCGGCGAAATAGTATGGGCCACTGAAGAGCGCCGCCGCCGGCACCTGGCGGTCGATGAGCTTCTCCATGCGGCCGAAGAGGATGCCGTCGGCGAACGAGAGCTTGATGTCCTCGCGCGGCAGGTACTGCTCGAGCGCCTGCAGCGTCGAATAGTGGCTACCTGACTGATGGCCGACCGAGATCGGCACTCCCTTGAGATCCTTCGGCTCGCGGATCGGCGATTCCGGCGGCACGAACACGCCGCTCGGGGAAACCGAGTAGGCGTCGGCGTACATCCTGCCGCGCCCTTGCGAGGCGGCGACGTTCACCGTCCAATGGCACGCGCAGCTGACGTTGGTCTTGCGGCCCTCCTCGAAGCTCGTCATCGCGCCGACCTTGTCAGGGGTCGCGTGAGTTCTGAAGACCTCGCGGAACTCGTAGTCGAGCCCCTCTTCTCGGAAGTAGCCCTTCTCCTCGGCTACCCATTCGTGAAGCCGGAAATGCGGGGTAATGAGAAACCTGGGCATGCGGCGCCTCCGGGCCGTGAGGATGCCCACGAATACTAATGCGCCGGGCCCGTAGCCGGTCGGTCGCTGTAGACGGTTTCGCGACAAGACCCAACGACAGGAAAACACCTAGACCAGCCGGGCCCCCCGGGGAGAGCCTCGGTTGTAATCCACGAGGACTACGGTAGACGCCATGAAAACCTCGCGACACTTGCGCGAACAGCTGGAGTCGCTCTTTGCGCGCTGCCCCGATCTGTGGGGGTTCGCGGTTCGTGAAGAGGCCCAGGAGCTCTACGTGAGCGATATCGGGATTTCGCCGCGCCTCTCGCCCGAGCAGTACGGCGAGATCTACCAGGACATTGCCAAGACCCTGGGCGGGCTGCTCGAAGAGGAGCCCCGGGCCGGCGAGTGGCTCCGCGGCCGCACTTTCGCCAGGACCCTCCACTAAAGAAATCGGGCTCTGAGCCCGATCTGCGCGGTCTCGGGGTTCGGCTGTAGTTGTTTCAGGGATTCCCCTATAGGTCTTTTCGCTACAAGACCTTAGGCTGAACCCCTATGAAAACCCCGCAACAGTACGGCAGCCTGCTCGGCAGGCTGGAGGCCGACGTCCAGGCCCGCATCCGATTGCTTTTCGCCCGTTGTCCAACGCTTCACGGCTTCGCGGTCCAGGACCGCGCCATGCTCCCCAAGGACGTGGACCGCAACCGCATTCCGGACGCGGATCTCTTCGTGACCGACATCGGCCTGTACCCGAAGATCGAATCCCAGTACGACGAGATCCACGACCAGATCACCCACGCCATCACGGACCTCGTGCATGACCAGCCGCACGCCTTCGACTATTTGCGCGGCAAGACTTTCGCTCGCTCGCTCCATTAGGACTTCGGGGTCAGGGTCACAATTCAGTTTTCACGTACGTAAGAACGAATCGCGACCCTGACCCCAAATTCCGCTATTTATAGCGGTACACCACGATCTTGTCGGTCCCGGACTCGGGGGTCCACACCTCGCCCTTGCGGCCGTGGATCTGGCGAACGTTCGGACGAGAGCTCGAGGACTTGAAAGTCTCGAATCTTTCCGTCGCCGGGTCGAAACGCAGCATCACCTGCGCGTTCCACTCCGCGGCCCACACCTTGTCAGTTTCGTCGACGTACACCGCGTAGACGTGCGGCTCGTCCCCGGGCGCCTGCCACTTCGACCATTTGCCGGTTTTCGGCTCGTAGCGGCTGAGATTTCCCGAGTTCCACTCGGCCACCCAGATATTGCCCTTGGAGTCTGACCAGACGCGCCGCGCGCCCTGGCGCGGCGTGGGTGGTTCGATCAGCGTTGTGGTTCCGTCGGCGTTGATCTTTCCCAGAAAAGAGCCGGCAAGCGAGGCGTAGTAGACCGTCCCGTCGGGCGTGGCGTGGATGCCGTAGGGCCCGCGCCCTTTGGGCGCGTCGAATACTTTCATCTCGCCGCTCGCGGGATCGAGGCGTCCATAGATGCCGCTCTGCCCGGTAAACCAGTGCACGCCCTTGCCGTCGAAGATCGCGGTGTTCAGGTTGGCGTAGCCCGTGCCCTCGGGCAGCGGCCACAGCTTGACTGCCCGCGTCTTGGGGTCGACGCGCACGATCGCGTTCTGGCCGCCGTCGGTGAGCCACGGCGCGCCGTCCGCACCGGCGATCACGCCGTGCGGCGCCGAGCCGCGCCCGAGCGGCACGAACTCGACCTTGCCGCTTTTCGGATCGAGAATGCCGAGGTTGCCGCTGCCCTGCGCGGAAATCCATACTGGTCCGTCGGGCTTCGCGTCGGCCCACACGTCGTGTACCCGGTGTCCCGGCGGCACTTTGTACTCCTGCACGCTGACCTGCGCCGACAGGTGCGCCGGGAATATCAACAATGCCGTCCAGAAACTTCTCATTGCGTTTTCGATGGTCATGACTTGGCGATCGCCTTTTTCGGATCGATGAACGGCATCGGCACGACGATCGCGCCGCGCGCGCCATCGGGCGCCTGAACCTCCAAACGGGTGCCCGCTGCCGAATATTCCACCGGCACCGTCGCATAGCCGATATTCTTCGCGAGCCGGGGCGAGTGCACGCACGAGGTGACGAAGCCGCCGCTCTTGACCGGGTAGCGTGTCATGTTCATCTCCATCGGCGCGCCGCCGATCTCGACGCCAACCAGCTTTCTCGACACTCGCTGCGTGGAGATTTTCTTCAGCGCTTCCCTGCCGACGAAATCCGCCTTCTTGTCCAGGTTGACGAGCCGTTCGAGCCCGACCTCGTAAGGATTGTTGTCGAGCGTCACGTCGATGCCGTAGTTGAGGATGCCGGCCTCGATGCGGCGGATGTCAGACGGGCCGGTGGGCGCGATGTTGTAGCGCTTGCCGGCTTCCATCACGCGATTCCACAGCTCGACGCCGCGCGCCGGCTCGAGGAGGTACAGCTCGTAGCCGAGCTCGCCGGTCCATCCGGTGCGCGTCACGATCACGGGGATACCGTCAAGCTGCGCTTTGAAGAAATGGTAATAGCCCAGCCGTTCCACGCGGCTGCCGAACACGTCTGTAACGAGTTGCCGGGACTTCGGTCCCTGCACCTGGAGCGGGGCGACGTCAAGCTCGCGCAGCTCGACCCGCATGCCGCTGCCGCGCGCGACACCCTTGGCCCAAAGCAGCACGTCGCTGTCGGCGCACGCGAGCCAGAAGCGGTTCTCTTCCAGGCGCAGCAGCACCGGGTCGTTGACAATACCGCCGGCTTCGTCGGTGAGAATGACGTAGCGGCCTTCGCCGACCGCACATTTGGATAAGTCGCGCGGCGTGAGCAACTCGGCGAACCGCTGGCCGTCGGGTCCGGCGATCTCGACGTTGCGCTCGACCGATACATCCCACAGCGTCACGTCGGCGAGCAGCCGCTGGTACTCCGCCTCGAAGCCGTCGTAGCGGATCGGCAGCAGCATGTGGTTGTAGACCGTGTAGCCGCGGCAACCGGCGCGCTGCGTTGCCTCGAAGTAGGGCGAGCGCTTGAGCCGCGCTCCTCGCTGAATCTGGACGGGATCGAATATCATTGGCCTTCCATGCAAGTACACCAGAATTTCATCAATGGGGAATGGGCGCTGACGCGCGAGCAGGCGCCAAATATTAACCCGTCGAACATCGCCGACGTGGTCGGCGATTTCGCGCGCGCCGACGCCGCGCAGGCCCGGGCCGCGATCGCCGCCGCGCGCGCCGCCTTTCCGGCCTGGTCCCGCGGCCCGGTGCAGGCGCGCGCCGACACGCTGGACAAGATCGGCAACGAGATCCTCGCGCGAAAAGACGAGCTGGGCACGCTGCTTGCCCGCGAGGAGGGCAAGACCCGGCCTGAGGCGGTCGGCGAAGCGACGCGCGCGGGCTATCTCTTCAAGTTCTTCGCGGGCGAGGTGGTGCGCCAGGCGGGCGAAGTGCTGCCCTCGGTGCGACCGGGAATCAAGGTCGAGATCACGCGCGAGCCGCTCGGCGTGGTCGGGATCATCACGCCGTGGAATTTCCCGCTCGCGATCCCGGCCTGGAAGATCGCCCCGGCGCTCGCCTACGGCAACTGCGTGGTGTTCAAGCCGGCGGACCTCGTGCCGGGCTGCGCCTGGGCGCTTACCGAGATCATCGCCAAGGCCGGTGTGCCGGCGGGCGTGTTCAACCTGGTGATGGGCCGCGGCTCGGTGCTGGGCGAGCTGCTCTCCACCGATCCCGGCATCGACGCGGTGAGCTTCACCGGCTCGCAGGCCGTCGGCAAGCGCGTCGCGCAGAATTGCGCCGCGCGGCTTGCCAAGGTGCAGCTCGAGATGGGCGGCAAGAATCCGCAGGTGGTGCTGGACGACGCCGACCTCGACACCGCGGTGAATCTTTCCATCCAGAGCGCCTTCTTCTCCACCGGGCAGCGCTGCACCGCCTCGAGCCGCTTGATCGTGACCGAAGGGATCCACGACAAATTTATCGACGCGGTCGCAAACAAGCTGAAAACCCTCAAAGTCGACGACGCTCTGAAGGACGGAACCGATATCGGCCCGGTGGTGGACGAGCGGCAACTCGAGCAGGACCTGCGCTACATCGAGCTTGGTCGCAAGGAGGGAGCGAAGCTCGCGGCCGGCGGTGGCCGCCTCGAGCGCGAAAAGCAGGGCTACTACCTCGAGCCCGCGCTCTTCGTCGACACCACGCCCGCGATGACGATCAACCGCGAGGAGATCTTCGGCCCGGTCGCGGCG
>DASTPE010000010.1:0-11988 GCA_035762345.1 Burkholderiales bacterium
TATTCCGGCTTCCTTGACGAGCCGGCGCCAGAGCTCGAGGTCGGCGCGGTTGATGTCGAAGAGCCGCTCGGGCGTCGAGCCCTCGGCGGCGTAGCCGTAGCTCTGCATCTTTTCGAGCACGTCCTTTCTCTTCAGAGCGGCATTCACTTCCTTGTTCAGGCGCTCGACGATCTCGTGCGGCATTTTCGGCGGGCCGAACACGCCGGCCCACTGGCGCACGGTCACCTGCGGCACGCCCGCTTCGTCGATGGTCGGGACGTCCGGAAGCAGCGGGCTGCGGCGCTCGAGGAGCACCGCGAGCGGGCGCAGACGCCCGTCCTTCGCATTGGCGATCGCCGAAGCAGTGCTGAGGAACGAAGAGTGCACGCGGCCGGCCAGGATGTCGGGGTTGAGCGGGCCCTCGCCCTTGTACGGGACATGCAGCATGTCCATGCCGGTCGCGCTCATGAGCTGCTGGCCGTAGAGGATGGAGAGCGGGTTGCCGGTCCCGTAGACCAGCTTGCCCGGGTTGGCGCGCACGTGCCCGACGAATTCCTTCAGCGTCTTCGCGGGCACGGAAGGATGCACGTAGAAAAACACGGTTGCGCGCCCGACCATCGAAATTGGCGTGAAGTCCTTGAGCGGGTCGTAGGCGGGGCTCTTTCGCAGCGCGACCGCGGCGGTCATCGCGCTGTTGGAGGCGAACATGATGGTGTAGCCGTCGGGTGCCATGCGCGATACCTGCTCGGCCGCGATCGCGCTGTCCGCGCCGGGCCGGTTCTCGACCACCACCGGCTGCCCGAGCTGCTCGGAGAGCGCCTGGCCGATGATGCGCGTGGTCGGATCGGCCGAGCCGCCAGGCGGGAAGCCGACGATGAAGCGAATCGGCTTCGAGGGGTATTGAGCCGAAGCAATGCTCGCGGATGCGACCAGCAGAATTGCCGCAAGAATTCTTTTCACCGTTTCCTCCCGTGGGCGTCTTTATAGGCGAGAAAGTCTTCCAGCGGCGCGGTGTCGCTCGCGAGCTCGCCTGTAGCGAGCGCCTGCCGTAGAGCGGCGAACTGGCGCGTGATGGAGAACGCGTAGTAAAGGACGATCGCCGCACCGGCGTGCTCGGCGAGGCCGCGGCCCGGCATATCCACGATCATCACCGGCTTGGCGATGCGTCGGCACACTTCGGCGAGCTCGGCGGGCCCGACGAGGGTGGGAAATACCATGTCGGCGCCGGCCGCGGCGTAGCGCTCGAGACGTGCAATGCACTGTTCGAGGTCGCGGTGCACCCAGAAGGCATCCGAGCGCGCCACGATCAGGAGCTCCGGATTGGTGCGCGCGGCGACCGCCGCGCGGATGCGCTCGGCTGCCTCCTCGATCGGGTGGAGCTTCTGCGGCAAATCCGTGTGCTTGCCCGCGCCGGTGTGGTCCTCGATGTGGAGCGCGGCGACGCCCGCGGCTTCGAATGCACGAATCGTCTCGTCGGGCTGGAAACCCGCCTCGGCGTCCGCGATGACCGGGATGCGTACCGCTCGGGTGATCGTCGCCGCTTGCGCCGCAAGGTCTTCCAGCAATAGCAACCCCGTATCGGGGATCGCGAACCGGCTCGCCGCGGTGGCGTAGCTGCCGATGTAGACGCACTCGTAGCCGTGCGCCTCTATGACGCGCGCGGAGAGCGCGTCGGTTACGCCGGGCGCGACGAGCGTGCCGCCGCGGGCGAGAAGCCTATGCAAGTTTTTCAGCGCCTCAACCTCTAGATGTCGCGCAGACGCGACATAGCCTCGAAACAATGATTCGCTTTACCGAACAACTACAAATATTCGCTACTCAATGTCGTTTCTAATCTATACACTGTAGTTGAAACAACCAGTGTGGGGGAAGCGACAGTGGCTGGTTTCAGGGAACTGGTCTGGCTTTGCTTGGTGCTCGCCTGTGCACAGGCCTTCGCGGATGACACTCCCCTCGGTCCAAGGCTGATACAAGAAGAAGTCCGCATCCCCGCAGGCAGTTACTCCCTCGCAGCGACCGTTCTGCGGCCGCAAGCCGCCGGGCGCTACGGCGCGGTCGTGCTGAACCACGGCACCCCCGGCTCGGCAAGCGGGCGGGCGCGCGAATCGGCCGAGCTCCTCATCAACGCCGCCGCCGTCTTCGCCCGCAGGGGCTACGTGGTGGTGATGCCGCTGCGCCGCGGTTTCGGCGCCACCGGCGGAGAGTTTGCCGAGGACCCCGGCACCTGCGCCAATCCCGATTACCGCAAGGGCGAGCAGGCGGCCGCGGACGATGTCATGGCCGCCTACGAATACGCCCGCGCGCTGTCCTATGTCGACGGCAGCCGCATGATCCTCGCCGGACAATCGGCGGGCGGCATCGTCTCGATGTACACCGCGGGTACGCGCAACCCGCAGGGCCTGCTCGCGGTGCTGGGCTTCGCCGCGGGACGCGGCGGCAACCCGGACTTCCGTCCCGGCGTCCCGTGCGCGATCGAGCCGGTCGCGAAACTGCTCGAGTCGGTCGGCAGAAACGTGAAGGTGCCGGTGCTCTTCCACTACTCCGAGAACGATCTCTACTTCAACGCGCACACCTCGCGCCTCTGGTACGAGCGCTTCGCCGCCTCCGGCGCGCGCGCCGAGTACGTGCTGCAGCCGCCGTTCGGGCGCGACGGCCACTACATCTTCAGCGAGGTGCTCGGCGTGCGCTACTGGCTGCCCGCGGTCGAGCATTTCCTCGCGAAACACGGCGTCCCGTTCGAGCGCCTCGACGCCGCGCAACCGATCGTCGCGGTCGACCGCGTGCCCCACGTGCGCACCGACGCCTGCCGCGGCCTCTACCGCGCCTTCCTCGAAGCGCCCACCCCGCGCGCCTACGCTGTGAGCGCCGACGGCCGCTGCGGCTTCGCCGGCGGCCTGCCCGACGCCGCCGACGTCGCGGTGCGCGAATGCCGCGCGAGGGCGAAGGAGCCGTGCTCGCTCTACGCGGTCGACGCCGAGGTCGTGTGGGCGCCCGACGGCAAGGGCACGGCTTACGCCGGCAGCGGGAAGTAAACCGAATTCGGGGTCAGGGTCGAGACTCGTTTTTGCGTACGTGAAAACTGAATTGCGACCCTGACCCCGAATTCGGTTTGGACCCCGTCTCTATTTTTCCAAAGCCTCGGCCTGCAAGAGGACGGGGTTGAGGTAGCGCTGGCGGTAGGTTTCGAAGTCGACGCGATCGGAGGCTTCGATCTTCTTCTGCTTCGCGACCGATTCTTCGGCGAGGCGCGCGAAGCGCTCTTCCACTTCAGGCTTGAGCGGAATGCCGAGGAGGGTGCCGCGGTGCGAGAGCGACTCGGCCAGGGTAAAGCGGACGTGCGAGTTGCCGTGGTTGCGCGCCATGGCGTGCAGGACACGGGCGGAAGGCACCTCTTCCGGATCGTTCAGATGGTTGATTGCTGACAGCAATGCATCTCTGTAGGCCGCGCCCCCGCGCACATGGTCGAGGGTTTCGGCGATCGGCTCGCACGCCGAGACGACTTCCTTCCCCCAGTCGAGAAGCAAGACCTGCCCGCCGCGGCGCTCGAGCTTGAGCCCGGGCTTGCGCCCCTCCTGCGCCGCGCGCAGCTTGTTGCGCGCGATCGCGGCGAGCTCCCGCGGATTGTCGGGCGGGCTCTCGGCAAGCAGGCAATAGAGAAGCAGGATGTCGAGGAAGCGCATCGTCTGCGCGGTGATGCCGACCGGGTTGAAGGGGTCGAGGTCCATCAGGCGCACTTCGACGTATTCGACGCCGCGCTCGCGCAGCGCATGCAGCGGCCGCTCGCCCGAGCGGATGCGCCGCTTGGGGCGGATCGGACTGTAGAACTCGTTCTCGATCTGGAGCAGGCTCGTCGAGAGCTGGCGATACGAGTTCTTGTCCCGGATCCCGATCTTCTCGTACGGCGGGTAGGGTACGGTGAGCGCCTCCTGCAGCGACGCGGCGTAGCTCGCGAGGCTGTTGTAGCTCACCGACAGGCTCGCCTGCGCTTCGCTCTGATAGCCGAGCCGCCCCATGCGCAGCGAGGTCGCGTGCGGCAGGTAGAGCGTTCCCGGGACGAGCTCCTTCAGCTCGTGCACGCGTCCTTCGACGAAGGAAGTGCACACCGCGGGCGAAGCGCCGAAGAGATAGAGCGGCAGCCAGGACAGGCGGCGGAAGTTGCGGATCAGCGCGAAATAGCCGTCGCTGCCAACGCCCGGCAGCGAGAAGTTGTAATGGATGCCCGAGATCGTCTGCATGCGCCGGCCGTAGCGATACGACAGGCCCATGCGGTAGACGGTCTTCGCGCACCCGACGTTGGAAGTACCGTAACGCCCGAGCGGGATGGCCTCGTCGCCCGGGAGGTTGCACGGCATGCTCGAAGCCCAGAGCAGCTCCGCGCCGATCGCGCGCGCGACGACCTGGTGGATCTCGGTCAGCTCCTGCAGGCAGGCGTCGGCGTCGGGATGCACGCCGGTGATGAGCTCGAGCTGGCTCTCGCTGAAGTCGGTGGTGATGTGCGGGTGGGTGAGCGCCGAGCCGAGGCTCGGAGCATGCGGCGTGAGCGCGAGCGAGCCGTCGGCCTGCACGCGCAGGCTCTCCTTCTCGATCCCGCGTCGCAGCGCCTTCAGCGCACCCGCGGGAAGGGCGCGCAGCCGTTCGCGGATCTCCAGCCGAGCCTCCTCTTCGTGCTGCCCCGGCCGATGCTACTACTTTTTCTCCTGCGGCGGGTCCGCGAGGCGCACCCGGGTCGCGTCGCGCTGCGTGCTCTTGACGCTGTCGATGCCGCTGTCGACCGCGCGGCCGAACCAGTCCTGGATCCAGCCCCTGTGAAAGCCGTAGAGCACGGCGCCGACGATGGCGATGGCGACGATCAGCTTTGCCATGAGCCGATGATACGCTGGGCCTCGTGGAAGAGAAGGAACTACTGCTGCGCGAGGACCGCCGCCTCCTCGGGCGGCTGCTGGGCGAAGTGATTCGCAGCCAGGCGGGGGACGCCGCTCTGGAGCGTATCGAGCGCATCCGGCAGACCGCGGTGCGCTTCCGCAAGGAAGACGAGGCGAAGGAAGGCGCAAGCCGCGGCGAGCTCGAGCGCGAGCTGAACTCGCTCGACCCCGAGCAGACGCTGCACCTCGTGCGCGCCTTCAGCTACTTCTCGCACCTCCTCAACATCGCTGAGGACGAGCAGCAGCACCGCCGGCGCCGCGCGCACGCCGCCGCCGGCTCGCCGCCGCGTCCCGGGAGCTTCTCGTACGCGCTCGAGCGCGCGCGGGAGGCAGGCGTGGATGCGCAGGCGCTGCTCGGCTGGTTTGCGCGCGCCCGTGTCGCGCCGGTGCTGACTGCGCACCCGACCGAGGTGCAGCGCCAGAGCATTCTTGATTGCCAGCGGGAAATAGCCAGGCTTCTCTCGAGAAATGATGCTCCTGAACGCAATGAGGCGCTGCATGCCGAGATTCTGAGGCTCTGGCTCACGGCGATGCTGCGCACTACGCGGCTCGAGGTTGCGGACGAAGTCGCGAATGGGCTTGCCTACTTCCGGCTTACGTTCCTGAACGAGCTGCCGCGGCTCTACGCCGAGCTCGAGCACGCGCTGGAAGAGCGTTTCGCCTTGCCCGCCGAGTCGCGCCTGCCGCCTTTCCTCACCGTCGGCACTTGGATCGGCGGCGACCGCGACGGCAATCCTTATGTCGACGCGGCGGTGATGCGCGGCGCGCTCGTCCAGCAGGCGGCGCTCATCCTCACGCATTACCTCGAGGAGACCGGGCATCTCTACAAGGAGCTCGCGCTTTCCGCGCGCATCCGCGCGGTGCCGGCCGAGATCGAAGCGCTCGCGGCCGCATCGGGCGAGAGCTCCGCGTACCGGCGCGACGAGCCCTACCGGCGTGCGATGTCGGGCATCTACGCGCGGCTCGCGGCGAGCGCGGAAGCGCTTGCCGGCGTGAAGGCGAATCCGCCTTCCGTCGTGGTTCGGCCGGCTTATCGCAGCCCGGAAGAATTTCTCGCAGATCTCTCTCTCGTTTCTCGTTCATTGAAAGCGCAAGGCGCAGAACGCCTCGCGCGTGGACGGCTGGCGGCGCTCGAGCGCAAGGTGAGCCTCTTTGGCTTCCACCTCGCGCCGATCGACCTGCGCCAGAGCTCGGGCGAGCACGCGGCCGCCGTGGCCGAGCTGCTCGCACGCGCGGGAGTCGAGGCGGACTACAAGGCGCTGGACGAGAACGCGCGCGTCGCAGCACTGGCGAAAGAGTTGTCGGGGCCGAGGCCGCTTCGCATTCCGCACCTCGAGTACTCGCCATTCGTGGAAAGCGAGCTCGCGATCCTCGCCGCGGCGGCCGAGGGGCGGCGGCGCTATGGCGCGCACGCGGTGCCGCACTCCGTGATCTCGCATTGCTCGGCGGTGTCGGACGTCCTGGAAGCGGCCGTGCTCCTGCGCGAGGCGGGGCTCGCGTGCGCGCTCGACATCATCCCGCTCTTCGAATCGATCGGCGATCTCGCGCGCTGCGGCGAGGTGCTCGGCGCCGCGCTCGATCTGCCCTTCTACCGCGACTGGGTGGCGGCGCGCGGCGGCGAGCAGGAAGTGATGCTCGGCTACTCGGACAGCAACAAGGACGGCGGCTACTTCACCTCCAACTGGTCGCTCTACAAGGCCTCCACCACGCTCATGCATGTGTGCCGCAGCCGCGGCGTGCGGCTTCGCCTCTTCCACGGCCGCGGTGGCACCATCGGCCGCGGCGGCGGACCGAGCTACGAGGCGGTGCTGGCGCAGCCCGCGGGCTCGGTCGGCGGCGCGCTGCGGCTCACCGAGCAGGGAGAGGTCATCGCGAGCAAGTACGCCGATCCGGAGGCCGGCCGGCGCAACCTCGAGACGCTCGCCGCCGCCACGCTCGAGGCGAGCCTGCTGAATACCCACGGGAAAAGTCATTCCCACCACGATGGAATCGCCGAAGAGCTCTCCGCGCTCGCGTTCAAGGCCTACCGCGAGCTCGTGCAGGCGCCCGGCTTCGTCGAGTACTTTCGCGCCTCGACGCCGATTGCCGAGATCGCCGAGCTCAACATCGGCAGCCGTCCCGCAAGTCGAATGACAGGCGGCAATGCGAGCGATCGCATCGAGGACTTGCGCGCGATCCCCTGGGTGTTCAGCTGGAGCCAGTGCCGGCTGATGCTGCCGGGCTGGTACGGGTTCGGCGCGGCGGTCGAGGCCTGGGGCGGGCCGCTCGAGAAGCTGCAGGAGATGTACCGCGAGTGGCCGTTCTTCCGCAGCGTGCTCTCCAACCTGGACATGGTGCTCGCCAAGACCGATCTCGCGATCGCTTCGCGTTATGCGGAGCTCGTTTCGAACAGGAAGCTGCGCCAGGCCCTCTTCGCAAAGATCTCCGAAGAATGGCACCGCGCGCGCAAGTGGCTCGCGGCAATCACGGGCAATGCGGAGCTCCTCGCCGACAACCCGACCCTCGCGCGCTCCATCCGCAACCGTTTTCCGTACCTGGATCCGCTCAACCACGTGCAGGTCGAGCTGCTGCGCCGCTACCGCTCCGGCGAGCGCGACGAGCGGCTCCTGCGCATGATCCATCTCACCATCAACGGGCTTGCGGCGGGCCTGAGAAACAGCGGATAGAGAAGGAGGATCGCATGAAGCTCGAGGACCGGGTCGCGATAGTGACGGGAGGCGCATCGGGCATCGGCGCCGCCTCCGCGCTCGCCATGGCAGCAGAGGGCGCGCGCGTCGTGGTCGGGGATCTGAACGAAGCGGCCGCGGAGGTCGTTTGCGAACGTATCCAGCGGGGCGGAGGCCACGCCCTCGCGGTGCGGGCTGACGTGACGCGCGCCGTCGACAACCAGGCGCTGGTCGAGCGTGCCCTCTCGGCGTGGGGACGGCTGGACGTGTTCTACGCGAACGCCGGCGTGCCGCAGTGGAAAATGGACGTCGAGGCCGTCGAGGATGCCGTCTACGAGCGCATCATGGATGTCAACGTGAAAGGCGTGTGGCTCGGCGCGAAATTCGCGCTTCCGGTCATGAAGCGAGCGAAGCGCGGCGTATTCCTCATCACCGCGTCGACCGCCGGCATCCGGCCCCGGCCGGGCGGCCAGACCTACGCGATGTCCAAGGGCGCCGTGATCACGCTCGCCAAGGCGCTTGCGCTCGAGGTCGCGCCGCACGGAGTGCGCGTCGTCGCGATCTGCCCGGTCGCCACCCATACGCCGATGCTGCCGACGTTCATGGGGAAGAAGGAAGTCGACGCCGAGGGCCTTGCGCGCTATGAAGCGACGGTACCGCTCGGGCGCCTGAACAAGCCCGAGGACATCGCGAACGCGGCGGTGTTCCTCGCGTCGGACGATGCTGCGATGATTACCGGCACGACGATCGAGGTGGACGGAGGGCGCTGCATCTAATCCACGCCGAGCAGCTCGACTTCGAAAACCAGCGTCGCGTTGGGCGGGATCACGCCGCCGGCGCCGCGCGAGCCGTAGCCCATGGCGGGCGCGATGGTGAGCTTGCGCTTGCCGCCAACCTTCATGCCCTGGACGCCTTCGTCCCAGCCCTTGATGACCTGGCCCTTGCCGAGCGAAAAGACGAATGGGTCGCGGCGGTCCTTGCTCGAATCGAACTTGGTGCCGTTTGTGAGCCACCCCGTGTAATGCACGGTGACCTTCTGGCCGGAAGTCGCGGCAGCGCCAGTGCCGACAACAAGATCCTCAATAATCAACTTGTCCACTGTGCTCTCCCAGTTCGGGGCCAGGGCCCGAACTCGTTTTACACATTCGGGCCCTGACCCCGAATTAGAGAGGGTATTAGGGGAGAGTCTTCTTGGCCCAGTCTAGGACGATGCTGAGGCGCGGCGGCAGCAGGTCCTCTGCCTCGTCGAAGCTCACCCAGCGATATTCGTGGTGCTCGGGCCGGCCGAGCTCGGGCGACACCGGAAGCTCGATCTTGTCAGCGTCGGTCTCGGCGAGGTAATAGCGCGCGACCTTGTTGCCGGCGTAGGGCAGCGTTTCCTTGAACTCGTCGCCGTACGGGTAATCGAGCTCGGCAAGTCCGGTTTCTTCGCGCACTTCGCGCTTGGCCGCGTCGAGCTCGTTCTCGCCGGGCTCGACAAGGCCTTTGGGGAAGTCCCAGTTCTTGTAGGCGCGCAGCAGGAGGAGCTCGATGCCGCGTTCGCTGCGCCGGAAGACAACCGCGCCTGCGGCGCGGGGGACGGGTTTCACCCCGCCATTTTATAGATGCTCGCCGCCCGAGCGGGCCCTAGCCAGAGGAGGAGGAGGAGGCTTCGGATTTGCTCGGACGGCGAAGCAGTCGAATGCTATGCGCGTTTTGTACGCGGCGAGTGGAACAGTTTCACAGCCGCGTTCTTTGCGCGCGACCCGAATTCGATCAGATCGCCGATGAAAAGTTCCCAGCGCTCGGCGGCCTGCAGTTGCGTGAGGTATTGTCCACGCACGTGCTCGGGAAGCTTGTCGTAGGCACGCTGCCAGAAAGCCGTTACGAATTGTTTACGCATGCTGGAGCCTCTTCGCTTTTGTTTTGAATAGCGAACGCACCGCATCGGTGCCGGCGCGCAGAAGCCGCGCCATCTCTTCGGCGCGCAGGCGGCGAGCCTCGCGCTCGAACGCGTACAATTCCTCGGTCGTCGGGTAGTGCAGATTGCGGTTTTTCATGCATCGAATATAGGGATGCGGCCGCGCCTGCACAAACGATGAAAACTCACCCCTTGCATAAGAAAAACTTGCTCATTCCGTGATCTATCGCCTGCCGCCCCTGAATGCGCTGCGGGTATTCGAGGCCGCCGCGCGCCACCTCTCGTTCAAGGAAGCGGCGGCGGAGCTGCACATCACGCAGGCGGCGGTGAGCCACCAGGTGAAGAGCCTCGAGGAGTACCTCGGCGTGAAGCTCTTCCGCCGCTCGGCGCGCGGCGTGCACCTCACCGACGCGGCGCGCGCCTGCCTGCCGAAGCTGCGCGAAGGCTTCGACGCGCTCGCGGCGGCGGTGGAGACGATCCGCGAGCGCGGCGAGGAAACCGAGCTCGTGATCACGGCGCCGCCGGTGTTCACCGCGCGCTGGCTCATGCCGCGGCTCGCCGAGTTCTCCAAGCGCGAGCCGAAAATCGAGCTGCACGTGTTCGCTTCGAGCAAGATGGTGGACGCGGGCGCGCTCGACTCCAGCGCGCTCGTCGGCGACCTCGATCTCAGGATGGAATCCTCCGCCGTGCAGATTCACCTCGGCGCGGGCAACTATCCCGGCCATCGCGCCGATCGGCTCTTCGGCGTCGCCATCGTCGCGGTCGCGAGCCCGGACCTCGAGCCCGGGCTGGAAGCGCCTGCGGACCTGGAAAAGCACACTCTGCTGCACGACGAAGCGATGGAGATCGTGGCCGGCGGCAATGCGTGGCGCAAGTGGCTCGAGGCGGCCGGGGTCGCCGGTCGGGTCGACGCCGATCGCGGGCCGCACTTCTCGTCCAATATCCTCTCGCTGGAAGCGGCGTCGCAGAAGCTCGGCGTGGCGCTCGCGCTGCGGCCGCTCGTGAACGCCGACATCGCCTCGGGAAGGCTCGCCGCGCCGTTCGCGATCGAGGTAAGGCCCGGGTCGGCCTACTACCTCGTCTGCCCGGAAGTCATCGCCGACCGTCCCGCGGTCGCGGCCTTCCGCAAGTGGTTATTGGAACAGGCTAAAAACTCCACTTGAACCTGGAGCGAATCGCCGCAATCTAAGCGCGGTGAGATCGCGCGATCTTTCCAGCTGGATGTGGGGCGAAGCGCTGTCCATGCTCGACCGGGCGCAGCGCCTGCAGCGCCAGTTCTTCACCCACGCCGAGGTGGCGTGGGAGCCGCCCGTCGACATCGTCGAGACCGGCGAGGCGCTGCAGATGCACGTCGCGCTTCCGGGCGTGAGCGCCGACGCGATCACGGTCGCGCTCGATCCGGCCGGGATCACGATCTCCGCGCTGCGCGCTTTCCCGTGCCGCGGCGAAGACAGCCGCATCCATCGCCTGGAGATCCCCTACGGCCGCTTCGAGCGCTTCATCGGCCTTCCGCTCGGCGACCCGTACTCGCCGCTCGAGCTCGTGGCGAAGTCGTTGCAGGACGGCATCCTGACCCTCACCTTCCGCCGGAAGGAGAGTCCATGAACGACAAGGTTGTTGCGGCTGCCCCCACCAAACCGCAGGCGCTGAAGCCGCTGCCCGAGGACGCGCTGATCGTCATCCCGATGCGGAACACGGTGCTGTTCCCGGGCGTGATCTCGCCCGTCACCGTGGGCCGCGCCACGTCGGTCGCCGCCGCGCAGGAAGCGGTGCGCAGCGAGAAGAAGGTGGGCTTCCTGCTCCAGCGCGACCCGCAGAGGAACGATGTCAAGCCCGAGGACCTCCACTGGGTCGGCACCGCCGGCCAGGTGGTGCGCTACATCACCGGCGCCGAGGGCACCCACCATCTCGTGGTGCAGGGTCAGAGCCGCTTCCGCGTGCTCGAGTTCCTCCACGGCTGGCCGTTCCTGGTGGCCCGGGTGGAGCTCGTCCAGCAAAAGGAGGAAATGAACGCCGAGCTCGAGGCGCGCTTCCTCCAGCTCAAGGCGCAGGCGCTCGAGGCGATCTCGCTGCTGCCGAATGCGCCCGAGGAGCTCACGGTCGTCGTGCAGGGCATGACCTCGCCAGCGCTGCTCGCCGACATGGTCGCGAACCTGCTCGACATCAAGAACGAGGACAAGCAGGATCTGCTCGAGACCTTCGACCTCAAGCGCCGCCTCGACAAGGTGCTCGAGCACCTTTCCGAGCGCGTCGGCGTGCTGCGCATCTCGAAGGAGATCGGCGAGAAGACGAAGAAGGAGTTCGACGAGCGCCAGCGCGAGCACGTGCTGCGCGAGCAGATGCGCCAGATCCAGAAAGAGCTGGGCGAGGGCGGCGACAACGCGGCCGAGCTCGAAGAGCTCGCGAAGGCGATCGAGGAAGCCGGCATGCCCGAGGACGTGCACAAGCACGCCGTCAAGGAGCTCAAGCGCCTGCAGCGCATGGGCGAGGGCAGCGCCGAGGGCTCGATGCTGCGCACCTA
>DASTPE010000011.1:0-17561 GCA_035762345.1 Burkholderiales bacterium
CGCATTAAAGGGCGCTGCCCCGGCGGCTCCGGAGGTCAAGAAGGCGAGAAAGGCGTCGAGCGCGAAAGCGGCCATGCTCGTGGTCGGGATGGGCGGGCTTGCGACCCTGCTCGCGCGCTGCTGCAAACCGGTGCCGCCCGACCCGATCCGCGGCTTCGTCACCCGCGGCAAGGGTGTATCCATCCACCGAGAGGGTTGCGAAAGCTTGAAGCGGCTTGCCGAGAGCCATCCGGAGCGCGTAGTCGAGACCGCCTGGGGCAGGAGCGAGGCGGCCTATGCGGTCGACATGGTGGTGACTGCCGCGGATCGCCGAGGGTTGCTGCGCGATATCGGCGATGCGCTGGCGCGCGAGAGCATCAATGTGACCGCGGTGCGCACGCAGTCGCGCGATGATCTTGCTTTCATGCGCTTCAGTTTCAACGTTGCGGACGCGACACAGCTCAAGCGTGCGCTGGCGCTCGTGCGCAGCGTGAAAGGCGTGATCCGCGTGGCGCGCGCTTGATGCACGAGGCATGGGTGCAGGCGGGGCTTGCACCGTTCCTCGCCGGATTCGTAGTCGCGGCCGGTGTGGGACATACCCTTCTCGCCTCGTTCTACACGCTGGCGTGCGGCGGTGCAGCGGCGGCGACGGCGTACGTCGCAAGCCGCGGCTGGCCGTCGTGGCTACAATAAACTTCACAAGAGGGAGGACTACATGAATTCAGCTGCGCAATCGCAAGTGCTGCTCATCGGGCGCATTCTGCTCGCTTTGGTTTTTCTCGTCGCCGGCATACGCATCATCCTGTCCTATTCCGGAAACATCGGGTACTTCACCAAGCTCGGCTTCCCGGCGCCCGAAGTAATGACGGTCCTCGCCATCCTGATCGAAGTTGGCGGCGGCGCGGCGCTCGTTCTTGGCTGGCAGACGCGCCGAGTTTCCTGGCTGCTGGTGCTCTTCGTGATCATCGCCACCTCGATGGCGCACCGCTTCTGGGAGTTCGAGGCGGCGCAGTATGGAAACCAGCTGAACCACTTCCTCAAGAACGTGGCAATCATCGGCGGTCTGCTGTACGTGATCGTCCTTGGCCCGGGGCGGGTGAGCCTCGACGAGCGCTCGGTAACGAGCTAGTAATCCCCCGCGCGCAAGATGCGGGCCCCGTGTGGGCCCGTTTCTCTTTCAGCGCGCTCGCCGGCCGCACGCTCGGCCTGACGGCGTTCCGGCGCGCGCATCAGTGGTCGAGGATTGGCCTTCCCGCCGGCTGAACTCCTCGGCACAGAAAGCGGCACGTTGGTCGAGGCGACGGCGAGAACTTTCCGCGGTGGAGAAGGCGTCGCCCGCCGCGCCCTGGAGTTCATCGGCGGGGAGTCGCATTTCAGCAGCTACGTCGGCGATGCGAAGTCGTTCGTAACGAAGTTCGACGCAGTGCTGCGCAGCGCCGAGCCTCGGCTGCAAGCTGGGCCCGATCAGGCGACGAGAAAAGAAGCGCCCGCGATGAGAGCTCCAAGTACGCCGCCGGCGATCACGTCGCTTGGATAGTGCAGCCCGAGCGCCACGCGGGAAAGAGCGGTCAGCAGCGTGAACGGCCAAAGAAGCATTCCAAGCGCGGGATAGTGGGCACACGCCACCATGCTGAACGCAACCGCGTGCAGCGTATGGCCGGACGGAAAGCTGAAGCGGTCGAGCACGCCCGCGCCCGCGAGCACCAGCGGGTTTGCTTCGTAGGGCCGGGCGCGTACCGTGCTGCGCTTTACCATCTTGTAGCAGCAGGTGCACACGGCGCCGACAAAGGCCATGTGCAGCACCGGCAGCGCAGCGCCGTGTGCGTCGGCGAGCAGCAGGGCGAGCATCAGCGCGTACCAGAAGATCCCGTTGCCGAGCCAGCTCACCACCTGCAGGGAGAGCAGCACTGGGCGCTGGCGCGCGCCCCGGTTGATCCTTACGCAGACCCGCTCGTCCCAGTGCTGGAGGCGCGCGAGCGTGGCATCAAGACGCAACATCGAGCAGCACCGCCTCGAAATCGGCGACTATGCGCTCCCAGGTGCAGCTTTCGGCCGCGGCGCGTGCGGCCTTGCCCAGACGCGGCGCGAGCTCGGGCTCGCGCGCGAAGCGCTCGGCATGCGCGATGAACAGCGCCGCGTCGCCGAAGGGCGCGAGCAAGGCGCTGTCGCCATGGCGGAGCACCTCGCGCGCCGCCGCATAGTCATACGCGACGATGCCGAGCCCGCTTGCCATCGCCTCCAAGGTCACGTTGCCCCAGGTCTCGCTCATGCTCGGGAACAAAAACACGTCGGCCGATGCATAGTACCGGGCAAGCTCGCCGTTCACCTTGCGGCCGGCGATGACACAGCCGACGTTGCGTTGTTTGAGCTGCTTTTCCAGAGGGCCGTCCCCCACGAGGACAAGGCGTGCGTCGGGGCGGATGCGGCGCATGGCCTCGTATGCCTGGATGACGAGCGCGAAGTTCTTCTCGTGCGCGAAGCGGCTGACGCAGAGCGCGACCAGCGTGCCGTCATTGGCGCCCCAGCCCGCGCGCAGATCGCGCGAACGCCGCGCCGGCGAGAACACTTCCGGGTTGACCCCACGGCCGACCACGCGCAGCCGCTCGAAGCGCTGCGCCGCCAGGTCCTCGGCGATCTCGCGCGTCGGCACCATCGTGCACGCGGCGCGGTTGTGGAAGCTGCGCAGGTAGGCTGCGACCGGACGTGCCAGCCACCCCATGCCGTAATCCCGCGTGTAGGTGTGAAAATTGGTATGGAAGTCAGTCGCCACGCGGATGCCCAGGCGGCTCGCCGCCGAGAGCGCCGACCAGCCGAGCGGGCCTTCGGTCGCCACATGCACGATATCCGGGCGCTCTTCCTTCCAGCGGCGCTCCAGCGTGCGGCGCGAAGGCATACCCATCCTGAGCTGCGTATAGCGGGGGATCGGGATGCCGCCGACCAGGATCTCGACGAAGCTCCCGTTATGCACGGCATGGTCGAGGCCGTTCTGGCGCGGCCGCACGAGCTCGACGAAATGGCCGCGGCGCTGCAGTCCCCCCGCCATCAGGCCGATGGTGCGTGCTACCCCGTTCACTTCGGGCGGATAGGTCTCGCTCACCATGGCGATGCGCATGCGCGCGCACCCTACGCGCGATGCGTGACCGGACTGCTACCGCTTTATGAAAGGATTATTAACAGCCAGACGACCCCGGCGTTGGCGAGCGACAGCATGACCGCGGCGCTGCCGAGGTCCTTTGCGCGCTTCGCCAGCCGGTGGTTCTCGAAGGAGATGCGGTCGACGGTGGCCTCGACCGCCGAGTTCAGTAGCTCGACGATGAGGACAAGGAACAGGCTGCCGATCAGGAGGGCGCGCTCGATGCCCGTGTCGCCTAGCCACAGCGCCACGGGGGTCAGGAGAGCGACCAGGATCAGCTCCAGCCGGAACGCGTCCTCGTGCCGGGCCGCGGCAGCAAGGCCGGCAAGCGAGTAATGCGTCGCGTTGAGCACGCGGCGCAGCCCGGTCTTGCCCTTGTGCGGGCTCTCTTCTAGGTTGGTATCCCGAGCGTGAATAGCAATTCTTCCTGGGCGGAGCGGCGCCGGCCACGGCGCGGCTTGAGCCTCTCGTATCCACCGTCCGCATTCATCTCCCAGGCCTGCCAGTTATCGTCGAGATAGGGCTGCAGGCCCTCGCGGATGACACGGCGCTTGAGCGCCGGATCGAGCACGGGGAAGCACAGCTCGATGCGGCGGAAGAAATTGCGGTCCATCCAATCCGCGCTCGCGAGGTAGACATCCTCCGCGTCGGCGTTGTGGAAGTAGAAGATGCGCGTGTGCTCGAGGAACCGCCCGACCACCGAGCGCACACGGATGTTCTCGGAAAGCCCCTCGATGCCGGGCTTGAGGGCGCACACGCCGCGCACGATGAGCTCGATCTTCACGCCGGCGGCGGAGGCGGCGTAGAGCTCCTCGATGATCTGAGGCTCGAGCAGCGCGTTCATCTTGGCGATGATGCGCGCGGGCTTCCCTTCTGCGGCCTGCGCCGCCTCGTTGCGGATCGCTGCGACGATTCGCTTGTGCAGCGTGAAGGGCGATTGCCAGAGATGCTTCATCTTGCCCGCGCGTCCGAGGCCGGTAAGCTGCTTGAACGCCTCGTTCACGTCCGCGCACATCTCTTCGTTCGCCGTCAGCAGCCCGAAATCGGTGTAAAGCCTGGCGGTGCGCGGGTGATAATTCCCGGTCGCGAGGTGAGCATAGCGTCTTAGCGCACCTTCCTCGCGCCGGACCACGAGCGCCATCTTGGCGTGGGTCTTATGCCCGACCACGCCGTACACCACGTGCGCGCCAACCTCCTCCAGCCGCGCCGCCCAGTTGAGGTTGGTCTCTTCGTCGAAGCGCGCCATCAATTCCACTATGACGGTGACCTCCTTACCCTTGCGCGCGGCCTCGACGAGGATTTCCATCAGCTCGGAATCGGTGCCGGTGCGGTATACCGTCTGCTTAATGGCGATCACGTTGGGGTCGTTCGCCGTGGTGCGGATGAAGTCGATCACCGGCAGGAACGACTGAAACGGGTGGTGCAGCAAGATGTCCTGCTTTTTCAACACCTCGAACACGTCGCCGGTGTCGAGCGCGGGCGGCAGGCCTGGCTGGAACGGCGCGTACTTGAGCTCCGGCCGCCCGACCTGGTCGGGCACTTCGCGCAGCCGATAGAGGTTGACCGGCCCGTCGACGCGGTACAGGTCGGCCTCGCGCAAGCCGAACTGCTGCAGCAGGAACTCCACCATGCGCTGCGAGCAGTTGTCGGCCACCTCGAGCCGTACCGCGTCGCCGAAATGGCGGTGGAAGAGCTCTCCCTGCAGCGCGGTATGCAGGTTCTTGATCTCCTCCTCCTCGACGAAGAGGTCGGAGTTGCGTGTGACGCGGAACTGGTAGCAACCCTGTACCTTCATGCCTGAGAAAAGCTCGTCCATGTGCGCGTGCAGGATGGACGACAGAAACACGAACGCGTACTCGGCGTCGCCGGCGATCGCTTGCGGCAGGCGGATCAACCGCGGCAGCGCGCGCGGCGCCTGCACAATCGCCGCCCCCGAGTTGCGGCCGAACGCGTCGCGACCCTCGAGCTCAACGGCGAAGTTGAGGCTTTTGTTGAACACGCGCGGGAACGGGTGCGCAGGATCCAGCCCGATGGGGGTAAGGACCGGAAGCAGCTCGCGGAAGAAGTACTCGCGGATCCAGTTGCGCTGCGCGGCGTTCCATTCCTCGCGCTTTGGGAACACGATCCCCTGCGCCGCCAGGGCCGGAAGCACGGTCTGGTTGAGGAGCTGGTACTGATCCACCACCAGCGCGTGCGCCTCCCGGCCGACCGCATCGAAGACTTCGGTGGGCGCGCGCCCGTCGGGGCCGGGCTCGGGCAGGCCGAGCTTGATTTGCTCCTTGAGTCCCGCCACCCGGATCTCGAAGAACTCGTCCAGGTTGGACGACACGATACAGATGAAGCGCAGCCGCTCGAGCAGCGGAACGGTGTCGTCGGCGGCCTGCGCCAGCACCCGGCGGTTGAACGCCAGGATGCCGAGCTCGCGGTTGAGGAACTGCGCGGGGAGGGAGGTTCGGCGGTTCACCGGGTGCACCGGCTTCCCCGAGAGGGAAGGCGGAACCGGGATTGTAATGTCCGGACCTGCCGGAGGAACGATGCGCTCCGGGATCTTGCCTAGTCCTTCGGATTCCATGCGAACCGCCCCCTGAGCGCAATTCTGCACATCGGCGGCTCGTTTTTGATGACTGTTTTGTTACCGCCGCCAATCCCATGAAGCAGCGCAGAAATATTCCGGAAATACCCGGCCGATAGTGTTCAAGGTTTCGATGCCGGACCACACCTCCAAGGATTTCGACCAGGCGCTGAACCGGGCGCGCGACCTGGTCGGCCGCATGGCGGTGCGCGTCGAGCGTCAACTCGCCGATGCGATCGAAAGCCTGCCGACCGGCTCGCCGACGCTTATTGCCAAGATCCTGCGCCACGAAACCGAGATCAATGACCTGGAGCGCGCGATCGACGAGTTCAGCGGCCAGATCATTGCGCGGCGCCATCCGGCGGCGCGCGACTTGCGTCTGGTGGTGTCACTCCTCGGCATCACCACCGACCTGGAGCGGGTCGGCGACGAGGCCAAGAAAATTGCGCTTTACGCACGCAGCATCTCGGCTTCAGGCCGGACGGTGCTGCCGCGGGTGGTCGAGCTTCGCCCGATGGCGGCGCTGGTCCGCGACATGCTGCGCCAGGCGACCCAGGCTCTCGAGGCGCTCGATCCGAACGCGGCCGCGGCGCTCGTGCGACGCGACCTGGAGGTGAACGAGAGTTTCCGCGCGGCACTCGCACAGCTCGCCGGCTTCATGGTCGAAGACGCGCGCGCCATCTCCGCCTGCCTCGACATCCTCTTCGTCGCCAAGTCGCTCGAGCGCATCGGCGACCACGCGAAGAACATCGGCGAGCACATGGTGTACGTCACCATGGGCAAGGACGTGCGACACGCGAGCGCGCAGGAGATCGAGCAGGCCCTGCGAGGCTAGCTCCGTTCTGCTATTTTTCGCGGCATGGCGCGCCACGAGACCCTTGCCGCAGTAGACCTCGGGTCGAACAGCTTCCATCTGCAGATTGGCCGCGTGGTCGACGGGCAGATCTATCCGCTCGACGCCGTGCGCGAGGTGGTGCGGCTTGGCGCCGGCCTGACCGCGGAGAAGCGCATCGACCGTGCCACGCAGGCGGCGGCGTTCGAGGCGCTTGCCAAGTTCGGCGAGCGGCTGCGCGGTTTTCCCAAGGCCGCGGTGCGCGCGGTCGGGACCAACGCGCTGCGCGTGGCGAAGAACGCGCCCCAGTTCCTGCGCGAGGCGCGCGCGACGCTCGGCTTCCCGATCGAGGTGATCTCGGGCCGCGAAGAGGCGCGCCTCATCTACCTCGGTGTGGCGCATTCCATGCCCGCCTCGCGATCGGAGAACCCCGCGCGGCGGCTGGTGGTCGACATCGGCGGCGGCTCGACCGAATTCATCATAGGCACGGGGCTGGAGCCGCTGCTCACCGAGTCGCTCTATATGGGATGCGTGAGCTACAGCCTGAGGTACTTTCCCGAGGGGAAGATCGACAAGTCGCGCATGAAAGCCGCCGAGCTGGCGGCGAGCCAGGAGCTCGCCACGCTGGTCAAGGAGTATCGCGATGCCGGCTGGGACGAAGCGGTCTGTTCCTCGGGTACCGCCCGTTCGCTCGAGAACATCTTGCGCGAGAACGACTTCGCCGACGAGGGTCTGACGCGCGACGGGTTGGAACGGTTGCGCAGCCTGCTCATCAAGCACGAAAGGGCGGATCCGGACCGTATCGCGGGCCTGCGCTCCAACCGCGCGCCGGTGCTTCCCGGCGGACTCGCCATCATGATTTCCGCCTTCGACGCGCTCGGGCTCGATTCCATCAAGGTGTCCGAAGGCGCGCTGCGCCACGGCGTACTGTACGACCTGCTCGGCCGCGTGCAGCACCGTGACATGCGCGAGGCGACGGTCGCCCAATTCATGCGGCGCTACCACGTCGATGCTGCGCAGGCCGAGCGCGTCAGGGCGCTCGCGCTCAAGGTCTACGACGGACTTACGCCGGGCGCCGACCGAGACGACGACCCAGACCGCCTGACGCTCGAATGGGCGGCGCGGCTCGCGGAGACGGGCCTTTCAATCGCGCACGCGGCCTACCACAAGCACTCCGCCTATGTGCTTTCGAACGCCGACATGCCGGGATTCTCTCGCATGGAGCAGGCGCGCCTCGCACGCATTGTGCTGGCGCACCGTGGGAAGCTGCGCAAGGTTCAGGATGCGGGCTTCGAGCCGACCGACTGGAGGCTTGTGTTCGCGCTGCGGCTGGCATCGCTCATTCTTCGCAGCCGCACCGACGCCAGGCTGCCGTTCCTTCGCGTCGCCGCCGACCCCGGAGGCTTCGCCATCGATCTGCCTCAGTCCTGGCTGGACGAAAACCCGCTTTCCGCCGATGCGCTCGAGGCCGAGGCCGGCCACTGGAAATCGGTCGACATGAAGCTCGAGGTGAGTGGCCTCAGCGACAAGAAGGTATCCGTGCTAAAGCAAATCCGGTGACACGACCGAGCGCACGACGACCTGGTCCTTCTCATCGCGCACGCGGTTGCTGATCCACCACAGGCCGCCCTTCTTGATGCTGAGGCCCCCGCGGGCGCCGAGCAACTCGGCAAGCGCGCGGCCGAGGTCCGGCTGGTGACCGACGACCACGGCCGCACCCTTGTAGTCCGGCCAGCCGCAGGCCTTGACGATCGACGCCGGTGTTGCGCCCGGCGCGAGCGACCGGTCGGTTTTGACGGGAACGCCGAGCGCTTCCGCGGTCTGCTGCGCGCGTGCGGCCGGGCTCGCGATTACGGCGAAGCGCGCCGGCAGGCGCTGCAGCAGCCACTGCGAGACGCGCTCGGCCTGCTTGCGCCCCTTCGCGGTCAGCCGGCGTTCGAGATCCGGCACGCCGTCCTCGGCTTCGGCGTGGCGCCAAATGATGAGATCCACGGCGTCGGAGTCTAAAGGTAAAGGAGCGGTAAAATGATGACGACTAGGCGCGTAGCTCAGCTGGTTAGAGCACTACCTTGACATGGTAGGGGTCGTTGGTTCGAGTCCAATCGCGCCTACCAAAATTCAATGATTTAGTGCAAGGCTGAGTCTGAAGTACGAGAAAAGTACGGAACTAGTTGGCGGTGTGAAACCAGACGGCCAATTGGTCAAAATCCGACCCGCGCTGCAGCGCTATAACCCCTCGGCCATGTTGCAGGATACGGTGGAAGAAGCGTGGTGTATCGTCTTCGGCGGGAGCTTGAGACGCATCACGAACGGTCTGCGCCTTGGGGCGAGCGCCGGGTAATAGCGGCGCTGCCCCGTTGCCTATGGCGCGCGCCGAATCGCGCCCGGTTTGACGCAAATCAGTACGCTGCCAGCTCTTATGGCCTAGCGTGTGCTACGTAGTCATGGATACGTATGCGCCTACCAAAAGCGGTTCGTCATGAAATCGGCTTACGCCTTTGAGCACACACCTAGACTCGACACGGACGTGTACACGATCTTCGAGAACCTGCCTAATGAGCAGCGACAGCTCGCCAGCCGTTTG
Source organism: Burkholderiales bacterium (assembly GCA_035762345.1). GTDB lineage: Bacteria > Pseudomonadota > Gammaproteobacteria > Burkholderiales > SG8-39 > SCGC-AG-212-J23. The sequence continues at coordinate 9,101 of DASTPE010000011.1, forward strand.
CCGTCGATAAGGAGCCAGCCCGAAACTGAACTTGAAGTACTAAAGCCCTTCGAGGAGTACGACAACACCGACGCCTTGGCCCCGGCCCGAGGCGTGATGGTAGCCGTTATGCTGTCGGCACCCTTCTGGGCGGCGGTCATCTGGTGGCTTATCTAGCGCCACAACGAATTGCCGAAGCAATCTTCCCGATTGCCATACCTTGGCTGCGGAGCTTGCGGATACGGACTTCAGTCTCGACCGGAACCCGCTGGCGACCGATGGGGCGACCCGATCTCGTTCCGTGCTTCTGCGCGCGGCGCACACCCGCGGTGACGCGCTCGCGGATCAACTGACGTGCTCCCCGCGTTAGTACTTTTCAACCATTGTGAACCCGCGCGCGCTCTCCAAGAATAGGGGCGCCGAGCGTAGCTCCAAACGATACGGGGCGCGTCGGTAGCCCTGGCGAAAGCTTCCCTATCGGAAGGTCTTCCACCTCCAGGGCTTCTTTTTTGACCAGGATTCCGCGCGACCCGCGCTCCAGCCACTTCGGTATGCCCACCGATTCATTCCGCTTCTAAGTTCGAGTCTGCGCGCAGGGCACGAACACGACGTCTATGTCGCGCGCATTGCAGGTCTGGAACTCCGCACGATGCGCTGACGCACCCGTCCTAGCGGCGGCGCGGGCGTACGCGTCTAGTTAATCCGGTTTAGTTGGCGGTTCGGCCGGGCCGGTTCGCGGCTGCGGTTTGGCAGTTCTTTTCAAACGGGGCTCCCAATTGACCAGAGCGTTTGTACTGGCTTGAGGTAGTTGAAATATGCCCTTCAGGTTTAGTTCGAACCTCGCATGCGAACCGCGCCCCAACATCGCTATCGTGCCTCAGCAGTAAAGCAAAGCACCGGTAGTAAGCAAAGCAGCTCGCCCCAGGGGCCCACGCCCTCCCCTGGAACGTGGCGAGTACCGTCGTAGATCGGGCCGCCGGAGTGAAGGGAGTTTTCAAGATGTCGAAAAGCAAGATGGTTCTGGGCCTCGTTATCACTTGGCTCATGTGCGTTAGCCCCGCGGCGTTTGCCGATCCGTGGGCGAACGGCGCGTTGCACGCCGCGGAGCAGGCCTGCAATCCTGGCAACGCAGTGTTCTGCGGTTGGCTAGGCGGTGGCGGTGGAGCAGGTGGGGGTGGCGCAGGCGGCGCAGGCGGCGCAGGCGGCGCAGGTGGAGCAGGTGGCGCGGGTGGCGCAGGTGGAGCGGGCGGCGCGGGTGGAGCGGGCGGCGCAGGTGGAGCGGGTGGCGCGGGCGGCGCGGGTGGAGCGGGAGCGGGTGGCGCGGGCGGCGCGGGTGGTGGTTCGGCCGGCACGACGAGCGCGAGCAGCGCGGGTGCGGGGGGTGGTTCGGCCGGCACCTCGCAGACCGGCAGCGGCAACTCCTCGAATGGCTCGGGATCGAGTACCAGCAAGCTCGGCGGCTTCGTGTTCGTCGCCTTTGCCGGGCTGATGATCTATGCCATGTACATGGACCACAAGTGCCGTCGCACTCCGGGCTGCAAACCGGACCCGAACCTGCCGACAACCAACGCGGTCGACAGCTTCGGCGACAAGATCCTCACGGCCTGGAACACCGGACCAATTGAACAGTAAGCCAAAGGAAGCCAAGTAGTTCAGTTGAGGAAGTAGTGACGCGGCTGCTCCTCCGCCTGATCGCGGAGACGGCGGCGCCGTCAACCGCGGATTAGGACTTGCGCGACTGGCCAGTCGCTGGTTCAGCTCAGAACCGCGTCTCCCCGGCAGAAACGTTCCGCCAAGTCCTTGCTTTATGGATTCCTAGTGGCTCTCTCGCTCGACGCGGTAGATTGATCTCGAGAGCATTGCAGAGCAGCTCTCCGATAGCCGCCCATCGGGTCGCGGTAAACGAGCCGGCGGAAGCCCCCGGTTTCCTTGGTGGCCTGCGCCGTCTTCTCGGCTGTCGGCCTTTGGAGGTAGGCTTCGCATGGCGCCTTGACTGAATGCAGCTTACAGGAGCCACCGAGATTCAAGTGCTGGAACCACTCCTCTGCGGTCTTCTTGGCCGCGTCAAAGCGCCCTTTCTCGGGGCGGTCTGCGGCGTAGTCACCAAGCCGCTCATAATGGCTCGCACGTCTGCGCGAGAGACATGATGCTGCGTGCGCTTCTCTTCATCCTTCTCGCGTTGCCGGCTGCGGTGCTTGCGCAGTTTCCCTCCCGCCAGATCAGCATCATCGTGCCGATCCCCCCCGGCGGCGCGCCCGACATCGCGGCGCGGCTGATCGGGCAGAGGCTGTCCGAAGCGGTCGGCCAGCCGGTGGTGGTCGAAAACCGTGTGGGCGCGAATGGCAACATTGCCTCCGATCTGGTGGCCAAGGCGCAGCCCGACGGGCATACCCTCGGTCTGCTCGCCGACAGCCAGATCGCAATCAACCCGCATCTCTACAAGATGCCGCTCGACACGCTGCGCGACCTCACGCCGGTGGCGAGCGTCGCCGCCAACCAGTTCGTGCTCACGGTGCATCCGTCGCTGCCCGTGGGCACGTTTCCCGAGTTCATCGAATTCGCCCGCAAGGCGAATCCGCCACTTGCCTATGCTTCGGGCGGCAATGGCAGCCAGCACCACCTCACCATGGAGATGCTGAAGCAACGCGCCGGCATCAATTTGCTCCACGTGCCGTTCAAGGGCGGCGCGCCCGCCGCGACCGCCACCGTCGCGGGCGACACCGTCGCCATGTGGTCGGGCAGCTCGAACGCGCCGCAGATCAAGGCCGGCCGGCTGCGGCCGCTCGCGGTGTCGGGCGCGCAGCGCTCGGCGCAGTATCCGGATCTGCCCACCATAAGCGAGTTCTATCCCGGCTTCGAGAACTCGATCTGGCTGGGACTGTTCGGCCCGGCCGGCATGTCGGACAATGTTCTCGCGAAACTTCGCGGCGAGCTCAAGCGCGTGCTGCAGTCGCCCGAGGTCAAGGAGAAGATGAACGCCGCAGGCGGCCTGGACCCGTATGTCACCACGCCGCAGGAATTCGCCGCGCTGATCAGGCGCGACTACGAGAAGTACGCCAAGATCGTCAAAGACCTCGGGCTCAAGCTCGACTAGATCTTCGCCCGTTCCAGCGTCTCGGGCGCGAAGAGCTCCTCCACTCGTAGCCGGCGCAGCGCGACGCCCTGCTCGTGCGCATATTGAACGAAGGCCTCGAGCGTCGGCCGGTTAGCCTCGATGCCGTAGGGCCACGAATCGTCGCCCGCGATCTCTCGCCAGCGCCGCGCATGCTCCGCGAGCCAAGGCATGGGGACGTGCGAAAGACCGATCTCGCTGATGCGGGCCTGCGCTGCGTGCTTTGCTTGCTCGAATGCGCTAAAGAGGTTCATCGCGATCCAGCGGTCCCGCTCATAGACCTCACGCCGCAGGATGATGACGTGCATGATCGGGAAGATGCGCGTCTTCTTGAAATATTCCAGCTCAAGGGCGGCATAGTCGGGAAACAACCGCGGACCTCCCGGGTGGCGCGCCGAGATCACGGCGTCGAGCTCGCCACTGGCGAGCATTCCGGCGAGCGTCTTGTCCGCAGCCGGCGTGATGCGCACTCCGGGCGGCAGCTTGAGCGACACTTTTTCCACTCGCCCGGGCTCGCGCACGCCTGCCTGGACCCATTCGATGCGGGCGAGATCGACGCCGTATTCATGCTGCAGCAGCCCGCGCACATAGATACCCGCGGTCTGCGCCCACTCGGGGATTCCGACGCGCTTTCCTTCGAGCTCCTTCGGCGCCCTGAGCGTGTTGGAATAGATCGCCGAGTGCCGGAACACCCGCGACGGAAACACCGGTATCGCGACGATGTCCGGCGCCGGTTGCGACAGCAAGGACACGACTTTGCCGAACGACATTTCGGAGACATCCCATTCGCGGAAGCGCGTGAAGCGGTAGAAAATTTCCTCGATCGGGAGATCGAGAACCGTGAGATTGATCCCCTGCGGACGCAGATCGCGCACGTGGTCGTAGGCATTTATCGCGAGGGTGAGCGGCAGATTCATCGTGATAGTATGCTCGCTCGTCCGCGATGCCCAACATCCGTCTGCCCGACGGCTCGTCGAAGTCGTTCCCCGTACCCGTCACCGTAGCCGAGATCGCCGCTTCGATCGGTCCGGGGCTCGCCCGCGCCGCGCTCGCCGGAAAAGTGAACGGCAAGCTGGTCGACACCGGCTATCGCATCGAGTCCGATGCAGACGTGCAGATCGTCACCGAACGCGACGCCGAAGGCCTCGAGATCCTGCGCCACTCCACCGCCCACCTCCTCGCGCAGGCGGTGAAAGAGCTTTTCCCGGAAGCGCAGGTGACGATCGGTCCGGTAATCGAGAACGGCTTCTACTACGACTTCGCCTACAAGCGGCCGTTCACTCCCGAGGACTTGTCCTTGATAGAGAAGAGAATGCAGGAGATCGCCCGGAAGGATCTTCCAGTTCAGCGTCGCGAGATGTCGCGCGACGAGGCGGTCAAGTACTTCTTTTCCATCGGAGAGAAATACAAGGCCGAGATCATCGCCTCCATTCCGGAGAAGGAGACGATCTCGCTTTACGGCCAGGGCGACTGGATCGACCTGTGCCGCGGGCCGCACGTGCCTTCCACCGGGAAGCTGAAGACCTTCAAGCTCATGCGGGTCGCCGGGGCGTACTGGCGCGGCGACTCTCGCAACGAGATGCTCCAGCGCATCTACGGCACCGCCTGGGCGAGGAAGGAAGACCAGGACACGTATCTCCGGATGCTCGAGGAGGCGGAGAAGCGCGACCACCGGCGGCTTGGCACGCAGCTCGATCTGTTCCACATGCAGGAGGAGGCGCCGGGGCTCGTTTTCTGGCATCCGAAGGGCTGGACGGTCTGGCAGCAGGTCGAGCAGTACATGCGCCGCGTCTACCGCGACAACGGCTATCTCGAGGTGCGCGCGCCGCAGATCCTCGACCGCAGCCTCTGGGAGCGCACCGGGCACTGGGAAAATTTCCGCGAGAACATGTTCACCACCTCGTCGGAGAACCGCGACTACGCGGTGAAGCCCATGAATTGCCCTGGCCACATCCTCATCTACAACAAGGGCGTGAAGAGCTATCGCGATCTGCCGCTGCGCTACGGCGAGTTCGGCTCCTGCCACCGCAACGAGCCCTCCGGTGCGCTGCACGGGCTGATGCGCGTGCGCGGCTTCGTGCAGGACGACGGCCACATCTTCTGCACAGAGGAGCAGATCCTCGGCGAGTGCGTCGCGTACACGGCGCTGCTGCAAAAGGTGTATCGCGACTTCGGGTTCACCGACATCATCTACAAGGTGGCGACCCGCCCCGCCAAGCGTATCGGATCGGATGAAGCCTGGGACAAGGCCGAGCTTGCGCTGGGAACGGCCCTGCAAAAGTCGGGCGTCAAGTTTTCCATCTCTCCCGGCGAAGGCGCGTTCTACGGCCCGAAAATCGAGTACTCGCTCAAGGACGGCATCGGCCGCGTCTGGCAGTGCGGCACCATGCAAGTGGACTTCAGCATGCCGGGCAGGCTGGGCGCGGAATACGTCGCTGAAGACAACACGCGGCGCACGCCGGTGATGCTGCACCGCGCGATCGTCGGCTCATTTGAACGCTTCATCGGCATCCTGATCGAGCATTACGCCGGCGCGTTTCCATTGTGGCTTGCGCCGCACCAGGCGGTCGTGATGACGATCACCGAGCGACAGAACTCTTACGCGCGATCGGTCGCGAATCTGCTTGTCAATCAAGGTTTTAGGATAATTTCGGATTTGCGGAACGAGAAGATTTCTTATAAGATCCGCGAGCATAGCCTGCAGAAGCTGCCCTACCATGTGGTGGTCGGCGACAAGGAGATGCAGGCTGGGTCGGTGGCCGTGCGCTCGCGCAGCGGCGAGGATCTCGGGGCGATGACCCTCGAGGCCTTTACCGCACGCCTTCAAGCCGAGGCGAAAGCGCAGTAAGCACGGCCGATTTTTTTAACGCACCGCAGGAGCTTTTCAGACATCGCACTCGAGAGATCGCAGCGCATCAACCGGGAAATCACCGCCCCGGAGGTGCGTTTGGTGGCGGAGAACGGTGACCAGCTGGGAATCAAGTCCGTGGCGGAGGCGTTGAGACTTGCCGAGGAGCAGAACGTAGATCTCGTCGAGATCGCGCCGCTGGCAAACCCGCCGGTGTGCAAGCTGATGGACTACGGCAAGTTCCGCTACCGCGAGCAAAAAAAGGCCCACGAGGCGAAGCTCAAACAGAAGCAGATTCAGGTCAAGGAGATCAAATTCCGCCCCGGCACTGACGAGGGCGACTACAAGATCAAGCTCGGGAAGCTCGTCCAATTCCTCGAGGAAGGTGACAAAGCGAAAGTGACGCTGCGCTTCCGCGGCCGAGAGATGGCGCACCAGGAGTTCGGCGTGCGGCTGCTCGAGCGGGTGCGCAAGGATCTGGACGCCATCGGCATCGTGGAGCAGTTCCCCAGGCTCGAAGGCCGGCAGATGGTCATGGTGCTCGCGCCGAAGAAAAAGGGCGCGACGCCGGCGAAGGTGAAAGTGGAGAAAATCCAGCCGGGCAAGCCGAAACCGGCGCCTGCGAAGATGGCAAAGTCGGCATAGCAGTTACAAGTGATGGCCGCGGCTGTCGAAGCGTCCCCGCATAGGCGGGGACCGCCCGGCGTCAAGCTAGAAGAGGAGGGCTATCGTGCCCAAGATGAAATCCAAGCGCGGTGCCGCGAAGCGCTTCAAGGTGCGGCCAGGCGGCGGCATCAAGCGCTCGCAGGCCTATATGCGCCACATTCTCACGAAGAAGAGTACCAAGCGAAAACGCCACCTGCGCGGCGGCGTCGAGGTCGATCCGTCGAACAAAGCGCAGATCCTGTCGGTTCTGCCTTACTCGCGATAGGAGCGTCCCATGCCGAGAGTAAAGCGTGGAGTGACGGCGCGCGCGCGCCACAAGAAAGTGCTCCAGCAAGCCAAGGGCTTCCGCGGCCGCAGGAAGAACGTGTATCGGGTTGCCAAGCAGGCGGTGATGAAGGCGGGGCAGTACGCCTACCGCGACCGTCGCCGCAGGAAGCGCGAGTTCCGCGCCTTGTGGATCGCGCGCATCAACGCCGCGGTGCGCGAGCTCGGGATGAGCTACAGCGTGTTCATGGCGGGGCTGAAGCGCGCGAACATCGAGATCGACCGCAAGGTACTCGCCGACCTCGCTGTCACGGACAAGCCCGCGTTCGACAAGATCGCGGCGCAGGTGAAAGCCACGATCGCTCACTGAGTTGCCGGCCGTAGATGGAGCAACTCAGCGTCATCGTCTCGCGCGCGCTCGCGGAATTCGCCGCCGCACCGGATCCGGCGTCGCTCGAGAACGCCAAGGCGCGCTACCTTGGCAAGGCCGGAGAGCTGTCCTCGTTCCAGAATAGCCTCCGCGCGCTTCCGCTCGAGCAGAAGAAATCCGCCGGGGCGGCGTACAACGCAGCCAAGCACCAGATCGAAGCCGCGCTCGAAGCGCGGCGCGCAGCTCTTGCCGAAGCGAAGCTCGCCACCAGGCTCACCGAGCAGGCGCTGGACGTCACGCTGCCCGGACGCGGGCGCGGCTGCGGCGGCCTTCACCCGGTAATCAGGACCTGGCAGCGCGTCGAGGAGATATGGCGCTCGATCGGCTTCGACGTCGCCGACGGCCCCGAGATCGAGACCGACTGGTTCAACTTTACGGCGCTCAACAGCCCCGAGAACCACCCGTCGCGCTCGATGCAGGACACGTTCTACGTGGACCTGAAGGACGCGAACGGCCTGCCGCTTGTGCTGCGCACCCACACCAGCCCGATGCAGGTGCGCTATGCGCGCATGCACAAGCCCCCGATCAAGGTGATCGCGCCCGGGCGCACTTACCGGGTCGACTCCGACGCAACGCACTCGCCGATGTTTCATCAGGTCGAGGGACTGTGGATCGACACCGACATCAGCCTCGCGGACCTGAAAGGCGTCTATACCGAGTTTCTGCGCCGCTTCTTCGAGAATGACGAGCTCCAAGTGCGCTTCCGGCCGTCGTTCTTCCCGTTCACAGAGCCCTCGGCCGAGATCGACATGAAATTGAAGGGTAAATGGCTCGAGATCTCGGGCGCGGGTCAGGTGCATCCTGCGGTGGTGCGCAACTTCGGGCTCGATCCGGGGCGCTATATCGGCTTCGCTTTCGGCTCCGGCCTGGAGCGCCTCACCATGCTGCGTTATGGCATCGAGGACCTGCGCCTGTTCTACGAGGGCGATCTGCGCTTTTTGGAGCAGTTCGCGTGAGAGTTCCCGAAAGCTGGCTGCGCAGCTTCTGCAACCCTCCGCTTTCGGGACGCGAGCTTGCCGAAAAGCTCACGATGTCCGGGGTCGAGGTCGAGACCTACGAGGCTGTCGGATCGCAATTGACCGGGGTTGTGGTCGGCGAAGTGCTTGCCGTCGAGAAGCATCCGAAAGCGGACAAGCTGACCGTCTGCAAGGTGAACGCGGGC
>DASTPE010000012.1:0-14346 GCA_035762345.1 Burkholderiales bacterium
GCGCTCGTGCTGCACGAGACGCGGCTGCCGCCCGCGTACTACTTCCCCGTCGAGGACGTGCGCATGGACCTCCTGGCGAGGACTGGGCACACCACGCATTGCCCGTTCAAGGGCAACGCGAGCTACTGGAGCGTGAGGGTCGGGGACCAGGCGGCGGAGAACGCAGTCTGGGCCTACGAAGAGCCGTACCGCGACGCCGAGCCGATCCGCGGCTATCTCTCCTTCTATCGCGACAAAGTCAGACTGCTCCACGATGAACAAGAACTTGAAGATCATCAGGCCGTGCATGGCAACCCGCTCGCGAGCTGGCTGGTCAACGAGGGCTGGAAGGCAGGCTCGAGCGCCGAGCTCGCCGAGCGGTTTCTCCAGTCCCTGCGTCAGGCCGGCGTGCCGGTCGATCGCAGCACGGTCATCATGCCGACGCTCCACCCTCAGATTTTCGCCACCGTGCTCGTGTGGCGCGCCGACACGCCCGGGATCCGCACGGTATTCGAGCCGCACGACATTCTGCACCAGCCGAAGTTCGCCGACAGCCCGTTCGCGCCCATCATCCGCGGCGCGGGCGGGGTGCGCCGCAGGATCGAGGACCCCGACTGCGCGCTCGACTTCCCGGTGGTGCGCGACCTGAAGGGCGAAGGCGCCACCGACTACGTTGCGATGCCGTTTCGCTTCTCCGACGGCCAGATCAACGTCATCTCGATGACTTCGTTTGCGCGCGGCGGTTTCGGTACCGCGCACCTCGGGCAGATCTACGAGGTGCTGCCGCTGCTCGGCCGCGTGTTCGAGGTGCACGCGGCCCGCCGCACCGCGACCGCGCTGCTCGAGACCTATCTCGGCCGGCACACCGGCGAGCGCGTGCTCAAGGGGCTCGTCAAGCACGGCGACGGCGAGCACATCCACGCCGTCATCTGGTTCTGCGACTTCCGCGACTCGACGCCGCTTTCGAAGAGCATGGGGAGGCGCGCGTACCTGCGCCAGCTCAACCGCTTCTTCTACTGCATGGCGGGCGCGGTGCTCGATGCCCGCGGGGAAGTATTGCGCTATATAGGCGATGCCGTGCTGGCAATTTTTCCAATCGAGGAAGACGCAAGGGAGTCTTGCAAGCGCGCTGTTCGCGCAGCGCGACTGGCTGCATCAAGGATTACTGAAATGAATGCAAAACACCCAGAGCGTGCACCGCTGCGCTACGGTATCGGGCTGCACCTCGGCACCGTGACCTACGGCAACATCGGCGTGCCGGAGCGGCTGGAGTTCACCGTCATCGGCGCCGCGGCCAACGAGGCGGCGCGAGTCGAGAGCATGACAAAAGAGCTGAAGAAGCCGGTGCTGACCTCAGCCGCTTTTGCGGCCGCGTATGACGGGCGCCTTGTCTCCCTCGGAACGCATCCCCTGAAAGGGCTCGACGGGGAGCACGAGCTCTTTACGCTGCCTGATGACCCGGCGAGGGGATGACGGTCGGATTGCCCGAGGTGCCGGCGGCGTAGATGCAGAACGCGTTCTTGCCGGCGCGCTTCGCCGCGTACATCGCCTTGTCGGCGTGCGCCATCAAGGTCGCCGCGTCGCCGGCGTCGTCGGGGAAGATGCTCACGCCCAGGCTCGCCGAGCAGCGCGTCTTGACCCCGCCGAAGAGCTCGTAGGGCTTGAGCACTTCGGCCGCAAGCTTGCTCACGACGCGCTCGACCGCAGGCGTGTCCTGCATCTGCTCGAGCACCACGAAGAACTCGTCGCCGCCCAGGCGCGCCACGACGTCGCTCGCGCGCAGGCCGCGGCGCAGCCGGCGTGCCACCTCGACCAGGAACGCGTCGCCCGCGGCGTGGCCGTGCGTGTCGTTTAGCTGTTTGAAGCCGTCGAGGTCCATGAACACGCCGGCGAGCTTGGAGCGGTTGCGCCGCGTGCGCTCGATCGCCTGCTCGAGCGCCGGGGCCAGGCTCGTGCGGTTGGCGAGGCCCGTCAGCGCATCGTTGTAGGCGAGCGAGGCGATGCGTTCGCGCGCGAGCGCGATCTCGGTAACGTCGCGCCCGATGCCGCGGTAGCCGAGGAACGCGCCGTCCGCGTCGAAGCGCGGTTCGCCGCTTACCGAGAAGTGGCGCGTGCCGCCGTCGGGCATGACGCGCGCAAACTCGAAGTCGCGGAACGGCAGGTGGCTGTTGAGCTGTGCCATGTGGGCCGCCCAGCCCGCTTGGTCAGGGCTCACCGAGGCGACGCCCCAAGGTTGCTTGCCGACCATGCCGCGCGCGACCTGCGCCGCACCGTAGCTCGGGCCGTGCACGATGCTGGTCAGGCGGTGCTCGGTATCGGTCTCCCAGAAGAAGTCCGAAGAGAGGTGCGTCAGGCTACGAAAGCGCGCCTCGCTCGCGCGCAGCGACTCCTCGGCGTGTTTTCTCTGCAGGAACTGGCCGAACAGGCTGCCGATCGCCTGCGTTGCCTCGACGAGGCGCTCGTCGGGCTCGGCGGAGCGGTGGCCGGAGAACGCGAGCAGGCCGATCGTGCGGCCCTGTGCGATCGCCGGGAAGGCGAACGTCGCGAAGGCGCCGGCGGGCTCGCGCGGCGACTTGGAGAAGACCGGCTTTCCCTCCTCCCAGATCGCGCGCGAGCGCGTCAGGAACTGCTCGGTCGAGGGCTCGCGCGCGAACCAGCCGAGCTCGAAGCCGATCTCGCCGCTCGCCGGGTCGACGCGAAAGCACCGGCCGTAGTCCCAGCTTTCGAAGTCGCAGATCGCGCGCAGCCCCGCGCGCAGGCCCTCGGCGACGCCGGTCGCCTGCGACAGCGCGCGCGCCACCGCGTGCTCCAGCCGCAGCAGCTGCTCGCCGCGCTTCTGCGCCGTGATATCGCGCCCGACGCCGCGGTAGCCCTTGAAGACGTCCTGCTCGAACAGCGGCACGCCGGAGAGCGACAGCCAGACCGTGCGCCCGCCTGGGGCTACGCGCTGGATCTCGAAGTCGCGGAACGGCTCATGGCGCTCGAGGCTGCGTCGGTTGTGCTCCCAGAAGTCGTCCGCCGGGTCGAGCCCGGTCTTCTCGGTGAATTGCGGCGAGGTGTGGGTGAGGCGCAGCTGACCGTCCATCTCCCAGTACCAATCGCCAAAGAGGCTGCTGAGAGCGGACACGTTGTTCAATGCGTTTCCTCCTCCTTCTGAACGGTGAATAGCTCGATCTTATCGCCGACGCCCCGAAGCGTGTGGCTGCCGAGCGAGCGAAAAGCGCCGGGCAGCGTGCGCGCAACCCGTTCCGACACTAGAAGATCCGCGTCCAAGTGCTTGCACAGGCTCTCGATGCGCGCGGCCTCGTTGGCCGCAGCCCCGACCACGGTGAATTCGATCCGTGAGGGCGTGCCGACGTTGCCGTAGGTCAATTCTCCCAGGTGCAGCCCGATGCCGAAGCGCAGCGGCCGCGGCCGCGCGCTGTTGAGCTTGTCCATCCGGGCGAGCGCTTCCCGGGCCGCGGCGAGCGCTTGGGCGCAAGCCTCGGCCGGCTCGCCGTCGACCGGGAAGATCGCGAGTGCCGCGTCGCCGATGAAGCGCAGCACCTGACCTCCGCGCTCGAGCACGGGCCCGAGCACACATTCGAAATAGTCGTTGAGGAGCGCGAGGAACTCGCGCCGCCCCATCGAATCGGCGAGCGCCGTCGAGTCGCGCAGATCGCAAAACCAGATCACGGCGTCGATGTCTTCGCTGTCGCCGCGCTTGATGCTGCCGGCAAGCACCTTCTGGCCGGCGCTCGGCCCAAGGTAGGCGTCGAGGATGTTGCGCGCCTTGCGCATGTGGCTGTAGATCTCGACCACGCGCGCGAAGTGCGACAAGACGCGGTCGAGCGCCGCGAGCTCGGCCTCGGTGAACCCGCCCGGCCGGCGCGTGGCGAAGGTGGCGACATGCACCTCGCCGCTCAGGAAGCGCAGCGGCACCGCGAGATAGTCCGTGGCGCCTTCGGCGCGCAGGTCCGCGAGCACCGGGTAGTCCATCGGGCACGCAGGATCTGCGAGCCGGCGGCGAACGCGCGCGTTCTTCGTCCAGACCGCGTGGATCGGGCTGCGGAGATGGTCCTCGCTGCCGAACCAGTCGTGCTCGGCGCTGTCGACCTCGACTTCCTCGCGGTCGGCGCGCCAGAAGAACCCGCGCCCGGCGACGTTTGGGTGCAGCGTGCGCACGAAGACGGCGACGCGGTACAGCGCGATGCCGCACGACACCAAGCCCTTGCACAGGTGCCGCAGGGCCTGCTCCGGCGAGCCCGGCGCGGGCGGCACGCGCCCGAGCAGCCAGTCGGTTACCGGCCGGACGTCTATTGCCGGGTCAGCCACAGGCTCGATTCAATCGCTCCGACCACGAGCGGCAGGCGCGCGAGCACGCCCCGGATTCTTTCCGGATGGAGTTTGACGGTGGCATGGCTCGAGAAATCAACGCTCAGAATATTTTTTTTGATCAAGGCAGAAACCGCAGGTTGCTCGTTGTAGCGCCGCCAGGCCCAATGCTCGGGGTAGTCGTCGGGCAGAAAGATGTCGTGGAAATGCACGTAAGCACCCCGCGGCAGAAGGGGCAGCACTGCGTTGAGCAAAAAATCGACGTCGCTTCCGGGCTTAAGCTGGTGGCTCGAGTCGATGAAAAGGATGTCGCCTTCGCCGAGCGGCGGAAACGCCGCGACGCGCTGCACGGGGGTTCCAATCCATTCGATGTCCAGCCCCGCCAGACTCGCTCTTGGTTTCGGATCGATGGCGGTGATGCGCGTACTGAGGCCGCCGTCGGCGACGGCGCGCGCGAGGAAGCGCGTCGAGTGCCCGGAGCCGACCTCGACGATGCGCCGAGGCTTGACCGTGCGCACCATCGCATACGCGGCGGCGGCGTCAAGCCGCGGAAACCAGTCCTGGTTCCAGCGCGCGGCGGGCGGCGGACCCGAGCCTATCGCTTCCAGCTCGGCGGCGTAGCTTTCAATCCACTGCAACAACCAGCCCGTCCCTCGCGATGATGGACCCGGGCAGCTCCTTGTCCACCTCGCGCGCGATGCCGTCGAGTATATCGTCGTCGTGCTCGGGGTCGTGGTGGAACACCACGAGGCGCTTCGCGCCCGCGGCCCGGCAAAGCCGCACGCCTTCCTGCCACGTCGAATGTCCCCATCCCACGTACGCGTCGTACTCGGCATCGGTATACATGCTGTCGTACACGACGAGGTCGGCGCCCGCGATAAGGTCGAGGATGTTCCGATCCGGCGCTCCGGGCACGTGCTCAGTGTCGGTGAGGTAGCAGATCGAGCGCCCGCCGTAATCGACGCGGTAGCCGGTGGCACCATCGGGATGGTTGAGGGGAGCGGTGCGCACCGCGATGCGGTCGGCGGGATGCAACGTCTCGCCCGCCTTGAACTCGCGGTACTCCATGCGCGCGCGAAACACCTGCGGCGGCACCGGGAAGAGCGGCGACATCATGAATTCGCCGAGCGTTCGGCGCAGCGTCATGCCCTCGGCAAGGTGCCCTGCCCAGAGGCGGAAGCGGTTCTGCGGCTTGAAAAACGGCTTGAAGAAGGGCAACCCGGCGACATGGTCGAAATGGGTGTGCGTAAGGAAGAGATCCGCGTCCAGAGGATGAGATGCAGGCCGGGGTGCGGATGCGTTCTTGGTAAGCTCGTTCCCCAGATAACGCAGCCCCGTCCCCGCGTCGAAGAGAAGCATGCGCTCGTCGCAGCGCACTTCCAGCGACGAGGTGTTGCCGCCGTAGCGCGCCGTGCGCGGGCCGGAGCAGGCAATCGAGCCGCGTACGCCCCAGAAACGAACGCTGAAAGTCATGCGGAACTATAGCTTGTAAGATGCCGCCCTAGGGCACCCACGTGGACCGCAGCCTTTTCCGCTTCATCCTCAGGTACAGCAAGCGCGACCAACTGCGCATCGTGCCGTTCGTGCTGCTGACGATGGTGGTCTATTACGCGTCGCTCGATCTTCCCAAGACCATCATCAACGAGGCGATCCAGGGCGGACGCTTCCCGCAGCCCGACTCGACGACGGGGTTTTTCGGGCTGAACCTCGGCCGGCTCGAGTATCTCTTCGCGCTGTCGATGATCTTCCTCGGGCTCATCGTGGTGAACGGCTGGCTCAAGTTCCGCATCAACACCATGAAAGGCTGGATGGGCGAGCGCATGCTGCGCAGGCTGCGCTACGCGCTTTACGACTACATCCTGCGCTTCCCGCTCGCGCGCTTCCGCCGTGTCAAGGCCGCCGAGATGGCGAGCATGATCAAGGACGAGGTCGAGCCGCTCGGCGGCTTCATCGGCGAGGCGCTCATCACGCCGCTCTTCCTCGGCGGTCAGGCGCTGACGGCGATGTTCTTCATCCTCTACCAGCATTGGGCGCTCGGCCTCGTCGCGCTCTCGATGGTGGGGGTGCAGGCGTTCGTGATCCCGGGGCTGCGCAAACGCCTGCTCGTGCTCGGGCGCGAGCGCCAGCTCACCGCGCGCGCGCTGGCCGGGCGCATCGCCGAGACCGTCGACGGCGCCGCGGAGATCCACGCCAACGCCACCTCGAACTACGAGCGCGCCGAGATCTCGGCGCGCCTGGGGCGCATCTTCCGCATCCGCTTCGAGTTCTACCAGCGCAAGTTCATGATCAAGTTCCTGAACAACTTCCTCTCCCAGGTAACGCCGTTTCTTTTCTACACCGTGGGGGGCTACCTCGTGATCGTAGGCAGGCTCGACATCGGCGCGCTGGTCGCGGTGATCGCCGCCTACAAGGACCTTCCCGGTCCGGTGAAGGAGCTGATCGACTGGGACCAGCAGCGCCTCGATGTCGAGGTCAAGTACCAGCAGGTGATGGAGCAGTTCGCCGACGAGCAGGTGGCGCCGCCGGAGATGCAAGCTGTCCTCGACGCACCGCAGCTGCCGCGCACCGGCGCGCTGCGCGCAGCCAACCTGACGCTCGTCGACGAGGGCGGCGCGCGCCTGGTCGAGGATGTGTCGTTCGAGGCGCACCTCGACCAGCACATCGCTATCGTCGGCAAGCCGGGCTCGGGAGCGAGCGAGCTCGCGCAGCTCCTCGCGCGCCTGTCACAGCCGTCGAGCGGCTCGGTCGAGCTCGGCGGCGTGGACATCACGCGTGCCCCGGAGATCGTCACCGGGCGCTCCATCGGCTACGTCGGCGCTACGTCGTATCTCTTCCCGGCGAGCGTACGCGACAACATTCTTTACGGCCTCAAGCACCGCCCGGTGCGCGAACGCCTCTACGAGGGAAAGGCGAAGGCCGAGCACGATTTCGAGGCGCGCGAGGCCGAGCGCACCGGCAATTCCGCGCTCGACGCGGAGGCGGACTGGATCGACTACGAGTGCGCCGGCTGCTCCGGGCCAGAGGAGATCGAGAGCCGCATCATCGAGCTCTTGGGCACCGTGGACCTCCAGGAGGTCGTGTTCGAGCTCGGCCTGCGCACTCGCGCGCGCGAAGGGGGAGAGATCGCCGCGCAGGTGCTCGATGCGCGCCGGCACATGCACGAGCGCCTCGAGAGCCTGGGCATCCGGGACTGGGTCGAGCACTGGGACCCGAACGAATACAACCGCAACGCTACGCTCGCCGAAAACCTGCTCTTCGGCACGCCGGTCGGACGGGTGTTTGACATCGACAATCTTGCCGGCAACCGCTACGTGCGCCAGGTCCTGCGCGACACCGGCTTGCACGAGCTGCTGATCCGTACCGGCCACAAGGTGGCGGAGACGATGGTCGAGCTGTTCAGCGGGCTGCCGCCGGGGCATGAGTTCTTCGCCCAGTACAGCTTCATCAGCCAGGACGACTTGCCGCAGGTTGACGCCATCCTCAAGCACGTGGCGGAGGTCGGGCTTAAGGAGCTGCCGGAGGCGGAAAGCCGGGCGCTGCTGGCGCTTCCCTTCAAGCTGATCGCCGCCCGTCACCGCCTGGGTCTCATCGACGAGAGCTTCGAGGCACGGGTGATCGAAGCACGGCGGCACTTCGCCGCAAGCCTGCCGCGCGAGCTTGCCGGCGCGGTGGAATTCTTCGATCCGGCGCGCTACAACAGCGCAGCGAGCCTCCAGGACAACATCCTGTTCGGCAAGATCGTGACCGGGCAGGCCGGGGCGGCAGGGCGTATTACCGGGCTGGTACGCGAGCTCCTCGACGATCTCGACATGCGGCCGATCGTCGTTCGCAATGGCCTCGACTTCCAGGTCGGTGTCGGCGGCGCGCGCCTGGCGGCTTCGGACCGCCAGAAGGTCGCAATGGTGCGGGCGCTGCTCAAGCGCCCGGTGCTGCTCGTGTTCGATCAGGCCGCGGCGGTGCTCGACCCTGCGTCGCAGCTGCGCGTGCTGGACGGCGTGCTGAACGAGCGCAAGGGCCAGGCGGTGGCCTGGGTGCTGTCGCGGCCGGAGTACGGGGATCGCTTTGCGGTGGTGCTGGTGATGGAGCGCGGGCGCCTGGTGGAAAGCGGCGCGTTCGCAGAGCTGAAAAGGAAAACCGGATGAGCCTCGAACAGGAAGTCGAGCTGATCAGGCAGTTTCCGATCTTCGCGCGGATCCAGCCGGCGATGCAGAAGCTTCTGTGTTTCAGCGCCGAGCGGCTGACCTACAACGCCGGCCAGGTGATGTTCAAGGCGGGCGACATGGGCGACGCCGCCTATATCGTGATCGAGGGCAAGGTCGAGATCAGCGTGCCGAGCTCCTCGGGCCCGATCGTGGTCAACATGGTCGGCCGCAACGAAATCATCGGCGAGATCGCCATCTTTGGCGACGTGCCGCGTACCGCGACCGCCAAGGCGGTTACCCGGCTCGAGACGCTGAGGATCTCCAAGGAGCTCTTTACCAAGATCATCCGCGAGAACCCCGATGCCGCGCTCGAGCTTATCCGCGTGCTCGCCGGCCGGCTCGCCAACACGACCGCTCAGCTCTCGCGCACGATCGGCCCGAAGTCCTGAAGACCTGAACGCGCTAGGAAGCGGTGGCCTGGCCCTGGATAAGGGTTCGGGGATCGGACACCGCATAAACCGCGAGCCGCTCGTTCCTGCCGCGCACACGGACTTGATGCGGCGCTGAATTCTTGGCGTCGATCCCCGCTTGCTGCAGTGCCTCAGCAGAGATCACCAGCACGCACTGGTAGGCCTTGGTCATGCCTTCGAGGCGCGCGGCGGTGTTGACCATGTCGCCGATCGCGGAGTAGATCGGCGCCTCGGGCGGGCCCATGGTGCCGACGATCGCGACGCCGGCGTGGATCCCGATGCCGATACGCAGCGGCTCCTCGAGGTCGGCAGCGAGGCTCCGGTTCAGGCGCTCGATGCGGTTCTGCATTTCGGCCGCGCCTTCGATCGCGGCGCGGCAAGCAGCATCCAGCGGAGCTTCCAGGCCGTAGAGGGCGAGCAGCCCGTCGCCGCGGAACTGGGCGTAGTAGCCCCCGGTAGCGCGCAGCGCCGCGTTCATCTCGGCGAAGAACTGGTTCATGATGAAGACGACGTCATAGGGCAGGCGGGCCTCGCCCAGGCGCGTGGAGTCGCGCAGGTCGACGAACATCGCGACGATCGCGCGCTCGCGTCCCTGCTCGCCGCTGCGCGCCTCGCGCGCGCCTGCGGGTCCGACATGGGGCGGAAGGAGCGGCGTCACTGCGACGTCGCGCGTGGGGCGCGTCTGGCAGGCGAGGCGCACGTTGGGCGGAGCGTCGATCCGCGCGAGCGCCTGCTTTTCCAGGCGTCCCGGCGGCGGGAGCTGGGCGAGCCCTTCGCTCACGCGCACGCGGCAAGTGGTGCAGCGCGCGCGGCCGCCGCACACCGAGGCATGCGGCAATCCTTCGTCGCGGATCGCCTCGAGGATCGAGCGCCCCACCGGCGCGGTAATCAGGCGACCCGAGACGTGGCGCACACGGTAGGTGGCCCCGATACGCGTGCGCAGCCAGCGCGCGAGCAGGGTGCCCCCGAGCAGGATCCAGAACCCCCATTCGAGGCCGATGCGCCAGTTGGCCATCAGCGCGCGGTCCTTGTCGCTCATGCCGGCGAGGTCGAGGTTGTACTTCTGCATGCCCCCGACGTTCTCGATGCTCGGCCAGAGGTAGAACCCGGCGCTCGCGAAGCCGGAGAGCGCGAGCGCGGGCAGGAGCAGCGCGATCGCGAACGCGAGCGGCTGCAGGTCGCGGTACCACGAGCGCACGCGCAGCCAGTAGTGCAGCCCAAAGGACAGGTGTGCCCAGACGATGAGCAAGAGGAGCGACTGGCGGATCGCGGACCATTCGCTCGACCAGAGCAGGCCGACGACGCGCTCGTAGTCGATGTGGTGGTCAAGCAGCGTCCAGCTGAGGCGCGTGCCGACGATGTGGGAGATGAGAAGCGGCGGGATCGCGAGCCCGAGCGCGAGCTGCGCCGCCTCCCAGAGCGGCATGCGCAGCGTGCTGCGGCGGTAGAGGCTTGCCAACGCCAAGAGAAAATGGGTGAGCAACGAGCCATACAGGAGCAACGTTCCCATCGGGCTGCGCCACCATGAGGCGAGCATGAACCGCACGCGGTCCATCGCTTCGATGGACACCATGCCGAGCGCATGGTTGGAGAAATGCCCGATCACGAAGCTGGCGATCACCAGCCCCGTGGCGAGGCGCAGGAGTCTCATCCCTTCAGTTGCAGGGACTTATATTCGAGAAATTCCTCGAGGCCGTACACGCCCGCTTCACGCCCGTGGCCCGACTGCTTGAAGCCGCCGAAAGGCGCGTTGATGTTGAAGGCGCCGCCGTTCACATCCACCTGGCCCGCGCGGATGCGTCGCGCCACGCGCTGGGCGTGCGCTTCGTCCTTGGACCATACCGCGCCCGCGAGGCCGTAGGGGCTGTCGTTCGCGATACGGATCGCGTCCTCCTCGTCCTTGTACGGGATGATGGAGAGCACCGGCCCGAAGATCTCCTCCCGGGCAATCGTCATGGCGTTGTCGACTTTACCGAAAACCGTCGGCCGGACGTAGTACCCACCCGCAGGCGCGCCTTCCGGCGGCTCGGCGCCGCCGGCAAGCAGCTCGGCGCCTTCTTCGACGCCCTTCTTGATGTAACCGCGCACGCGCTCGAGTTGCGCGAGCGAGGTGAGGGGTCCGAGCCGGGTCGATTCCGCCAGCGGATCACCCACCGTAAAGCTCTTGGCCAGATCGGCCGCGAGCTTCGCCGCTTCCTCATACTTCGCCTGGGGAACGAGCATTCGCGTGAGCGCGGTGCAGGTCTGGCCGGAGTTGAGGTAGCAGCCGTTCAGCGTGCTCTTCACTGCAGTCGCAAGATCGGCGTCCTCGAGAAGCACCGAGGCGCTTTTCCCGCCCAGCTCAAGCGCGGTCCTTTTTACCGATTGCGCGGCAAGCTCGGAGATCCGCTTGCCCGCGCGCGTCGAGCCGGTGAACGAGATCATGTCCACGCCGGGATGTCTTACGAGCGCTTCGCCCGCTTTCGGCCCGGTACCGGTGACGAGGTTGAACACGCCCTTGGGCAGGCCCGCAGTCTCGATTACCTCGGCGAGCACGAAGGCGTTCAGCGGTGCGACCTCGGAGGGCTTGAGCACCACCGTGCAGCCGGCGGCGAGCGCGGGCGCGACCTTGAGCGTGATCTGGTGCAGCGGATAGTTCCACGGCGTAATCGCGCCCACCACGCCGACCGGCTCCCGCACCACGAGCGAATTACCGACCTTTTGTTCAAAAGAAAATTCTTTCGCCAGCTTCGCATAGTTGGCGAAGTTGCCAATCGGCAGTCCGACCTGGATGCGCGCCGAGAGCTTGAGCGGCATGCCGACTTCTTGCGCGATGAGCCGCGCCAGCTCTTCGCCGCGCGCTTTCAGGCCGGCGGAAATCTTCTCGAGGAACCCGGAGCGCCACTCGGCCGAGCCGCCGCTCCATCCGTCGAATGCGGCGCGCGCCGCGCCGACCGCGGCGTCGATGTCCTTCTCCTCGCCGAGCGGCACTTTTCCGAGCTTCTCGCCGTTGCCGGCGTTATAGACGTCGATGGTCTGCTTGCTGGAAGGCGCGACCCACGCGCCGCCGATAAAGAAGCGATCTTTCGAGAGCATGGCGATATTCTAGCTATACTCCGCGCGTGCCCCGGGACGCCAAAGCGGTCTTGTGCCGCGAACACAACAAGCCCGTCATTGTCGAGACGATCGCGGTCGATCCGCCCAAGCGCGGCGAGGCGACCGTCAGGCTCGGCGCCTGCGGCGTGTGCCACTCGGATCTCTCCGCGGTTACCGGCACGATCGCGTTGCCGCTGCCGCTCGTGCTCGGCCATGAAGGCGCGGGCGTGGTGGAGGAAGTGGGCGAGGAGGTGAGCGGGCTCGCCAAGGGCGACCACGTCATCTTTTCGTTCATCTACATGTGCGGCAAGTGCCGCTTCTGCGTCGCCGGGCGCCCGGTGCTGTGCCTCGAGCAGGCGAAGGCGCTCACCACGCCGCTCGAGGGGACGCCGCGGGTGCGCGACGCGCGCGGGGAGGCGCTCAACATCTTTTCGGGCTGCGGCGCGATGGCGCAATACGCTACCGTGTCGGCCGAGAACCTGATCCGTATCGATCCGAAGATCCCGCTCGACTGCGCGGCGCTCGTCGGCTGCGGCGTGACCACCGGCGTGGGCGCTGTCTTCAACACCGCGAAAGTCGAGCCCGGCTCCTCCGTGGCGGTGTTCGGCTGCGGCGGGGTCGGCCTGTCGGTCGTGCAGGGCGCGCGCATCGCCGGCGCCGAGCGCATCATCGCTATCGACACGCTGCAAGCGAAACTCGATATGGCGAAGAACTTCGGGGCGACCGATACGATTCTTTTTACGGAAGACCCCACCAAGGTCTTGAAGAAAATGACCGGCGGCGGACCGGACTATGCGTTCGAATGCGTGGGCTCGGGCGAGCTCGCGGGCGCCGCCTACCGCGCCATCCGCCGCGGCGGGCTTGCGGTCGTGGTCGGGGTGGCGAAGCCCACCGACTCCACATCGGTGCGCACGATGACGCTGCCCTTCGAGGAAAAGACGCTGACCGGAAGTTACTTCGGCTCGTGCGTGCCGCGCGTCGACTTTCCGCGCATGCTCTCGCTCTACATGGCTGGGCGGCTCAAGCTCGAAGAGCTGATCACGCAGCGCTACTCGATCGACCAGGCGCCGCAGGCCTTCGCCGACCTGCAGGCAGCGAAGAACGCCCGCGGCGTGATCGTTTTCCAATAGGGCTCGATAGGCATGGCCGCGCACATCCTGGTCGTCGACGACCAGCGCACTAACGCGGAGATGATCTCGGGGCTGCTTCGCAACCTCGGCTACGAGGTCGAGCTCGCGCTCGGCGGCCAGGAAGCGCTCGAGCTCGTGCACACCAAGGGTCCCGATCTCGTGATCTCGGACATCCTGATGCCGGGCGTGGACGGCTATGAGCTCTGCCGGCGCCTGCGGGCGAACACCGCCACCGCGCTCTTGCCGGTCATCCTCGTCACCTCCGCCGAGCAAAGCGAGCGCATCAAGGGCATCGAGGCGGGCGCCGACGACTTCCTCGCCAAGCCGGTCAACTGGGCGGAGCTCTTCGGCCGCGTGAAGCGCCTGCTGCAGATCAAGGCGCTGCAGGATGAGATCAAGCAGCTCAACACGCGACTCGAGCAGCGCGTGCGCGACCAGGTCGCGCAGCTCGAGCGCCTGTCGCGCATGAAGCGGTTCTTCTCGCGCGCCGTGGCCGAGGCCATCGTCGCGGGCGGCGAGGAGCTGCTCGAGCCGCATCGGCGCGAGATCACCGCGGTGTTCCTCGACCTGCGCGGCTTTACCTCGTTCACCGACCGTGCCGACCCCGACGAGGTGCTCGAGCTCCTGCGCGCCTATCACGCGACGCTTGGGCGCACGGTCGATGAGTTCGGCGGTACCCTGGAGCACTTCGCCGGCGACGGGGTGATGATCTTCTTCAACGACCCGATCGAGGTCGACAACCCGGCCGAGCGCGCGGTCCGCATGGCGCTCGCGCTGCAGCGCGCGTTCAACCCCATCGCCGACGCGTGGGCCAGGCTCGGCCATGATGTGGGCCTGGGCATCGGCATCGCGCAGGGCGACACGACGCTCGGCATAATCGGCTTCGAGCAGCGCTGGGAATACGCCGCGATCGGCAACGTGCCCAACCTCGCCGCGCGGCTCTGCGGCGCAGCGCACGCCGGCGAGATCGTCCTCGACCTGCAGACCGAGCAGGACATCGTCCACATCGCCGAAACGGAGTTCATCGGCGCGCTCACGCTGCGCGGCTTCTTGCAGCCGGTGCCCGCCTTCAAGCTGCGGCGCATGCGCGACTAGGAAAAGCAACCGTGTTTTGTAAGGGGATCTCTTAAACGGATTTTGTTTCGGGGGTCCAGGGGGTGCTTTCTCGAACCATGGCGTTGAGGATGGTAAGCATCTTGCGCATGCAAGCGACCAAGGCGACCTTGTGGGGCTTGC
>DASTPE010000013.1:0-9376 GCA_035762345.1 Burkholderiales bacterium
ACGACGCTTCCGGGCGGCCGGCGCCCCGGTAGGGCCCAAGCGGCGTGGTGTGGGTGAAAGTCGCCTTCGCCGCCACCAGCATCGCCGGCACCACGTAAACGTTCGGGATATTGCGCAGTCCGCAGAGCACCGGCACAACGCCGGCGTTGGTGACGTACGCCCCCACGGCGTGCAGCGCCTGGGCACGGATGGCGAGGATCTTGCCGTTCTCGTCGAGCGCCATCTCGGCGCTGATCAGCTGGTCGCGGCCGTGGTTGTCGCCAAGCAGCGATTCGGTACGTGTGGCGACCCATTTCACCGGCCGTCCCAGGCGCCGCGATGCCCAGAGCACGAGCCCGTCTTCCGGGTACACGTCGCCCTTCATGCCGAAGCCGCCGCCGACATCAGGCGAGATCACCCTGAGCTTCGTTTCCGGGATCCTGAAAATCGCGTTGGCAAGGATCGAGCGCGCACCGTGGGGGTTCTGCGAACTCGTATGGAGCGTAAAGGAATCGTTCGCGAAATCGCCGATGGCCGCGCGCGGCTCCATGGTGTTTGCCGCGATGCGGTTGTTGTAGAGCCGTAGGGAAACCGTGTGCTTCGCTTTCGCAAACGCCGCCTCCGTCGCCTCCTTGTTCCCCATCATGAGCGGAAACGCGAGGTTGCCCATGGTGTTGTCGTCCCACACCTTGGGCGCGCCTTCCTTCGCCGCGTCCTCGACGCTCACCGCCGCCGGCAGCGGCTCGTAGTCGACCTCGACCGTCTCGGCGGCGATGCGCGCGAGCTCCGGCGTTTCGGCAATCACGAAGGCGATGCGATCGCCGACGTAGCGTGCCTTCGCGGGCTCGAGGAGCGGCCGGAAGGTGCGATAGCCCTTCGGCCCGCCCATATCCTCGGGCATGAAGAGCGGCGGGATGCCGCCCAGGCCCTCCTTCTTCGCATCCTCGCCGGTGAGCACGAGGTGCACGCCCGGAGTATCGAGAGCTTTGCTCGCGTCTATGCTCTTTATGAGTGCATGCGCATGCGGTGACATGACCACCGCCCCATGCAGCATGTGCGGAAGCTGGATATCGTCGACGTAGCGCGAGCGACCGGTAAGGAAGCGCTGATCCTCCACGCGCCTGATAGCTTGTCCTATGCCGTAGCGGTTCATCGCGTCAGTTTAAGACCTTGCATTGCCGACCACACGCGGGCCGGGGAAAAAGGGAAATCCAGGCGATCGATGCCGAGCGGACGCAGAGCGTCGATGACGGCATTCGCGACCGCCGGCAGCGCGCCGGTCGTCCCAGCCTCGCCCGCGCCCTTCACGCCGAGCGGGTTAGACGGTGATGGCACCGAGTGGTCGTAAAGCTCCACCCGCGTCAGTATGTCGGACCGCGGCATCGCGTAGTCCATGAACGAACCGGTGAGGAGTTGCCCGCTCGCTTCGTCGTAGATGCAATGCTCGACGAGCGCCTGACCGAGTCCTTGAACGATGCCACCGTGCAGCTGGCCGTCGAGCAGCACATGGTTTAGCACGCGGCCGCAGTCATCGACCGCGACATAGCGCAGCACTTGCACCTCGCCCGTATCGCGGTCGATCTCGACCTCCGCCACATGCGCGCCGCCGGGAAACGCGGTTGGCGTGGGAATGCTCGCGCGCGTGTCGAGCTTCGGACCATGGCGGCGCGCCACTTCGGCGAACGTGATCGAGAGATCCGTGCCTTTGACGCGGTATTTTCCTTTTTCGAACTGCACGTCGTGCGGGCCGACCTCCAGCGCTTGCGCGGCGAGTTCCGTCCCTTTCTTGATGACCTCTTTGGCTGTGGCCGCGAGCGCACCGCCGTGCGACATCATGGTGCGGGAGCCCACCGTGCCGCCGCCGACGAGCGCAGGGCCGGAAGGATCGCTCGCTCTAAGTTCGATCTGGTTTGCGTCTAATCCAAGAATTTCGCCGACCACTTCGGGCAACACTGTTTCATGCCCCTGTCCCGAAGGGCCGGCGAGCACATGCAGGGTCGCGTTGCCCGACTCGCCGAACTTGATCACCGCCTCTTCCTTGGGAGCCGCGCCCGCCCCCGACGGCTCGCAGAACACCGCGCAGCCGATGCCGCGCAGCTTTCCACGCGAAGCGGAGAAACGCCGTCGCTCTTCAAAGCTGTTCCAATCGGACTTTTCGAGAGCTTCATCGAGCTCGCCCGCCGGGTCGCCGCTGTCGTAGGTCGAGCCTGAAGGCGTCTTGTACGGGTAGGCGTGCCGCGGGATGAAGTTGCGCCGACGGATCTCGGCGCGATCGACGCCAAGCTCGCGCGCCGCCTCGTCGACGAGGCGCTCGACGAGGTATGCGACGTTCGGCCGGCCGGCGCCGCGGTACGCGGTTGTGGAGGTGGTGTTGGTGAGAACGAGGAGATGCCGGCCGTAGAGCGCCGGGATGCGGTAGACGTTGATCGCGTGCGTCGCCGGGTTGCGTGTGTTGATGAGTGGTCCGGGCTGGGAAAGGAACGCGCCCGCGTTGACGATCCATTTTGTTTTCAAGCCAAGAAAACGTCCCTCGCGATCCAGCGCGAGCTCGCCCGCGAGCCGAGCGGCCCGTCCGTGATGATCGCCCACGATCGTCTCGAAGCGTGAGCCCACCCATTTCACCGGCTTTCCCAGCCGCTTCGCCGCGAGCATCAGCGCGCAGTACTCCGGATAGGCCTGCGAGCGGATGCCGAAGCCGCCGCCGACGTCCTGAGCGTGGATGCGGATGCGCTCCGCGGGAGTTCCGGTGATCGCGACGAAATTCGGCAGCATCATCGCCATGCCCTGCGAGGGCGCATAGACGTCGAAGCTGCCGCTTGCCGCGTCGTACGCGGCGACGCAGGCCTTCGGCTCCATCGGCGTGCCCGAGACGCGCGTCGACGCGAGCTCGACGCGCGTGACATGCGCTGCGCGCGCGAACGCCTCGTCCGCGGCCTTCTCGTCGCCGTACTCATAGTCGAAGGCGAGGTTGCCGGGAATATCGTCGTGAAGCTGCGGTGCACCGGGCGCGAGCGCAGCTTCGGCGTCGACCACTGAGGGCAGATCGCGGTACTCGACCTCGATCGCTTCGGCCGCGTCCTGCGCCGCTGCGGGCGAAGTCGCCACTACTAGCGCGATCTCCTGTCCGACGTAGCGCACGCGCCCGCGCGCCAGGACATCGAGGTGCGGCACCCTGATCATCGCGCCGCCCCGGCCGGGATAAGTCACCATCGGCGGCGGCGTCTTGAAATCGGCCGTGTCTTCTCCCGTGAATATGGCTTTCACGCCAGGAAGAGAAAGCGCAAAGTCTTTCTCTAAGCTCAATAGTTCGGCGTGAGCGCGGTCCGAACGCAGGAAGCAGCCATAGAGCTGTCCCGGAAGGTTCCAGTCCGCGGTGTACTTTCCCTGCCCGGTGAGCAAGCGGTCGTCCTCGCGGCGACCCTTGAACTCTGTCACGCAGGCTGCGGGCAGGACTGCCAGGCGGCGAACTTCCAGCCCTGCGGAGTGCGTACCCAGGCATTCAGGAAGAGCAGCTTGAGCGAGCGCGGCTCGCCGTTGATCTCCGCCTCGATCGACGCCTTGCCGCGCACCAGCGCCACCTCGCCGAAAAAGCGCACCTGGCGCTCGCTGCAGCTCGCGCTCTTGTACTTCACCTTGCCGGACGTCATCGATTCGAGCCAGCTCGCCTTGGTATCGGTCAGCCCCGAGGAGTGCGTATAGAGCAGCTCGTCGTGCACCGTCTTTTCCAGCGCGGTAAAGTCGCGCGCCACCATCGCGGCGAAGCGCTTGTCTTCCAGTCCCAGGATTTCTTTCTCGTTCATGCCCACACCTCCTTCGCGACCTCGACCACACGCTCGAGCTTGCGCCACTGCTCGGCCTCCGTGAGCCGGTTGCCATGGTGCGTGCTCGAAAATCCGCACTGCGGCGACAGGCACAGATTCTCGATCGGCACGAACCTGGCCGCCGCGGCGACCTGACGCTTAAGAAAGTCCTTGTCTTCCAGCTTGCCTGTCTTGCTCGAGACGAGCCCGAGCACGACTTTCTTCCCCTTCGGCACGAAGCGCAGCGGCTCGAAGCCGCCGGCGCGCTCGGTGTCGAATTCCATGAAAAAACCGTCGACGCCGCTCGAGAACATCTGTTCCGCGACCGGCTCGTAGCCGCCCTCGGCTACCCAAGCGCTCTTGAAGTTGCCGCGGCAGGTATGCATGGTGATGGTCATGCCCGAAGGTCTCGCTTCAACGACCTTTCTGATGGTGCTGGCATAAGTGGCCGGCAATCCTTCCGGATCGTCGCCGTTCCGGCGGCACGCGTCGCGGATTTTCGGGTCGCAGAGGTAGGCGAAGGAGACGTCGTCGAGCTGCAGGTACGCGCAGCCGGCGTTGGCGAACGCCGCGATTGCGGAGCGGTACGCCGCGGCGGCGTCGCTCCAGAATTCCTCCATGTCTTCGTACGCAACGCCGGCCCGCCCGGCGCGAAGATGCAGCATTGACGGCGAGGGGATGGTGAACTTGGCGGTCCGGCTTGTCACCGACTTAAGGAACGCAAAATCCTCGACCATGACGGGCTTCGAATAGCGCAGCTTGCCGGTGACTTTCGGGATCGGCGGCTGCTCCTCGGTGCCGCCGAATTTCGGCCCCGGGTTCTGAGTGACCGTGACACCGTCGAGCTGAGACAGGAAATCGAGGTGCCACCATTTGCGGCTGAACTCCCCGTCGGTGATGGACTGCAGGCCGATCGCCTCCTGCTTCGCCACCACTTCGCGGATTTTCTCCTTGAGGTTCGCGGGGTTCAGCCCCAGGGGACGAAGCAGGCTGCCGACGTGGTCCGCGCGGAAGGGGGGTCTCATCCTCTGGCGGCGATGCTACCATCGCGCGCATGTGGCGCGCGGTGCTCCTCGCCTGTTGCCTGGGTGTTTCGCAGCCCGACGCGGCGCAGGAAGGCACCATCCGCATCGTGCTCGGCTTCCCCGCCGGCGCGTCGAGCGATCTTCTTACACGCCTGCTCGCGGACCAGATGCGCACGGCGCTCGGCCAGGCCGTGATCGTCGAGAACCGAACCGGCGCGGGCGGCCAGATCGCGAACGAGGCAGTGAAGAGCGCCGCGCCAGATGGCCAGACGCTCCTCATGACCCCGGTCGCGACGATGTCCATCTATCCGCACTCGTATGCCAAGCTGCGCTACGACCCGTTCAGCGACTTCGAGCCGGTCGCGCACCTGGCAAACTTTCAGCTCGCGCTCGGCGTCAGCGCGAAGCTGCAGGCGACCACCCTCGCCGATTACGTCTCGTTGGTGAAGAAGGACCCGAACGCGGGCTACTACGCCTCGGCCGCGGCGGGGAGCATCCCGCACTTCTTCGGCGTGATGTTCGCGCGCGCCGCGGACATCACGATGACCCACGTGCCCTACAAAGGAACCGCGCAGGTTTTGCAGGCGCTCGCAGCAGGAGAGATAGCCGCTGCGACCACGCTCGCGGCGGACATCGGCGCCCTCGCCCGCGCCGGCAGAGCGCGCATCCTCGCCACGACGGGTGCGAAGCGCTCGCCCGCGTTTCCCGATGTGCCGACGTTCCGCGAAGCGGGCTACGAGATCGAGGGCACCGGCTGGTACGGCCTCTTCGCGCCCGCCGCCACCCCCGGCGCGATCGTGGCGCGCCTTTCCGCGGCGGCGGTCGATGCGATGCACGCGGCGACCGTGCGCAGCCGGCTCGAGAGCCTCGGCGTCGAGCCGACCGGCCTCGGTCCACGCGAGCTCGCCTCTATCATGAAGCGCGACTACGACCACTGGGGCCCGGTGATCAAGGCGTCGGGCTTCAAGGCAGAAAACTGAACATCCTCTTCGCCTCGCAGACCGAAGACCCGGCGGTCTGGCTGCCGCGTTTGCGCCATGCGCTGCCCGACGATCGTTTTTTCAGCGATCCTGTACCGGGCACCGATGTCGCGCTGGTCGCGACTCCGCCGCCGGGCACCTTCCAGCCGCTCAAGCGCCTCAAGCTCGTGCAGTCGCTGTGGATGGGAGTGGAGCGGCTGCTGGCGGATCCCGCGTTTCCGAAGGGCGTGCCGCTCGCGCGCCTGGTGGACCCGGGCATGGTGGCGGCGATGTCCGAGACGGTGCTCGCGCACGTCCTCGACTGGCACCATCACCACTATGTGTACCGCGTGCAGCAGCAGGCGCGACGCTGGCACCGCCTCAATCAGTACCTCGCCTCCGACCGCAGCGTCGGGCTGCTCGGCCTGGGCGAGCTCGGCAGCGACGTCGCGCACAAGCTCGCCGCGCTCGGCTTCAACGTCGTCGGATGGACCCGCCGGCCGAAGGAGCTCGCCGGCGTCACCTGCCTCACTGACCTCGATGCGCTGCTCGAGCGAAGCGACGTCGTCGTCTGCCTGCTGCCGCTTACCGCGCACACGCAGGGGATCCTGAACTTCAGAACGCTGCGCAAGATCAAGCTCGGCGGCGCCGTGATCAACGTCGCGCGCGGCGGCCACCTCGTCGCCGAAGATCTGATCAAGGTGCTCGACTCGGGCCATCTTGCCCACGCCTACCTCGACGTATTCGAGCACGAGCCGCTCCCGCCCGAGCACCCGCTGTGGCGCCATCCCGCGATCACGATCACGCCGCACACTGCCGCGCTCACCGAGCCGCGCACCGCGATCCCGCAGATCGTCGAGAACGTCGAGCGCCTGCGCCGCGGCCAACCGCCGCTCAACCTGGTCGACATCGACGCCGGGTACTGAAATCGGGGTCTGACGCGGTCTGACCCGGGTTTCCAAGACCGAGGGCTGGACTGCCTCGCTGGAGAAGCTTCGGGTTTTCCTTTCGGCTTAAGCGTCAGGGCCTTACGGCGATTGTCGAATTCCGCGCAGCCGGCGCGACTATTGCTTGAGGCGCTTCCACTGAAATCCTGGCCGAGGAGGACACATGCTGCAGGAATCTCCGCTTTACGCCTATATCCCGGCGCGGGACGTCGACCGCGCGCGCAAGTTCTACGAGGAGAAGCTCGGCTTCAAGGCGGGACAGCGAGTCGCCGATGGAGTCGTCTACGAGTTCGGCAAGGGCACGGCGTGCTTCCTGTACCCCACGCCGAACGCCGGTAGCTCGCGCGCGAGCCAGGCGTTCTGGCAGGTAGAGGACATCGAGCGCGAGGTCGCCGAGCTGAAAAAGCGCGGCGTGAAGTTCGAGGAGTACGACATGCCGGGCATGAAGGGCGAGAACAGCATTTATACCGGCGGTGGAGCGAGGGCCGCATGGTTCAAGGACAGCGAGGGCAACATCCTCGCCGTGATCCAGAACATCTAGCTACGGAGGAATGACATGGCCTACGTTGACGGCTTCATTTTGCCGGTACCCAAGAGAAACCTGCGGGCCTACCGACGCATGGCGACCAAGGCGGGCAAGGTGTGGCGCGAGTACGGTGCGCTTGACTACAAGGAGTGCGTCGCCGATGACGTGAAGCCCGGCAAGCACACGTCGTTTCCGCAGGCGGTAAAGCTCAAGCCGGGCGAGGTAGTCTGGTTTTCGTGGATCGTCTACCGCAACCGCAAGCACCGCGACCGCGTGAACAAGAAGGTGATGAAGGACAGCCGCATCACGCCGATGATGGACCCGAAGAAGCTGCCTTTCGACGGCAAGCGCATGTTCTGGGGCGGCTTCAAGGTCATCGTCGATCTTTGAAGGAGACCATGATGGGCAACCCCGTAGTGCATTGGGAACTGATGTCGAAGGACCCGGCGAAGGTGTCGGATTTCTACGCCAAGATCTTTGACTGGAAGGTGCAGCATCGTCCGGAGCTCAACTACCGCATTGTGGAGACCGGCGCGCAGGGCGAGATGCGCGGTATCAACGGCGGCATCGTTAAGCCCGAACGCGAGGGGCCGTGGCCGGGCAACATGCTCTTCTACATCCTGGTCGACGACCTGGCGAAGTACCGAAAGCAAATCGTCGCCGCCGGCGGCAAGATCCACATCGAGGAGCAGAAGGTGCCCGGCATGGGCAAGTTCTCGCTCTTCACCGATCCCGAGGGCCGCATGATGGGCCTGTGGAAAGCCAAGGCCCGATGAAGCGCAGCTACCAGGGTAGCTGCCACTGCGGCGCGGTGCGCTACGCGGCCGACATCGACCTCGCCGCGGGCACCATGAAGTGCAACTGCTCGATCTGCTTCAAGACGCGGGCGTGGATGGCGTTCATCCCGGCAGACGACTTCCGCCTGCTCGCCGGCGAATCGAGCCTGCGCGACTACCAGTTCGGCAGCAAATCGATCCATCACGTGTTCTGCACACGCTGCGGCGTGCGCTCGTTCGCCCACGGCACCGACCCGCAAGGCAATCGCATGTATGCGGTGCGCGTGAACTGCCTCGACGGCGTCGCGCCTCCTGATCTCGCAGAAGCGCCGGTAACGTTCATGGACATGCTGCACGACGACTTCAAGGCGGCGCCGGCCGAGACCCGGCACCTTTAGGTTGGCCAATCCCGCTCCCGGCTTCCGCAAGTATCCGGGTCACCGCATAGCGACGCGACCGGCGGGCGTACGAGTGCGCGTGATGCTCAAGGACGAGGTGATCGCGGACACGGTCGAGGCAATCGCGTTCGAGGAGACCATGAAGGGCGCCCCGATCGTCTACTACCTTCCCCGCAAGGATGTGAAGATGAACCGCTTGGTGCGCACGAGCCATCGCACGCACTGCCCGTTCAAAGGCGACGCATCGTACTTCTCCTTAAAGGACGGGCCGGAAAATGCCGTCTGGAGCTACGAGCAGCCTTACGACGACGTCGAGGTCATCAAGGAGCTGCTCGCGTTCTACCCCGACAAGGTCGAGATCTCGATCTCCTAAGTTTCATCTGAAACGCACCCGCGGCGGCAGCGGCACACTTGCGGCGTCAATTTGCGCTCGGCGAATCGACCATAGAGCATGGACACGCCCGCTGCAGCGAAGGCCACGCGCCGCGAATGGATCGGGCTCGGCGTCATCGCCCTGCCCTGCATGCTGTACTCGATGGACCTCACGGTTCTCAACCTCGCGCTGCCGGCGCTCGCCGCGGAAAAGACGGCGCCATAGTATTGAGGATGTGCAGCCGGTGATCGAGATCTCGCATCTCACCAAGACCTACGCCACGGGGCTGCAGGCGCTGAAGGACGTGAGCCTCGAGATCCGGGACCGCGAGATCTTCGCGCTCCTTGGTCCGAACGGCGCCGGCAAAACCACGCTCATCAACATCGTCTGCGGCATCGTCACGTCGAGCTCCGGCAGCGTGCACATCGACGGTCACGACATCGTGCGCGACTACCGCATTACGCGCTCCAAGATTGGCCTCGTGCCGCAGGAGTTGACCACCGACACGTTCGAGACGGTGTGGGCGACGGTGAGCTTCAGCCGCGGCCTCTTCGGCCGTCCACCCGGTCCGCTGCACCTGGAGAAAGTGCTGC
>DASTPE010000014.1:0-17991 GCA_035762345.1 Burkholderiales bacterium
CCGGCGCGACCCGTTCGAGCTCGCACGCCACAGCTTCGACGAGGTTTTGAAGGAAAGCAATTTGCATGAGAAGGACATCGCCTACGTCGCCACCACCGGCGAAGGCGAGAACGTCAAGTTCGCCACCGGGCACTTCTACTCCATGACTACGCATGCGAGAGGCGGCGTGTTCCTCAATCCGGAAGCGCGCGCGGTGGTGGACATCGGGGCGCTCAACGGCCGCGCCATCTATATCGACGCGCGCGGCAAGGTGCTCTCCTACAAGATGACGAGCCAGTGTGCTTCGGGCTCGGGGCAGTTCCTCGAGAACATCGCGCGCTACCTCGGGGTCGCGGTCGAGGAGATCGGGCCTCTTTCGAAGACCTCAAAAAATCCGGAGAAGGTGAGCTCGATCTGCGCCGTGCTCGCCGAGACCGACGTCATCAACATGGTGTCGCGCGGCATCGCGACGCCGGATATCCTGAAGGGCATCCACATCTCGATGGCCTCGCGCCTGGTGAAGCTGCTGAAGGTCACGGGTATCACCAAGGGCACGGTGCTCCTCACCGGCGGCCTCGCGCTGGACGAGGGCCTGCTCGCCGCGCTGCAGGAGGAGCTCGTGAACGAGAAGATCAGCGGCCTTAGCGCGGTGAGCCACGCCGACTCCATCTATGCCGGCGCCATCGGCGCGGCGCTATGGGGAGCGTTCAGGTTCAGGAAACTGAAGGAACTCCAGGAGCGGATCGCCGCTTGAAAGGGATACAGCCGTGGCACTCCTGATCAACGAAGCCTGCACTTTGTGCGATGCCTGCATTCCGGTCTGCCCGAACGAAGCGATCAAGGCCGGCGACCCGATCTATGTGATCGATCCGCTCAAGTGCACCGAGTGCGTCGGCGCAAAGGACGAGCCGCAATGCAAGCTAGTCTGCCCGTCGGATTGCATCGTCAAGAACCCGGACTTCGACGAGACGCCGGAACAACTCCAGGAGAAGTACAACCTCCTGCACGGGTGACTGACCTTGCGCCAGATCAAGCCCGGCGCGCGGGCGCTCGCGAAAAGAGACTGATTCTCATTTGACGTAGATCGAAGGGCAACGTCGGCGCACACCCTACGATTGGGGAGTGAAGCAAGCGACCGTATCGCTACGGCAGCCGTTCTTCCGCGGTGACAATCGGCTGCGCATCGCGCTGGTCGGCCTGCCCGGTGCGGGGGCAGGCGCAATCTTCCGAGTCGTCCAAAGCACTGGCGCACGGCCGGCCCCGGCCAGCGCGTGCCACGTCGACATCGGCTTCGACCAGGTGCTGGTCTCCATGGGGTCGGAGCCCGCCGCCGACGTAGTCATCCAAGTGCTGGACGCAACGGCGCTTGAACATCACCTCGGATACACGCTGGAGCTGCGCCGGCTCGGTCGTCCGCTGGTGCTCGCCATGAACCGGATGGACGAAGCGCGGCGACGAGGCCTGCACATCGGTACGAAGGCGCTCGCGCGCCGGCTCGGCGTGCCCGTCGTGCCGACCGTCGCGTCCATGGGCTACGGCATCCGCGAGCTCTTCGCCGCCGCCTGCGAGGCGGCGCGCAGGGCGGCCCCAGCACCGTTCGATCCGGTGTCGGCGACCGAGCTTGCCGAGACCGTCGCGCGCCCCGGCGGCGTCCGCGAGCGGCAAGACTGGCGCTACTGGCTCGACGAGCTGTTTCTCAGCCCACGCTTCGGCCTGCTCGGCAGCGCGGCCGTATTTGCAGCGGTGCTCTACATCGTATTCGACGTCAGCGTTCGCCTCGATGCACTAACCACGGCGCGGCTTGCGGAATGGGTCTCCGCCTGGCGGCCGGCCAACCTGCCGGGCGTGGTGGCCCGTGCCGTCGCCGACGGACTCGTCGGACTGGCGGCGATCGTCGTGCCTTACATGGTGCCGCTCGTCTTGCTGCTCATTCTCCTCGAGCAGACCGGCATCATGGCTCGTATTGCGTTCGCGGTGGACGGCGTGTTCCATCGGCTCGGGCTGCACGGCGGTGTGGCACTGCCTCTCCTGCTCGGCTTGGGCTGCAACGTCCCGGCGCTGTCCGCGATCGGCACGGCGACGAAAGGCCCCGCACGCACCACCGCGTCGTTGCTGATCACGTTCGTGCCGTGCTCGGCGCGCTCGGCGATCATTCTGGCGCTCGCCGGCAAGTATCTCGGCGTGTGGGGCGTGGTCGCCGTATTCGCCGTCGCTGCGGTCGTGATCGCGACGATGGGTCAGATCTTACGGCGCTTCGCCGGCGAGAGCGTCGGACAAATCCCCGAGATCCCGCCGTACGCTATGCCGCGCTGGCCACACTTGGCGGCGGAAACGTGGCTACGCACCAAAGACATACTCACCATCGTCACGCCGCTGCTCATCGGGGGCAGCGTGCTGCTCGGGCTGCTCGGCCACTGGGGAGGCGACCGCTGGATCAACACGGTCCTCGCTCCGCTCACTTCGGGGTGGCTCGGCCTGCCGGCCGTGCTCGGCGTGCCGCTCGTCTTCGGCATCCTGCGCAAGGAGCTGTCGCTGGCGATGATCTACACCGCACTTGGCGGCTTCGCGCTCGATGCCTACCTGAGTTCGGTGCAGATGTTCACGTTCCTCGTGTTTCTGACTCTGTACGTGCCGTGCGTGTCGACCTTCGCGGTCATGATGAAGACGGTCGGCCGCCGCCAGGCGCTGATGTCGGTATCGATCTCGATCGGCGTGGCGCTCGCCGTGAGCGGCGCCCTGAGATTCGCCCTGCAGGCGGCGCAATTGGCCAGCTGAGCGAATCAGCCGCGGGACTGAAGCAAGAGCGCTTGCGCTAGATCAAGCTTCGCCTGCTGCGGCCGCGTAGCGTGTGGGCAGTGCACTTGGACTGAAAGGACCCGATGCTGCCGCTCCTCCGCATGCTCGACTTCCGCGGCCTTTCGCTGGCCGACGCCGAGGCCGGCGGATTCCAGGATCTCGCCGCCGCCGCCCAGCGCTGCCAGCGCTGCGCCGATACGGCGACCTGCATTCGCTTTATGAAGTGGCACGGCCGGTACGGCCTGAGGCCCTGCTGCCCGAACTCGGGCTACTTCGATCGCCTCAGGGAGCGCTACAGGCCCGATTAGGCTTCACGCCGCGCGCGGCAGCGTAAGAGTCGCCTCCAGGCCGCCGCCGCGGCGGTTCCTGAGCGTCAGGTCGCCGCCATGAGCACGCGCGATGTTGCGCGCGATGCCCAGGCCGAGGCCGGTGCCGCCGGTTTCGCGGCTGCGCGAGGTTTCGCCGCGATAGAACGGGTCGAAGGCGCGCTCGAGCTCGGCTTCCGGGATGCCGGGGCCTTCGTCGAGTACACGCAGCGTGAGCTCGCGCGGGCGGTCGTCGACCTCGACGCTCGGGCGGCGGCCGTAGCGCAACGCGTTATCGA
Source organism: Burkholderiales bacterium (assembly GCA_035762345.1). Lineage (GTDB taxonomy): Bacteria > Pseudomonadota > Gammaproteobacteria > Burkholderiales > SG8-39 > SCGC-AG-212-J23. Next base: position 3,380 of record DASTPE010000014.1, read on the forward strand.
GCAGGTTCGACAGGCAGCGGCGAAGCGCGCGCGGCTTTCCGGCGATCGGCTGTGCGACGCGCCCCTTGATTTCGAACGCCTGCCCCGCGTCCTGGTAGTCGGCCTGCAGGCTCTCGAGCAGCGACATGATGTTGACGGGCTGCGCCGGCTCGGCGCTGGTCGCGTCGCGCATGAAGTCGAGCGTCTGCGCGATCATCGATTCCATCTCGTCGATGTCGCGCGCGAATTTCTCCTGCAGTGCCTCGTCCTCCAGCGTCTCGGTGCGCAGGCGCAACCGCGTGAGCGGCGTCTTGAGATCGTGCGACATCGCTGCGACGATCCGCGTGCGGTCGCCAATGAAGCGCGCGAGGCGGCTCTGCATGGTGTTAAAGGCTTTCGCCGCGCGGCGTACCTCAGCCGGCCCCGTGACAGGCAGCGGCGCGCGGTTGATGTCCTCGCCTAGCTCTTCGGCCGCGGTGGCGAGCGTGGAAAGCGGCCGCGTTACCCAGCGCACCGCCAGCGCCGAGAGCGCGACCACGGTGCCGAGCAGGATGACGAGCGTGGCCGCTAGGCGCAGCGGCGTATCCACGTTCTGCGGCGAGAGGTAGGAATCGAAGTTGACGCGTGTGCCGTCGCGCAGGACTACCTGCACGACGAAAGACGGGCTGCCCGGCCCGATGCCGTGCATGCCGGGGCCCATTCCTCCCCGCATCATTGGCGGGGCGGGCGCAGGGATGCGCGCTCCCGGGGGGCGCGCCACGCGCGCCTGCAGGCCTTCGCCCAGAGCGAAGCCGATCACGCCCGTGAACATGTCGAGCTGGAAGTCATTCTCCGGGTCCGTCGGCGGCTCGAGCGGCGGGCGGTCGAGCGAAACCGTGAGCGGCGGCGCGCTGAAGATCGCGGCCACGCGGCGGCGCTCGCCGGCGGGAAGCGAGTCGAGCAGCCTGCTGATGTCAGCGATGCGCTGCGCGAGTTGCATGCCGCCCGCCCGGTACAGCAGCTCGCCGCGCTCCGAGCGGTTGATGTAGGCGGTGGCGAGCGCCGCGGCTGCGAGGCCGGCGAGCAGCACCAGCACCAGCCGGCCGAAGAGGCTGCGCGGGACCATGCGGCTAGCGCTGGATCTCTACCGCCACGGCGAGCATGTAGCCTTCGCCGCGCACGGTCTTGATGATCTTCGGATCGGCGGGATCGTCGTCAAGGCGGTGTCGCAGGCGGCTCACCTGGATGTCGATCGTGCGGTCGGCAGGGTCGGCTTCGCGACCTTTAGCGAGCACCATGAGCTGGTCGCGCGAGAGCACGTGGTTCGGGTGGCTGAGGAAGATCTTGAGCAGCTGGAACTCGCCACCGCTCAGCGAGGTCGCTACGCCCGCGGGCGAAACCAGGTGGTGCGCCGCCATGTCGAGGCGCCAGCCCGCGAACGCGATGGTGCGCGCGTCGTCGGCGCGCAGGCTGCGCGGCAGGCTGCGGTATCGCCGCAGCACGCTTTTGATGCGCGCGAGCAGCTCGCGCGGGCTGAACGGCTTGCCCAGGTAGTCGTCGGCGCCCATCTCGAGCCCGATGATGCGATCGGTTTCCTCGCCGCGCGCGGTGAGCATGATCACCGGGGTATCGGTCTTGGCGCGCAGGTCGCGGCACAGTACGAGCCCGTCCTCGCCTGGCAGCATTAAGTCGAGCACGATGAGATCGACCTTGCCTCGAGCGAGCACGGACCGCATCGCCTTGCCGTCGGCGGCCACCGAGGCGCGGTAGCCGTTCTTGCGCAGGTAGTCGCCGAGGAGGCTGCGGATCTCGGCGTCGTCGTCGACGATGAGGATGTGATCCTGCGCTTCCATGCCTGACGTTATAGCGCTTCCGGAGCCATCGATTTGTAGCGTAGCGTAACAAGCGCGCCGGCTGCTACGCGGCGCTACAAGCTCGCCACGTCCGCGTTACGCCCGCGTGTTGCAATGATCGCGTAATCAAACGTCCTATGGAGATGGCAATGAAACGCGCAACGACAATCGCAGTCGCCGTGGGTCTCGCCCTCGGCGCGGCAGCGGCCATCGCCCAGCCGTACGGAATGGGCGGCGGAATGATGGGTGGCGGCTTCGGCCCGGGGATGATGGGCGGCGGCTTCGGCCCGGGGATGATAGGCGGCTACGGCTATAGCGTGGAAGACCGCCTCGCGGCGCAGAAATCGGCGCTGAGGATCACCGCCGAGCAGGAGAAAGCCTGGTCGGCCTACGCGGCCGCGGTGAAGAGCCAGTCCGAGACGATGCTGGCGCAGCGCGAAGCGATGTGGAAGTCGGCGCCGTCATCGAGCGCTGAGCGCTACGAGCAGCACAGCAAGTTCATGCAGCAGCGCGTGCAGACGCACGAGGACTTGAGCGCGGCCTACAAGGAGCTCTACTCGGCCCTCACACCCGAGCAGCGCACCGCTGCCGATCAAGGCTTCGGCTACGGCCCGCGCGGCGGCTACGGCCCGCGCGGCTGGCGCTAGGTCGTTGTGGGGTCAGACCCCGATCTCTCGCCTCGGGTCTGACCCCGATTTCTCCAGCAGCCGTTCCCAGCCGGCGTCGACCTCGCCCTGCAGTTGCTCGATTTCTTTCTCGCCCAGCTCCCGGTAGCGGCGCTGCGCCGCGAGGTAGTCGCGCACCGGCCGTGTCTTGCCCGGGCCGGTCAGCGTGTAGCGGCAGCCGTCTTCGACTTCGTAAAGCGGAAAGACCCCAGACTCGACGGCCAGGCGTGCGACGCCGATACCTTGGTCGTCGGGGACGCCCCAGCCGTCGAGGCAGGGAACGAGGAGGGTGATGAGGCGTAGCCCGCGCATCGCCTTCGCCTTCTCGACCTTACGGACGAGGTCGGGCAGGAACGCGGCCGTGGCGGTCGCGGCGTACGGGATCTCGTGCGCCGCCATGATCTCGACCAGGTTCTTCTTGCGCGTGAGCTTGCCCGCGGGCGTCGAACCGGTGCGCGCAAAATGCGGCGTCGAGGACGACTTCTGCGCCCCGGTGTTCATGTAGCCCTCGTTGTCGAAGCAGAAGTAGAGGATGTTCTCGTCGCGCTCCGCGGCCGAGGACAGACACTGAAAGCCGATATCGCAGGTGCCGCCGTCGCCAGCGAGCACCACCACGTGGGTGCCGGTGCGGCCGCGCGCGTCGAGCGCGCGGCGCAGCCCAGAGGCTGCCGCCGCCGAGGACTCGAGCGAGGGCTGGTACACCGGGATGCGCATGCCGGAGAGCGGCTGCGGCCCGGCGATGATCGCCATGCAGGAAGGCGGGATGACGGCGACGCTGTCGGGCCCGAGCGTTGCGAGCACGTGGCGCGCCGACAATGCGTCGATGCAACCGGGGCAGGCGGCATGGCCGGAACAGAGCAGCTCCTGGATTTCCCTCATCTCACCCATACCGGCTCCGGCTCGGCGTCCGACACGCGCGCCTGGCGCGCGAACTCCATGATCTTCTGGGGCGGCACATTGACGCCGCCGACACCCGCGAGATAACCGTGGACGCCTGGTGGGTTCTTCATGCCGTACAGCGCGGCGCGCAGTTCCTGGTGTAGCACGCCGCCCACGCCGGGCGAGAAGTTACGGTCGAGCACCAGCACGTCGCGCACGCCGCTGAGCGTCTCGCGCAACTCGGCCGCGGGCAGCGGGCGGAAGAGGCGCACCTTGAGCAATCCCGCTGGCAAGCCGCTCTCGCGCAACGCATCCACGGCGTCGCGCGCGGTGCCGCACATGCTGCCCATGGTGACGACCACGAGCTCGGCGTCCTCGCAGCGGTAGCAATCGGTCAGGCCCCACGTACGGCCGGTAAGCCGGTACCACTCGCGGTCGGCCTCGAGCGCGGTTTGCGGCACACGGTCCATCGCAGCGCCGATCTCGCGCCGATGACGGTAGTACATGTCCTGGCTCACCACGTTGCCCCACGACTCTCCGCGGCCGGGGTCGATGAAATGCTCGGGCCGATACGGCGGCAGGTAGCCGTCGACGAGCTCCTGCGGTGGCAGCGCCACCGGCTCGAGCGCATGCGAGACGTAGAACGCGTCGAGGTTGACCATCGCCGGCAGAGCCACGCGCTCGGCGATGCGGTACGCGTGGATCACGCTGTCGAGCGCCTCCTGCGCGCTCTCGGCGTAGAGCTGGATCCAGCCGGTGTCGCGCTGCGCCAGGCTGTCGGTCTGGTCGGGCCAGAACGCCCACGGCGAGGCGATCGTGCGGTTGACATTCGCCATCACGATCGGCGCGCGCGCGCCGACCGCGTAGTGGAGCAACTCGTGCATCAGCATCAAACCTTGCGAAGCGGTCGCGGTGAACACGCGCACGCCGGCGAGCGAGGCGGGGATGCACGCCGCCATCACCGAATGCTCGGATTCGGGGGTGAGGATCTCGGCGTCGAGCTCGCCCGCGGCCTGGAACTCCGTGAGGAGCTCCATCACCGGCGTCTGCGGGGTGATCGGGTACACCGGCACCACTTTCGGTCGTGCGAGGCGCGCCGCCCAAGCGACGGCATGATTCCCGGTGAGGAGCACGCGCTTCATTTGCGCTCTTCCACCATGGCGATCGATCCCGTGGGACATTCCGCCACGCACAGCCCGCAGCCCTTGCAGTACTCGAGCGCGATCTCGTAGCCACCGGCAATGCGCCGTACCGCCATGTCAGGGCAGTACTGGAAGCAGTTGTCGCACAGCGTGCAGCGCCCGCACGAGAAGCAGCGGGCAGCCTCGGTAACCGGATCAGGCGACTCTCGATGCGGATGGTAGAAAGTGTTGATCGCGCTCAGGGCCACGGGCGCGTGCGCGGCCGCATGAACCGGCGCACGGTCCATCAGCCACGCGTCGATCTCGAGCGCTGCCTGCCTGCCCATGCCGATCGCGTGGCTCACGAAGCGCGCGGGAGAGACGACGTCGCCTCCGGCGAAGAAACCTTCAGTGTCGAGCAACGGACGCAGCACGGCGAGATCCGGATCCTGCCCGATCGCCGGAATGATCGCCTCGGCATCGAGATAGAAATCGCTGTTCTCGGTTGGAGTGAAAGTGAACGGGTCGCGAGTGAAAGCTCCCCGTACGCAATGCAGCTTGAGCGCTTCGTTCACATGCACCGACACCAGCGCCGCGCTGTCGAAAAAGCGCACGCCTTCTTCTTTCGCCGCAATTACCTCTTCGCGCTGCGCCGGCATCTCGGCCTCGCGCTCGAGCGAGAGCACGCTCACCTCATGGCCGGCGCGCCGCGCGCTTCGCGCGACGTCCATCGCCGCGCTGCCGCCGCCGATCGCCACCACGCGCCTGCCGAGCGCGGGCGGGTACCCGGCGTTGGCAGCGGCGAGGTACGCCGCGCCGTCCATCACCCAGGGTGCGAGGTAGTCGAGCTGCGCGAGCCGCTTCTGCCTTCGCGCGCCGATGGCGAGATACACCGCGTCGTACTGCTCGCGCAATTTGAGGTACTGCTCGGGGCGTGTCAGCGCGGTGCCGGCGTGCACGTCGATGCCAAGGGTGAGAATTCGACGGATCTCACCATCGAGTACCGCGCGCGGCAGCCGGTAGGGCGGAATGCCGTCGCGGAGCAGACCGCCGAGCTCGCGCTGCGCCTCGAAGAGGCTGACCGCGTAGCCGCGACGGCGGAGCTGGTAGGCCGCCGACAACCCCGAAGGGCCGCCGCCGATCACCGCGACGCGCTCCTGCCCGATCGGCGCCTGCGGGAAGCGCCAGCCTTCCGCGAGCGCGAGATCGCCTATGTAGCGCTCTAGCGAGCGCACCGCGAGCGGCTCGTCGTAGCCGCCGCGGTTGCACGCGGCTTCGCACGGCCGGTGGCATACGCGCCCAACGACGGCCGGGAACGGATTGTGATCGGTGAGCGTGATCCACGCGGCGTGGAAGTCGCCTGCTTTCGCTTGCTGCATCCACTCGGCAATGCGCCCATCCACCGGGCAGGCGACCCGGCAGGGCGAGGGCGCTTGCCGGTATACCGGAACCGCCGCGCGCCAAGTTCCGGTCCTGATGACCTCCGTCGTGCCGGTCGTCCAGATGCTGGGCGGCAGGGCAGGCGCGTTCATGCGGCTTGCAGGGCGAGCTGCGCTTCAACCAACCGATAGCCTTCGAGGCACGCCGCCCCGTTCTCGGCACCGGCCTTCGGCGCCGCGGCGGTCACGGTGTGCAACAGCGTGTCGAGCCCCGGCGCTTCAAGCGCGCACGCAAGCGCGCCCAGGAGCGCCGAGTTAACGATGCGCCCGAGCCCGTTTCGCTGCGCGACGCCGATGCCGTCCACGGGCAGAACGCGATAGCCGGGAAGCTCGCTCGCGAACTGCGCAGGCGTGCGGCGCGAGTTCACCACGATCAAGGTCTGCGGCCCGGCCGCGGCGAGCAGCCGCGCTTCAAGCAGGCTCGCGTCGAAGCAGACGATCGCGTCCGCCCGCTCGATATCGCAGCGCACGCGGATCGGCTTGTCGTCGACGCGGATGAAAGAGCTCACGGGCGTGCCGCGGCGAGCGCCGCCGTAGGTCGCGAAGCTCTGCACTTCGCGCCCCTCGGCGAAAAACGCCTTGGCGAGCACGTTGCCCGCCAACTGTGCTCCTTGTCCGCCGCGGCCCTGGATGATGATCTGTAGCGTGGCGTCGGCTCCTTGCCGCAGCATGCCCGCATTGAATGCAGGGGCTTTGATGCACATCAAGCGGCGTCGCTGCGCCAGGCATCTAATCGGCAACAGAAATCCAGCAATCCGTCCTTCAAGGAGGATCCCGTGAGAAAACCCCTGCTCTTGCTTGCCACAGCGGGTGCGATGGCTTTGCTTTTCGGACCGGCCGCCGCCCAGTCCGTCACCTACGAGAACACGGTGAAGAAGATCATCGCCGAGCGCTGCGCCGCTTGCCACATCCAGGGCGCGCCCACGCTCGCCGAATTCGACAAGGACAAGGAGGGCTGGACGAAAAAGTTCAAGGGCCCGAGCCTGGCTGACTACAAGAACGTCATGATCCTGGTGAAGGGCTCGGACGCGGGCGCGCTGATGCGGCGGCTCGACGACGGCAAGAACACCAAGGACGGCAAGCCCGGCAATATGTACAACTACCTCGGCAAGGACGCCGACGACCGCGCGGAGCGGCTAGAGAAGATCAAGAAGTGGGTCGGCAACTGGACTCTCAAGCGCCGCAAAGATCTCTCCGAAGCCGAGCTCGCAGCGATCACCGCTCCGGAGAAGTAGTTCGCAGTACATTAGGGGCGTGTTCCGCACGCCCCAGGTCGACGACCTCAACGTAACGAGCCAGGTCCGGCTCGTCTCGCCCGAGGCGCTGCACGACGAGCTGCCGCTGTCGGACGCGGCGCGCCGCACCGTGCTCGCCGGCCGCGACACGCTGAAGCGGATCCTCGAGCGCGCCGATCCGCGGCTCTTCCTCGTGGTCGGCCCGTGCTCGATCCACGACCCGCAAGCGGCGCTCGACTACGGCCGCCGCCTTGTCGCGCTCGCGAAAGAGGTCGAGGACATCTTCTTTCTGGTGATGCGCGTCTACTTCGAGAAGCCGCGCACCACTGTGGGGTGGAAAGGCCTCATCAACGACCCTGACCTCGACGACTCCTTTCAGATAGAAAAGGGCCTGCGCATCGCACGCAAGCTTCTGCTCGACCTGAACGAGCTCGGCCTGCCCTGCGGCACCGAGGCGCTCGACCCGATCACGCCCCAATACATCGCCGATCTGATCTCCTGGAGCGCGATCGGCGCGCGCACCACAGAGTCCCAAACTCACCGCGAGATGGCGAGCGGCCTGTCCATGCCGGTCGGCATCAAGAACGGCACCGACGGGAACCGCGCCATCGCGATCAACGCGCTCGTCTCGGTCTCCAAGCCGCACGCCTTCCTCGGCATCGACCCCGAAGGCCGCTGCGCGCTCACCTATACCCGGGGCAACCGGCACGCCCACATCGTGCTGCGCGGCGGCGCCGCGCCGAACTACGACACTGTTTCTGTCGCCTTGACTGAAGAAGAATTGAAGAAGGCAGGTCTGCCGCGCGCCATCATGGTCGACTGCTCGCACGGCAACTCGGGCAAAGACCCCGCGCGCCAGCCGCTCGTGTTCAGCGACGTCATCCACCAGATCGTCGAGGGCAACCGCTCCATCGTCGGCGCGATGATCGAGTCCAACCTCGAGTGGGGCAACCAGCCCCTTGCCGAGCGCTCGAAACTGCGCTACGGCGTCTCCATCACCGACGCCTGCATCGACTGGCCGGCGACCGAGAAGACGCTGCGCGAAGCCCGCGCGAAGCTCAAGGCACGCTATGGCACCTGAGCGCAAGCCCTTTGACAGCATCGAAGACTCGCTCGAGTACATCGGCCTGCTGCGCGACACGATCGAGACGAGCAAGCGATCGGTCGAAGCTCAAGCCGTGGCCGCCCAGGCCGAAGGTGCTGCGCGGCGCCTGGAAGCGATCCAGCTCGTCGCCTACAAGCTCGACCGCCTCGCCTGGCACATCGACGGCAGCCGCCGCATCCTGAACGACCTGCGTACGCTGCGGCGCCTGCTGCTGGGCGAGCGACAGCACCGAAAGAGCTGACTACTGGCTGCTTTCGACGGCGGACATCGCCTCGCGCCGGATCGACGACATGTGCCAGGACCGGAAAGTCAGCGAGCTCTATTCGATCACCTGGTCGGCGCGAAGCAGGATCGATAGGGGCATGTTGATCCCGAGCGCCCTCGCGGCCCTGAGATTCACAACCAGCTCGAACTTCGCGGCTTGCTCAACCGGTAGATCAGCCGGCTTGGCGCCTTTCAGTATTTTGTCGACAAAGGTGGCCGCGCGTCGATACATGGGAACGAAGTCGACCCCGTAGGCCATCAATCCGTCGCCCTCGATGAGTTCTCTGCCCCCGATAATGGGCAGCCTCCGTGTCATCGCGAGTTTCGCGATCGTTCTCCCGCCCGCGATGAGCATCCTGTCATCGACTACGGCGACAGCCTCCACCCGGCGCTCGACCATTGCCGAAAACGCACCGGCAAACTGGCCGGGTTCCTTCGCTGGGAACGGATGTATCTCCAATTGCAGCGACCTCGCCGTCGCCTCCATCGCTCTCAGCGCCGGTACGTGGGAGGCATTGTTGGGGTTCACCAGGACACCGATCAGGCGAATGGGCGGTATTGCTTCCTTGAGCAGGTCCACCCGTTTCGCATTCAGTTCCGGGAAAAAGAAAGTCGATCCGGTGACGTTCCCGCCCGGGCGTGCGATGCTCTGTATGAGTCCGGTGGCGACGGCATCACCGCTGATAGCCATGACGATCGGAACCGTTGCCGTGGCCCGCTTGGCTGCAAGGCTCCCCGGTGTCCCATGGGTCACAATAATGCTGACGTCGAGGCGAACGAGCTCGGCGGCAAGCTTCGGCAGGCGATCGTATTTGCCCTCGGCCCATCGGTACTCGATGATGAGGTTCTTTCCCTCCACATGCCCGAGATCGCGCAGGCCCTCCCGAAGCGCATCGAGATGGATCCTTAAGTCCTCGGCGGACACCGCGCCCAAAAAACCGATGCGGGTCACCTTCGCCGGCTGCTCGGCGCGCGCAACGATTGGCCATGCCACCGCCGCGCTCCCGATGAGCGTGACAAATTGGCGTCGTTTCACTTGGCTCTCGTCGCGAAGACCACGTTACGAGCGGCAGGGAACATAGCAGATCACAGTTAGACGTGTTGCGCTCGGAAGTATCCGAGGACCCCTAATGGGATGGTCCGGCCGTGCTCCTGCCCCGCCAGGCGATGACCCTGGCAAGGGGCGCCGCAGAGAAGGAAGCACGCAGGCGAGGACGCGCCTCTGGTGACAGCTCGGGCAAAAGTAGCGCGTCTTGCAGGAACCGGCGAGGAGGTGGGCGCTGCGCGCCGCGATCAGAGAGGTCGACGGGCGGCGGCGGCCCTCAACGCAGGGCGTTGTAGCGCCTCAACGCGGCGTCGAGCTGCTCCTGGGCCGCCCTTACATCCGCTTCGAGCGCCGCCGTGCGCTCCTGGTATTCGGGCGACCTTCCGCCTCCGCCCTGGCGTCTGCCCATCGGTCCGCCGACTGCCGGTGGCGCGGGTGCCTGCGGCCCGCCCACACCCGGCGGCGCCGGTGATGACGGCCCACCCGCCGCGGGCGGCGCGGCGTCCGCGGACCCCGCGAGCTGTCTCGGTTCGTCCGCCTTCGGCTCAACTTCCGCGCGCAGCCGCTCCTCGGCTCGCGCCAGGGCCTGCCTCGCATCCTGGACTTCGTTCCAGGCTTGCTCAAGCGCAGCCAGATCCTTGGCGATGCGCTGCTCGGCGTCGAGCAGGCTCTTTTCCCGATCGCCTTCAATGCGCATCTGCGCGGGGGACTCGTACTCGAACTGCTCGAGGAGGACTGCATCGGACATCGGCCGGTTGGAATAGATCACCTGCCCATCGGCCTGCCGGTATTTGTAGATCGTTTCGCCGGCGGCGGATGCGAGGGGCAACGCCCACGCCAGCGCAATGCCAAGAATACGTAACACCATGACTTCGTATACCGCAATGACCGGCCGCGGACAAGACTAGGGTCAAGCGCGCAGGTGACTAGCGACGAGCAGGGCGAGGACGAGCGAGGCGACGCGGCCTTCGATGGAGTCGTTGCGGTTCGCGAGCACGATGGGGATGCGGGCGCCAAGGACGACGCCGCCGGAGACGGCATCGGCGAGGTGCTCGAGCTGCTTCGCAAGCATGTTGCCCGCCTCCAGGTCGGGGGCGATAAGGACGTCGGCCTGTCCGGCGACGGCGGACTTGAGGTTTGCGTTGCGCGCGGCGCTGACGGACACAGCGTTGTCGAAGCCGAGCGGGCCATCGAGCACGGCGCCGGTGATCTGGCCGCGGTCGGCCATCTTGCAGAGCGCCGAGGCGTCGAGGGTAGCGCGCATCTTGGGGGTGACCGTATCGATGCCGGCGAGGATCGCGAGCTTGGGCTCGGGGATTCCCATGATATGCGCGAAGTCGATAGCGTTCTGCACGATGTCGATCTTGTCCTCGAGCGTGGGCTCGATGTTGACCATCATGTCGCTGATGACGAACGGGCGCGGGTAGCTGGGCACGTCCATGTAAAGGACGTGCGAGAGGCGGCGCACGGTGCGCAGGCCGTCGGAGCCGACGATCGGGATCAGGAATTCGTGCGTCGGGATGCCTCCCTGCACGAGGATCTCGGCTTCGCCCGAGCGCGCCATCTCGAGCGCTCGCGCCAGGGCGGCGCGCGAGTGCGCCGCGTCGATGAGGCGACAGAGCTTGAGGTCGATCTTGTTCTGCTCGGCGACCGCGCGCATCTCCTTTTCGGGCCCGATCAGCACCGGGCGCAGTATGCCGGTGTCGCGCGCCACGGCCGCGCTCTGCAGCGACTCGGGGTGGATCGGGTGGGCAAATACCGCGGTCGCGGGAGGCAGGCCCTTGGCGCGCGCGATGAGCTTGTGGTAGCGGCCCCAGCGGTCGGAGATCGTCACCTCGGGGAGCTCGACGCGCTCGCGCTTGATCTTCTCCGTGGGCGCTAGCACCTCAGCTTCGCCCGCGATCACTTTGAGGCCATCCTGGTTGATGCACAGGCAGTCGAAAGTGATGTGCTTGTTGTGATCGAACTTCTTGGTGCACGTGATCTTGATCGTGATCGTGTCGCCGACCTTCACCGGCCGCGAGAAGCGCAGCGTCTGGCTGATGTAGATGGTGCCGGGGCCGGGAAACTCGGTGCCGAGCACGGTGGAGATCAGCGCCCCGCCCCACATGCCGTGCGCGATCACCTCCTCGAACATGGAGGAGTGGGCGTACTCGGGATCGACGTGAGCCGGGTTGACGTCCCCGGACATGACGGCGAAGAGCTGGATATCCTCCGGGCGAAGCGTGCGCACGAGGGTCGCGGTGTCGCCGACCTGGATCTCGTCGTAGGTGCGATTCTCTATAAATGCGGCGGCCATGGTGGATGCGATCATAGCGGCTCGTGTTCCGCTTCGCCCAGCCGATCCGCTTTTCGCATTGCGACCCCGCCGGGGTGCTCTATTTCCCGCACGTCTTCGACTTCGTCAGCGCCGCGCTGGAGGACTGGTTCGCGCAGCGGCTCGGTCTCCCGTTCCACGCCATGCACCTTGAGCTGCGGCGGGGCAACCCGGTCGTGCGCACGCATTGCGAGTTCCTCACCCCATGTCGGTTCGGCGAGGCGCTGGTGCTCGATCTCGAGCCGATCTCCGTCGGACGCAGCTCGATCGAGACGCGCATGGCGGGCACGGTTGAGGGAGCGGCGCGCTTTAACGTGCGCCACAAGACCGCCATGATGTCCATGGAAACTATGCGGGCGATTCCGCTGCCGGACGAGCTCCGGGCCAGGGCAATCGCCGAAATGGAGAACGAAGAGAGCACGGCGCTTTCTGCGATCTCGGGGGAGGAAGTACCGCCAAACGCGTGGCATTCACGCCAGCTCGTGCGCTACGCGCATTGCGACCCGGGCGAGCGGGTGTACTTCGCGCGCTTCTTCGACATGTTCAATGCGGTGCTCGAGGACTGGTTCGCCGAAGGGCTCGGCTGCCCTTGGGGGACCGAGTTCATGGTGCCGCCGCGCGATCTGCGCGCGCCCTCGCTCGTCATCGGTGCCGAGTTCCTGCGCGCCTGCGTGCTCGGCGAGATGCTGGAATTCGATCTCTGGGTAAAACGCCTGGGACGAAGCTTCTTCGACCTTGCGCTCATCGGCGCGGTGAAGGGCGAGCTGAGGCTGCGCGCGGCCTGGACGCTCTGCACGATTTCGTTCGCGACGATGAAGTCGGCGCCGCTGCCTGACGACCTACGTGCCGGAATGGAGCGGTTCCTCGCGGTCTAGAGGAAAGGCTCCGCTCGGACCAGCAATTCCTCCAGCCCGGGCTCCTGCGGATTGCGCGGCTTGCCGGGGTGGATGATGGAGACCTGACAGCTCTCCGCCGCCTCAACCAGCTCGCGATACGTCCCAGCGTCCGAATCGGCGATGTAGGCCTGCTTGTTCACGTCGTACTTGAACATGCGGTCGTTGATCTTGACGCACTCTTCGCATGTCGAGCACTTCGGGGTCTCGATGTAGGGATCGTCGCCCTTGGGCTTCGGCGCCTCGGCCGCCGGCGCTGGCGCGGGGGCGGGGGCGGGAGCCGCAGGTGCCGGAGCTTCTTTCTCGACGGGTTTGACTTCCGGTTTCCTGACGACCCGCTGCTGCAGGCTGCGCCAGAACTCGAGCGAGCGGCGGGCTTCACCCACCAGCTCGTCGGCGACGATTGCCCGGTGCAGGACGTCCTTTCCGTCCGCCGCGAGGATGTAGGGCACGTTCTCCGGCGTGCCCGCGGAAAGCGCCACCGGCGCGAACCAGCCGGCATAGCGACCGTCGCAGGCGACGAAATCGGCGAAAGTGAAGCGAATCTTCTCCTGCACCCGCTGGTGCGCCGGGTCTTCGTACATCAGCTCGTGGACAGCATGATCCTGCTCCGGCTGCGGATTGCCGGCGAGCGAGAAGCGCTCGGCGCCTTCGGCCGAGGGGTCGTAGCAGAACGCAGGAAAGGCACGCGACTCGGCGGCCGCTGCGGCGACGAGATAGGGGCGAAGCTCGGTCTCGCCGCCGGCGCCGGAATAGACGCTGAAGAGCGCGGCGCCTGGGTACTCCAGGCCCTTCAGAAGGTGATTGCGCAGTTCGTACAACTGTGAAGCGCAGCACTGCAGCACGTACACATCGGGCAGGCCGAGCGTCATGCCGGCGAGGGCATGAGCGCGAAGACCGAAGCCCGGGCGACCGACCGGCGAGCGCTGCAGGATGTCGTCGAACTGCACCAGCACCTTCACCGGCGCGCCGAGCGCGAGGATCTCGGCGAGCTGCGAGTCCTGCTCGGCCCCGTCAAGCCGCACCAGCATGCCCGGGAAGTCAGCCAGTCCTTCCTCGGCGAGCAGCGTCGAGCCGGCGATGGCGAAGAAGGCGTCGTGACGCTCCTCGGCGTATTCGCCGGCCGCCTCGAGGCGCGCGGCGGCGATCGCCTTGGAGAGCGCGATGAGATGCGGCAGCCGCGCGCGGTATGCGGCGAGCGCCTCGGCGCAGGTGTCATACACGAACGGGCCGAAGTCGAGCGTGCGTAGCGCGCTAAGGAGCGAGGCGATGCGGCGCCTGCGGCTCTCGGCCATGGGGCGCTCGGGCAGCGCGCGCTTGAGCAGCCCGGCGAGCGCGCCGAAATCGATGCCGGCATCGCGGCCGCCGAAAGAGGCGCGAAGCCTTTGCTCGCGGCGCGCTTCGTCGGAGCGCGCGTAGTCGGCTGCGAGAATCTCGGAAAGCCGTGCGATCAGCGCGCTGATGCGCTCGCGTAGCGCTTTCGCGCGCTTTTCCTGCAGCGCGCGCCAGACATGCTCGACCAGGCGCCCGGGCAGCTTTGCGTCACAGTCCACGAGCTCGCCGTCGCTGGACAGCGTGATCGGCCCGTTCCAGGTATTTGAATTTGAACTGCGAATTTCCCGCTCGCGCCTGAATGCCAGCACGCGCGTCTTCTCGTCCTTGCCCTCGAGGGCCTGGTCGACCAGCGCGGACAGGGCATCGACTTTTCCTTCTTTTGATAGCACCAGAGGAAAGTCGTACCTGAGCGCCGCCAGGTCTCTGTAGCGCGCGAGGAGCGCCGGGACGAGCTCGAAGGGCTCCATCGGCGGGAGGCTCCTCCCGGTGAGGTGGAAGGCGAG
>DASTPE010000015.1:0-7344 GCA_035762345.1 Burkholderiales bacterium
AATTCCGAACTGCCCCGGAGGCAAGACATGGAATGGATCGCTGATCCGACCGTCTGGGTCGGCCTTGCGACGCTCGTCGCGCTCGAGATCGTGCTCGGAGTCGACAACCTGATCTTCATCGCGATCGTGGTCGACCCGCACGACCGCTTCCAGGGAATAGTCACACGCACCGACCTCTTGGAAGCGATCGCCGGCGAGTTTCCGGACGAGGGCGAATAGCTATTGCCCAATAGTGCCTACGCTGGACGCGGCCCGGCGTGCTATCACCTCCCGCACAAAAACTTGCCAAGGGAGGCATATGACTACGTTCCGTGCAAGCGCAGGCCTCGCCGCTGCGACTCTGACGATCGCCGCATGCTCACCGATGCCGCAGACGGCCGAAGAGTTCCGCAAGGCGGTCCCGGGCGCCGTGATGGCGAAGACGGACAGCTATGAGGTGAACCGGTCGATGAAAGAGGTAGCGGCGACTTTCCACCGCAGGGCGCCCGAATGCCTGAAGGTATCCGTGCGCACCGTGTCGCAGACCAACATGAGCTACCAGAACATCCTTACCGAGTACACGCCCACTGTCGTGGTCAACGGCGAGCGGGCCGAGCTGCATCTACAGCAGCATCACAAGACCGGCGTGATGTACCCGAGCAAGCCGCCGGCCGGCGGCCCCTACATCATCGTCGCCGACGCCTATCCGATACCGGGCAACCGCACGCGCATCCAGCTCTACGGGCCGTCCAAGGGCTACGACGTCGTGTACCGCGCCATCCGCGGCTGGGCCACCGGGGATAACCTCGGCTGCCCTGACATGACGAAGATCGGGTGAAAACCGCAACCGGAGCTCTCGCCTGCGCGGCGGCAGTTTTGCTCGCGGCATGCGCGGGCGGCAAGCCTTACTCCGACACCAGCGCGCCGAAGAACCTTACCATCCGCACGGCGAGCAGCGCACGCGCGGCTCTCGGCGTCCATAGCGTGGACGCGCAGTGCCGCCCAGAGTACCTCGGCACCGTCGCGCTCGACAAGCCCTCGGCCGAGATCGGCATCCCGGCCGAGCGCTGGAGCTATCTCGTCTTCGACTTCGCTACTTCGAGCTTCCTTGCCGCCAAGCGAACCAACACAACGCTGGAAACTCTGTTCAAGCCGCGCACGGGCTATAGTTATGAAGCCGACGTCACGTACCGCGACGACATCTACAACGTCGTGATCCGCGAGCAAACGCCGCGCGGCGCGTGGCGCGAAGTCGCCATGCGCGATCTCGCGGCCTGCAAGAACTAGCGCGCGATCAGGGCAGCTTCGCCGCGTTGTCGGGCGCCGAGCCCGGTTTGCCTGGAACGTACTGGAAGAAGATCTCGTCGGGCCGCAGCATGCCGAGCTCCCCGCGCGCGCGCTCCTCGATCGCCTCGGTGCCCTGCTTGAGGTCTTTCACTTCGGCGGCGAGCGCGGCGTTGCGGTCCTCCAGCTGGTGGTTCTTCGCCTTCTGCGCCTCGACCTGGCGGTCGACTTCCCAGGCGCGCAGCCATCCGCCCTTGCCGAGCCAGAGCGGATATTGGATAAGCACGATCAGGGCGACGAGGATGGCGCCCAGGATTCTCATGCCGGTCCGGCGAACGCGCCGCGCCCGGGGTAGCTCGCCGAGTCGCCGAGGTCTTCCTCGATGCGCAGCAGCTGGTTGTACTTTGCGACCCGATCGGAGCGTGACAGCGACCCGGTCTTGATCTGCAACGCGTTCGTGCCGACCGCGATGTCGGCGATGGTGGTGTCCTCGGTCTCGCCGGAGCGGTGCGAGATCACCGTCCCGTAGCCCGAGCGCTTCGCAAGCTCGATCGCGGCGAAGGTCTCGGTGAGCGTGCCGATCTGGTTCACCTTGATGAGGACGGCGTTGGCCACGCCCTGGCGGATTCCTTCGCGCAGGATGCGCGTGTTGGTGACGAAAAGGTCGTCGCCGACAAGCTGGAGCTTCGCGCCGAGCTTGTCGGTGAGGCGCTTCCACCCGTCCCAGTCGGCTTCGGCCATGCCGTCCTCGATCGACACGAGAGGATAGCGCGACGCGAGGTCGGCCAGGTAATCGGCGAACTCTGCCGCGCCCAGCGTCTTTCTCTCCGAGTCGAGCACGTATTTCCCTTCGCGGTGGAACTCCGAAGCAGCGCAGTCGAGCGCGAGGACCACATCCTGCCCGGCGGTGTAGCCGGCGCGCCCGACCGCGTCGAGGATCATCTCGATCGCGGCGGCATGGTTCGGCAGGTTGGGCGCGAAGCCGCCTTCATCGCCCACGGCGGTCGACATTCCCTTCGCGTCGATGATCTTTTTCAGCGCAGCGAAAACCTCCGCGCCGCAGCGCAGCGCTTCGCGGAACGACTGCGCCGCGACCGGCACGATCATGAACTCCTGGAAGTCGAGGTTGTTGTTCGCGTGCGCCCCGCCGTTCACCACGTTCATCATGGGCACCGGCATCTTCATCGCCCCGGAGCCGCCGAAGTAGCGATAGAGCGGGAGCCCCGCCTCCTCGGCGGCGCCTTTGGCCACCGCCATCGACACGGCGAGCAGCGCGTTCGCCCCGAGGCGGGACTTGTTCTCGGTGCCGTCGACCTCGATCAGCGCCTTGTCGATGAACGCTTGCTCGGTCGCGTCCAGCCCGACGATCGCTTCCGAGATCTCGGTGTTCACGAACTCCACCGCTTTCAGCACGCCCTTGCCGCCGTAGCGCCCCTTGTCGCCGTCGCGCAGCTCGACCGCCTCGCGGCTGCCGGTGGAAGCGCCCGAAGGCACGGCGGCGCGCCCCATCACGCCGGACTCGAGAAGCACGTCGGCTTCCACCGTCGGGTTGCCGCGCGAGTCCAGGATCTCCCGTGCCACCACGTCGACGATCGAGCTCATTGCGTCTTCACTCTTTCCTCCACGAAACCCTTGCGCTTCACCAGACGGTCGAGCTCCGCCAGTGTATCGAGCAGCTCGGGCATCAGGCCGAGCGGCCACGAATTCGGCCCGTCGCAAAGCGCCTCATCGGGCTTGGGGTGGGTTTCCATGAATACGCCCGAGACCCCGGCGCCGACCGCGGCCCGCGCGAGCACGGGGATGAATTCGCGCTGCCCGCCCGACGACGTCCCCTGCCCGCCCGGCAACTGCACCGAATGCGTGCCGTCGAACACCACTGGGCAACCGGTTTCGCGCATCGCCGCAAGGCCGCGCATGTCGACGACGAGATTGTTGTATCCGAAGCTAAAGCCGCGCTCGCAGACCAGGATCTGCTTGTTGCCGGTGCTCGCCGCCTTCGCGACCACGTTCTTCATTTCCCAGGGCGAAAGAAACTGGCCCTTCTTGATGTTGAGCGGTTTGCCCTGCGCAGCGGCGTTGCGGATGAAATTGGTCTGGCGGCAGAGGAAAGCCGGGGTCTGGATCACGTCGACCACCGCCGCGACCTCTTTCATCGGCGTGTCTTCGTGCACGTCGGTCAATACTGGAACACCGATTTTTTTCTTCACCGCAGCGAGGATGCGCAAACCCTCCTCCATACCCGGTCCGCGGTAACTCTTACCCGAGCTGCGGTTTGCCTTATCGAAGGAGCCCTTGAAGATATAGGGCATGCCGAGCTTGGCGGTGTGCTCCTTCAGCTTTCCGGCGACATCCAGGCAGAGCTGCTCGGTTTCGAGCGTGTCCGGGCCCGCGATGAGAAAGAGCGGCCGGTCCAGGCCGACTTCGAAACCGCAGAGGCGCATTGGGCAGGTTAAGCCGCGACGACCCTGAGCTTGGAGCCGGCGCGGTGTCGCAGCGCTGCGCTGATGAATGCCTTGAACAGCGGGTGGCCGTGGCGCGGTGTCGAGGTGAACTCCGGGTGGAACTGCACGCCCACGAAGAACGGGTGCCCGGGCAGCTCCATGATCTCGGGGAGGTTCTCGCTCGGCGTGCGCGCCGAGACCTTGTAGCCTTTCGCCTCGAGCTGCGGCACGTAGATATTGTTTACCTCGTAGCGATGCCGATGTCGCTCGTTTACTTCGCTTCCATAGACTGAAAACGCGAGGGTATTAGGCTCCACCGGGCATTTCTGGCTTCCCAGGCGCATGGTGCCGCCCAGATCTGACTTCTCGCTGCGCCGCTCGATGCGCCCAGTCCGGTCGAGCCATTCCGTGATGAGCGCGACGACCGGGTGCGGCGTGTCGGGGTCGAACTCCGTGCTGTTGGCTCCGGCAAGACCGCAAACATTGCGCGCGAACTCGACCGTGGCGAGCTGCATGCCCAGACAGATACCCAAGTAGGGCACGCTGTTTTCGCGCGCAAAACGGATGGCGCGCATCTTTCCTTCGGTGCCCCGCTTGCCGAACCCTCCGGGAACGAGGATGGCGTCCATCTTCTCGAGCGGCACGGCATTACTGCCCCTCTCGAGCTCCTCGGAGTCGAGATAGTGGATATTGACCCTCGAATTGGTGTGGATGCCGGCGTGGCGCAGCGCCTCGTTCAGCGACTTGTACGAGTCCTGCAGGTCCACGTACTTGCCGACGAACGCGATATCCGCCTCGTGCTCGGGATGGTCCTGCGTGTGGACGATTCTCTTCCACTCCGACAGGTCGGCCGCGCGAGCCAGGATCTGCAGCTTGTGGCAGACGATCTCGTCGAGCATCTGCTCGTGCAACATCATCGGGATCTTGTAGATCGAATCCACGTCCCAGGCCGAGATCACCGCCTCTTTCTGGACGTTGGTGAAAAGCGCGATCTTGCGCCTTTCGTCCTCAGGCAGCGGCTGGATCGTGCGGCATAGCACCGAGTCGGCCTGGATGCCGATCTCGCGCAGCTCCTTCACCGAGTGCTGCGTCGGCTTGGTCTTGATCTCGCCCGCCGACTGGATATAGGGCACGAGCGTGAGGTGCACGTAGCACACGTTGTTGCGGCCGAGGTCGAGCCCCATCTGGCGAATGGCTTCGAGAAAGGGCAGCGACTCGATGTCACCCACGGTGCCGCCCACTTCCACGATCGCCACGTCGGCGTCGCCCGCGCCGCGCTTGATGAAGAGCTTGATCTCATCGGTGATGTGCGGGATGACCTGGACCGTGCCGCCGAGGTAATCGCCGTGTCGCTCCTTCTTGATCACCGATTCGTAGATCTGGCCGGTGGTGAAGTTGTTCCAGCGGCGCATCTTCGAGCTCTGGAAGCGCTCGTAGTGGCCGAGGTCGAGGTCGGTCTCCGCGCCGTCCTCGGTGACAAACACCTCGCCGTGCTGGAACGGCGACATCGTCCCGGGATCGACGTTGATGTACGGGTCCAGCTTGATGTTGGTGACTCGGATGCCCCGCGATTCGAGGATCGCGGCGAGGGATGCGGCGGCGATGCCCTTCCCCAGGGAAGAAACTACACCGCCTGTTACGAAAACATACTTGGTCATCTACTGGCGCGGGTAGGGATAGAGGAGTTTACCGGAACTCGCACCCCGCCACAAACGCGTGGCGCACTGGACTTTGGTCCGATGGCCGATGCGGCCGCGCCGCGCTATGGTTCGCGCTGTCTCAATCTTCCGACAAGGACTCCGCAATGCGTAAACTTTTCATCGCGACAGCCGCAGCGCTCGCCTGCGCCGCGCCTGCGTTTGCCCAGGAAAAACCCTCGGTCAGCGGCGAAAGTGCAGTGACTACTGCGCCCGGCAAAGGCGCCGCCGCCCGCGTAGTGACCATCACCGCCTCAGTCGAAGCCGTCGACCCGGCCGAACGCACCGTGACCCTCAAAGGACCGCGCGGCAACGTCGTCACGCTGCCGGTGAGCGAAAAGGTCAAGAATTTCGACAAGATCAAGGTTGGCGACATGGTCGCGGTGCGCTATCTCGAGGCGCTGTCGCTCGAGCTGAAGAAAGACGCCACCGGCATTCGCGAGCGCAGCGAGCGCGAGGGCACAGCCACCGCGAAGCCAGGCGAGCAGCCCGCCGCCGGCGCGGCGCGGCAGGTCACCGTGGTCGCGGACGTGATGGCAGTGGACCCGAAGCGTCAGACCATCACGCTGCGCGGCCCGAAGCGCACCGTGGACCTGAAGGTAAAGGACCCCAAGCAGCTTAAGCTCGTCAAGGTCGGCGACCAGGTCGAGGCGACCTACACCGAAGCCATCGCGCTTGCAGTGGAGCCCGCGCCCGTAAAGAAAAAGTAACTTCCTATAATCCGGGCGTGCGCGAGAACGCCGTTAAGAAGAACCTTGCCGCCGGTGGCAAGGCTTTCGGCTCGATGGTGTTCGAGTTCTTCACACCCGGAATGCCGCGCATCCTGGCGAACGCCGGCGCGGAGTTCGCGCTCTACTGCATGGAGCACACCGGCGTCGGGTACGAAACGCTGAAGCCGCAGTTTGCCCTATGCCGCGCGCTCGGCGTAGTGCCGCTCGTACGCGTGCCGGGCACCGAGTACGACTTCATCGCGCGCGCGCTCGATTGCGGCGCGCTCGGCGTCATGGTGCCGCTGGTCGACGACGCCGAGCAGGCGCGCTTCATCGTCTCCTGCAGCCGCTATCCGCCCGAAGGCCGGCGCGGCGCGGCGTTCGGCTTTGCCCACGACGATTACCAGGGCGGCGACGTCGTCGACAAGATGAGCATGATCCATGGGCGCACACTGGTGATCGCCATGATCGAGACCGCGCGCGGCCTGCAGAACGTCGAGGCGATCGCCGCGGTGCCCGGAATCGACGTGCTCTGGCTCGGCCATTTCGACCTCACCAACTTTCTCGCCATCCCCGGCAACTTCTCCCACCCGCGCTATCGTGAAGCGGTGAAACGCATCGTCGTGGCCGCGGAGCATAACGGCAAGGCCGCCGGCTACATGGCCGCCGACGAGGCGCTCGGGTGCGAGTACCTCGGCCACGGCTTCCGCATGATCGCCACCGGCACCGATCAGGGAATGCTGCAGGCGGCTATCGAGCGCAACATCGGCGCATGGCGTTCCGGGTAGGCGTCACCAGCGACCTTTTCGACCTGCGCGGAGAACCGACCTTCGGGCGGGAGCCCCTGAAGGCGCTCGATGCCGTGGACTGGGAAAAGCTCCCGCCCGGCCTGCGCGCGATCACGCCGGAACATGCCGCCGCTTATGACGCGCTTTACGTAAATTCTTTGAAAGTCGAAGCCCGCATCGTCGAGACGCCCAACTTGCGCCTGAGGCTCGTCTCGCGTCACGGTGTCGGCTACGACAGCGTCGACGTGCCGGCGATGACACGTGCCGGCGTTTTAGTGGCCAACACGCCGAACGCCGTGCCGCGCCCGGTGGCAACCATCGCCCTCACTCTCATCCTCGCCCTCGCCCACCGGCTCTTCGTCAAGGATCGGCTGACGCGCGAAGGTCGCTGGGCCGAGCGCGTCGAGCACATGGGCACCGGCCTCACCGGCCGCACGCTCGGCGT
>DASTPE010000016.1:0-11912 GCA_035762345.1 Burkholderiales bacterium
GACCTACGGCGCCGGCGACACGGACATGACGGCACAGCTCGCCAAGATAAAGGCGACGCCTGGCGTGCAGGCGGTGCTCAACGCCGGATTCGGCCAGGGACCGGCCATCGTGACCAAGAATTACCGCCAGATCGGCATCGCCGCCCCGCTGTATCAATCGCACGGCGTCGCGTCGAAGCAGTTCGTGAGCCTCGCTGGCGACGCCGCCGAAGGCGTGCGGCTGCCCGCCGCAGCGTTGCTCGTTGCCGAAACACTGCCAGCGGAAGATCCGCAGAAGAGGGTCGTCACCGCGTACAAGAGCGAATACGAGGGCCGCTTCAAGCAGGAGGTCTCCACCTTCGGCGGCCATGCCTACGACGGGCTAATGCTCGCGGTAGAGGCGATCAAGCGCGCGGGCTCCACCGACAAGGCGAAAGTGCGCGACGCGCTCGAAACGACGCGCGGCTACATCGGCACCGGCGGCGTGGTCAACATGTCGGCGCAGGACCACATGGGGCTAGACCTGTCGGCCTTCCGCATGCTGGAGGTGCGCAAGGGCGACTGGGCGCTGGTCAAGTAGGTGCTCGAGCAGTACCTGCTCTCGGGGATCACGACGGGCGCGATCTACGCGCTCGTCGCCCTGGGCTTCGCCATCATCTACAACGCTAGCCACGTCATCAACTTCGCCCAGGGCGAGTTCGTCATGATCGGCGGCATGGCGACCGCCGCCTTCTTTGAGGCAGGAATACCTCTGCCGGCTGCAGTGGTCCTTTCGATTGCGACGGCAACCCTCGTCGGCGTGCTGCTTGAGAAGCTCGCGGTCGAGCCGGCGCGCGAGGCCTCGGTGGTGACGCTGATCATCATCACCATCGGCGCCTCGATCCTGCTGCGCGGGCTGGCGACGCTCGTCTGGGACAAGAAGATCCATCGCGTGCCGGCGTTCTCGGGCGAAGCGCCGATCGCGATCGGTTCGGCGACGCTGCTGCCGCAGGTGCTGTGGGTGCTCGGCGTGAGCGCGGTGGCGGTGGCGCTGCTCGCCTGGTTCTTCCGCCGCACGCTCACCGGGAAAGCGATCATCGCCGTGTCGCACAACCGGCTCGCGGCGCGGCTCATGGGGATCAGCGTGCGCCGCGTGCTCGCGGTGTCGTTCGGCCTGTCGGCCGCGCTCGGCGCGCTCGCCGGGGTGCTGATTGCGCCGATCGCCTTCACCTCCTGGGACGTCGGCGTGATGCTCGGCCTCAAGGGCTTCGCCGCGGCGATCCTCGGCGGCCTGGGCTCGAGCACCGGCGCGGTCGTCGGCGGGCTCGCGCTCGGCCTGATCGAGGCGCTTGGCGCAGGCTACATCTCCTCGGCGTACAAGGATGTCTTCGCTTTTGTCATCATCATCGCGGCGCTGGTATTCCTTCCGAATGGCCTCCTCGGCCGGCGCGCGGCCGAGCGGGTCTAGCAAGCCGCTCCTCGCGCTCGCGATCGTGATCGCGGCGCTGCCGCTCGCGCTGCCGAACAACTACACCTACGAGGTCGCGATCCTCGTCGGGCTGAACGCGATCGTGTGCGTCGGCCTGAATCTCCTCATCGGCTACGCCGGGCAGATCTCGCTCGGCCACGCCGGGTTCTTCGGCCTGGGCGCCTACGGCTCGGCGATCCTCGCCGCGCGCTACGGCTGGCCGGCGTGGGTTTCCCTGCCGGTGACGCTCGCCGCGGTCGCGCTGCTCGCCTGGGCCATCGGCCGGCCGATCCTGCGCCTCAAAGGCCACGCGCTGGCGATGGCGACGCTCGGCTTCGGCATCATTGTCTCGATCGTGCTCGCCACCGAGGACCGGCTCACCGGCGGGCCGGATGGAATGGCGGTGCCGCCTCTGGCCTCTTTCATTTCAGGTGAAAAGATCTGGTACTGGCTTGTCGGCGCCGTGCTCGTCGGCGCGGTCTGGCTGGCGCGCAACCTGATCGACTCTCCGCGCGGGCGCGCGCTGCGCGCCCTGCACGGCTCCGAGGTGGCCGCCGGCGCGCTCGGCATCGACGCCGCCGCGCACAAGCTGAGCGCGTTCGTGATCTCGGCGCTGTTCGCGGCCGCCGCGGGCGCGCTCTCGGCGCACTACGCCGGCTTCATCACGCCCGCCAAGGCCTCCTTCCTCCACTCGATCGAGCTCGTCACGATGGTGGTGTTCGGCGGCATGGCCTCGACCTTCGGCGCGGTGGTGGGCGCGGCGGTGCTCACCACGCTGCCGCAGCTCCTCACCGTGTTCAAGGAATACGAGATGGTGCTGCTCGGCGCGGTGCTGATGCTCACGATGATCTTCATGCCGCGCGGGCTGGTGCCCACGCTGGAGAGAGCGCTTGCTGCTACGCGCGCAAAGCGTCGGTAAGCGCTTCGGCGGCGTCGCCGCGCTGGAAGCGGTCGACGTCGCGCTCGAGCGCGGCGCGGTGCACGCCATCATCGGCCCTAACGGCGCCGGCAAGACCACGCTCCTCAACGTGCTTTCCGGCATCTACAAACCTGACTCGGGTTCGATCTCCTTCGAGAACCAGGAGCTGACAGGAAAGGACCCCCACCACTTCGCCGCAGCCGGGATCAGCCGCACGTTCCAGAACCTGCAGGTGTTCTTCAACATGACGGTGCTGGAGAACGTGATGACCGGGCGCTGGCTGCACGAGCGCTGCGGCCTTGCGTCCGCGCTGCTGCGGCTGCCGGCGCGCGCGCGCGCGGAGCAGGCCTGTCGCCAGGCTGCCGCCGCTTTGCTCGATACGGTGGGGCTTGCGCGTTGGGCCGACGCGCGTGCCGACAGCCTGCCTTACGGCGCGCTCAAGCGACTCGAAATCGCGCGCGCGCTCGCCGCCGAGCCGCGGCTACTGCTGCTCGACGAGCCAGCCGCAGGGTTGAACCCCAGCGAGACGCGCGCGATCGACGAGCTCATTCGACGCACCGCGGCGCGCGGGGTGACCGTGGTGCTCGTCGAGCACAACATGAAGCTGGTGATGGAGGTGTCGCATCATGTCATCGTGCTCGACTATGGCCGCAAGCTCGCCGAAGGCGAGCCCCGCGTGGTGAGCCGCGACCCGCGCGTGCTCGAGGCCTACCTTGGAACCGAGGCATGCTCGACGTAACCGGCCTGGAGTCACGCTATGGGCGCATCCCGGTGCTGCACGGCATCGATCTCGCCGTGCGCCCCGGGGAGCTCGTTGCCCTGGTGGGCGGCAACGGCGCCGGCAAGACGACGCTTCTGCGGGCGCTCTCGGGCGTTCAACCCTCCAAGGGGCGCGTTGTTTTTGAGGAAGAGGACATTAGCAACGCCTCTGCCGAATACCGCGTAAATCTTGGCATTGTGCAATGCCCCGAGGGCCGGCAGGTATTCGGTCCGCTCTCGGTCGAGGATAACCTGCGCCTCGGCGCTTACCGTCGCGGTGGAGCGCACGCGCGAGAGACGCTCGCGCGCGTCTACGCGCTGTTTCCCGCACTCGCCGAGCGCCGCCGCCAGGCCGCTGGCACGCTCTCGGGCGGGCAGCAGCAGATGCTCGCCATCGGCCGAGCGCTGATGGCGCAGCCGCGGCTGCTCTTGCTCGATGAGCCGAGCATGGGGCTCGCGCCGCGCCTGGTGGCCGAGATCTTTGCCGCCATCCGCACGCTGCGAGCCGCCGACACCGCGATCCTGCTCGTGGAGCAGAACGCGGCCTCCGCGCTCGCTATCGCCGACCGCGGCTATGTGCTCGAGACCGGCCGCGTGGCGCTCACCGGCAGCGGCGCCCAGCTCCTCGCCGACAGCGGCGTGCGCGCCGCGTACCTCGGTCTTTAACCTGGATCAAGTCCACCCCCTCCCGGGAATGCTTCCATAACGCATGAAAACCAGCCTGCAAGCCGGAATCACCGCCAGCCGCGAATTCCCCGTCGACGCGAGCCGCACCATTGACTTCATGGGCGAGGACGCCCGCGTGTACGCGACGCCGATGCTCGTGCGCGACATCGAGATTACCTGCCGCGAGCTGCTGCTCGAGCACCTCGATCCCGGCGAGGACTCGGTCGGCACGCGCGTCGAGATCGACCACCTCGCGGCTACGCTGCTCGGCATGAGGGTCACGATCAACGCCACCCTCGCCGAGCTCAAGGGTCGCGCCGCGATGTTCGAGGTCAACGCGACCGACGGCGTCGATACGATCTGCCGCGGGCGGCACGCGCGCTTCATCGCGAATGTCGAGCAGGTGAAGCAGCGGCTGAAGCAGAAGCAGGCGAAGGCGCAGGTCGCGGCGTGACACGCAAGGTCGCTACCTACTGCTATCAGTGCGTCGCGGGCCCGGACCTGCTGACGGTCAAGGTGCGCGACGGCGTAGCGACCGAGGTCGAGCCCAATTTCGCCGCCGCCGACGTACATCCCGGCGGCGGCAAAGTTTGCGTCAAAGCCTACGGGCTGGTGCAGAAGGCCTATCACCCGGGGCGCGTGCTGCAGCCGATGAAGCGCACGAACCCGAGGAAGGGGCGCAACGAAGACCCAGGCTTCACCCCGATCTCATGGGAGGAAGCTCTTTCTCTTGTCACGGGTAAATTGAATGAAATAAGAAGGAAAGGTTTGCTCGACGAGTCCGGTTATCCGCGCGTCGCGGCAAGCTTCGGAGGCGGCGGCACGCCGCAGTTCTATATGGGGAGCTTCCCCGCTTTCCTCACCGCCTGGGGACCGGTCGACATGGGCTTTGGCTCCGGCCAGGGAGTGAAGTGCTATCACTCGGAGCATCTTTACGGCGAGTTGTGGCACCGTGGCTTCACTGTCTCTCCCGACACGCCGCTCACCAACTACCTGATCTCCTGCGGGGCGAATGTGGAAGCTTCGGGCGGCGTGGCCGGGGTCTGGCGCCACGCGAACGCGCGCGCCCGCGGCATGAAGCGCGTGCAGGTCGAGCCGCATCTGTCAGTTACGGGCGCTTGCTCCGCCGAGTGGGTTCCGATCCGGCCGAAGACCGATGCCGCGTTTCTCTACGCCCTCATCCACGCGTTGCTGCATGAGGAGCCGCGCAGCCGCCTGGACCTCGAATTCCTTTACCGCCACACCTCCTCGCCGTATCTCGTCGGGGCGAACGGCTACTACTTGCGTGATCCGGGCTACGGTCAGCCCATCATTGCCGGTTCGCTCGAGGCGAAAGAAACGCATGTGGCGCTCGAGGTCGGCCCGGACGGCGACGTGCTCGCCGAAGGCCGGCTCGAGGGGGAGACCGCGTTCGCCAAGCTGGTCGCGCACATGAAGCCTTACTCGCCCGAATGGGCGCAGGCGATCTGCGACGTGCGCGCCGCGACCATCCGGCGCATTGCTCGCGAATACCTCGACGCAGCCCGCGTCGGAGAAACGATCGAGATCGAAGGAAGACGTCTACCGCACCGGCCGGTCGCCGTGAGACTGGGCAAGACCGTCACCAACGGCTGGGGCGGTTACGAGTGCTGCTGGGCGCGTACCCTCCTCGCCTTGCTCGTAGGAGCGCTGGAAGTCCCGGGCGGCATTCTCGGTACCACGGTGCGGCTGAACCGACCGATGTCGGAGCGCCACAAGAGCGTGAAGGCCGGCCCCGACGGGCTGATGAACTATCCCTTCAACCCGACCGACGCCGCGCACTGGAGCGCGCAGCCGAACATCCGCAACGCTTATCGCTCGATGGTGCCGCTCGCCGCCGACGGCCCCTGGAGCCAGGCGCTCGGGCCGACGCATTTTTCGTGGATGTTCCTCGACGAAACCCCGCCGGGGCTGCCGCGCGTCACGCTTCCAGAGCTGTGGTTTCTCTACCGCACCAACCCGGCGATCTCTTTCTGGGACAACGCCGCGCTCGAGAACCGCATGGCGCGCTTCCCGTTCGTCGTCGCCTTCGCGTTCACCCGCGACGAGACGAACCATTTCGCCGACATCCTGCTTCCCGATGCAGGCGACCTGGAGAGCCTGCAGCTGATCCGCATTGGCGGCTCGAAGTACATCGAGCAGTTTTGGGACCACGAAGGCTTCGCGCTGCGCCAGCCCGCCATCGCGCCGCGCGGACAGGCGCGCGACTTTACCGATATAGCGACCGACCTCGCCGCGCGCTGCGGCCTCCTCGAGGGCTACAACGCCGCGATCAACCGCGGAACGCTGGGCGTGCCGTTGAAAGATCTTTCGCTTGAAACCACAAAATCCTTCTCCTCGGAGCAGATCTGGGACGCGGTGTGCAAGGCGGCGAGCCGCGAGCTGACCGGGGGCGCCGAGGCGCACGGCCTCGACTGGTGGAAAGAGCACGGCCTCGCCACCCGGCCTTTCCCTCGCACCGCCTGGTACCTCTATCCGACGCTTGCGGCCAAGGGCCTGCGCTTCGAGATGCCGTACCAGGAGCGCTTGCTGCGCATCGGCAGAGAGCTCGGCCGCCGGCTGCACGAGAAGGGCATGAAGTGGTGGGACAAGCAGCTCGCCGAATACCAGGCGCTCCCCGCCTGGAAAGACTTCCCCAGCGAATGGGAAGCGTCGCTCGCCGCGATGGGGGGCGACGGCAAGGACTACCCGTTCTGGCTGCTCACCGCGCGCTCCATGCAGTACGCGTGGGGCGGAAACGTCGGCATGCAGCTCATCAAGGAAGTCGCCGACAACGTCGCTGGCCATAGGGGCGTGATCCTCAATGCTTCGAGAGCGAAAGAACTGGGGATTGGCGAAGGCGATTGGGTCCGCATCGCTACGCCGAAGGCCGAAGTGCGCGCGCGTGCGGTGCTGCGCCAGGGAATCCGGCCCGACACGCTGCTCCTGCTGGGTCAGTTCGGCCACTGGGCGACGCCGCACGCCAGGGAATTCGGCATGCCGTCCATGAATCCGCTCGTGCCGATGTCGCTTGAGCTTACTGATGCGACTGGGTCCGGTGCAGATCTTGTGCGTGTTTCCTTGAGGAAAGCTGCATGACCCGCTGGGCCATGGTCGCGGATCTGCGCCGCTGCGTCGGCTGCCAGACGTGCACCGCGGCCTGCAAGCAGGCGAACGCGACGCCGCCGGACGTGCAATGGCGGCGCGTGGTGGATCTCGAGGTGGGCGAGTATCCGGACGTAAAGCGCGCCTTCGTGCCGGTCGGCTGCATGCACTGCGACGACCCGCCGTGCATGCACGTATGCCCGAGCACCGCGACTCGCAAGCGGCCCGACGGCATCGTCACCATCGACTACGACCTGTGCATCGGCTGCGGCTACTGCGCTGTCGCCTGTCCCTATCAGGCGAGGTTCAAGGTGGACAAAGCGTCATTCGCTTACGGCAACCCGACCGAAATTGAGATGCAAACGTTTCATCCCGAAAGGCTTGGGGTCGCCACCAAGTGCACCTTCTGCGTCGATCGCATCGACGCCGGCTTGAAGAAAGGGCTCAAGCCCGGCTTGGATCCCGAGGCGACTCCGGCGTGCGTGAACTCGTGCATCGCCCAGGCGTTGCACTTTGGCGACGCGGAGGATCCGGACAGCAACATCTCCGCGCTCCTCGCGGAGAACCAGTTTTTCCGCATGCATGAAGAGCTCGGTACCGGGCCGCGCTTTTACTACTTGTGGGACAAGGCGCGATGAACTGGCTGCAGCGTCACTGGGATGCCCGGGCCGCGGCAAATTTCATGCTGGGCGGCGCCGGGTCCGGACTGATGGTGGCGGCGCTTTTCGTCGACGATCCCTCTGTCCCGGTCATTCTTTCTCTCGTCCTCGTCGCGAGTGGTCTGACGGCAGTATGGCTCGAGATCGGCCGCAAGCTGCGCGCGGTGCACGTGTTCTTCAATCCGTTCACCTCGTGGATGACGCGCGAGTCCTTCGCCGCCCTGCTTCTCTTCCCGCTTGGGATCGGTGCACTCTATGTGCCCCCCGCGCTGCCGTTCGCCGCCGCGGCCGCGGCCACGTTCCTCTACTGCCAGGCGCGCATTCTGCGCGCCTCCAAGGGAATTCCCGCCTGGCGCGCGCCCCAGGTCGTGCCGCTCATCGTTCTGACCGGGCTCGCCGAGGGCGCGGGAATCGCTCTGGTGTTCTCAGTGAATGAGTTTCTTTTGTTTTTGTTCGCGCTGGCGGTCATCGCCCGCGTCATCGCCTGGTGGCGCTATCGTGCGGCAGTGAGGACGAGCGCGCTCGAGCCCGCCGGCAAGACGCTCGTATGGATCGGAACGCTCGCCGCGCTCGTGCTCGTCTTCGTACCGCCGCTCGCGGGCCTCGCCGCGCTCGCCGCGGGCGGGTGGCTGAAATTCGTGCTGGTTACACGCGCATCGTTCAACCAGGGATTCTCGCTGCCGCACCTGCCGGTGCGCGGAAGCCGATAGACAGGGAGAGACACGTCATGAACGCTATGCTTCAACCGAGATTCGCCAGCAAGGTGCACTCCGCTGCGCGGTCCGCGCGGCGCTTTTTCTTCGACCGCGAAGCCGAGCTCATGTCGCGCGCCGCGCTCGAGAAGCTGCAGCTGCGCCGGCTGCGCGCCACGGTGAAAGAGGCGTACGCAAAGGTTCCGCTGCACAGGAACCGCATGCAGGCCGCGGGCATGGAGCCGCGCGACCTGCGCTCGCTCGGTGACCTCGGGCGCCTGCCCTTCACGCTGAAGAGTGACTTGCGCGATCACTATCCGTTCGGCTTGTTCGCTCGGCCGCGCGCGGCGCTCGCGCGCCTGCACGCTTCCTCGGGCACCACCGGCAAGCCGACGGTGGTCGGCTACACGACGCAGGACATCGCCACCTGGGCGGGCCTGATGGCGCGCTCGCTCGCCTGCGCCGGCGTGCGCCCGGGCGACGTGGTGCACAACGCCTACGGCTACGGCCTTTTCACCGGCGGACTGGGCGCGCACTATGGCGCCGAGCGCCTCGGCGCGACCGTCGTACCGATGTCGGGCGGCGCGACCGAGCGCCAGGTGCTGCTGATCCGCGATTTCGGCGCGCGCGTGCTGTGCGCGACGCCCTCGTACGCGCTCAACATCGCGGAGGTCGCCGAGCGCGACGGCGCCGGGCTGCGCGGTGGCACGCTCGAGATCGGCATCTTCGGCGCGGAGCCGTGGAGCGAGGCGATGCGCCGCGAGATCGAGGCGCGCCTCGGTATCAAGGCGGTCGACATCTATGGCCTGTCCGAGATCCTGGGGCCGGGCGTCGCGGTGGAATGCGAGGCGCAGGACGGCCTGCACGGCTGGGAGGATCACTTCATCTTCGAGATCATCGATCCGGACACCGGGCGCGCGCTGCCCGAGGGCCAGCCCGGCGAGCTCGTCATCACGACGCTTACCAAACAGGCGCTACCGATGATCCGCTACCGCACGCGCGACATCACCCGTCTCACACGCGCGCGCTGCGCCTGCGGCCGCACGCACGCGCGCCTTGAGCGCATCACCGGGCGTAACGACGACATGCTCATCATCCGCGGCGTCAACGTCTATCCGTCGCAGATCGAGGCTGTGCTGATCGGCCTGCCGGGCATCGCGCCCCACTACCAACTGGTCGTGGAGCGGCACGGAAGCCTGGACGTATTGACGATTGAAGTAGAAGCGGATGATCCCGGGGCAGCGGAGCGCGTCGGCCATCACATCAAGTCCATGGTCGGTGTGACCGCGGCGGTCAAAGTGATGAAGCCCGGCGAGGTGCCGCGCTCGCAGGGCAAGGCGGTGCGCGTGCGCGACCTGCGGCCGAAAGGGCCATAGGCGGTGATGTTCAGCAACGTCTCGCGCAGCCGGCTGCTGCCGATGTCGCTGCCGTTCCGCTTCTTCGGTGCGGCGACGGGGTTTCAAATTGCTGCGTGGGCATTGCTGCTCGCCCATTCCAAAGAAGTCCTATCTTTCGAGGCCGGCTTGGGCCCGGTGTTCGCATCGCTTCATCTGCTGACGCTCGGCGTTCTCGCGATGGTCGCGATAGGCGCGACGCTGCAGCTCCTGCCCGTCGCGACGCGTCAGCCGGTGCGCGCCCTCTGGGCGGTGAAGCTCGCCTGGTGGCTGCTGGTCCCGGGAGTCGCGGCATTCACCGCCGCAGCGGCCTCGTACCGCCCCGACCTGATGGGCCCAGGAGCCATGGCAGTCACTCTTGCATTGGCGGTGTATGCGGTCCTGCTCTTTCTGAACTTGCGAAACGCACGCGGCATGCGCGTGGTCGTGATGCATGGCTGGGCCGCGCTCGCCTGCCTCGTCGCCCTCGCCGCGACCGGCATCGCGCTCGTCGCGCGCTACGAGCACGGCCTCGCGCTCGACCATGCCGCCTTCCGCAGCGCGCACGTCGCGCTCGCGGCGTATGGCTTCATGGGGCTGCTCGCGGTCGGGCTCTCGCAGTTCCTGCTGCCGATGCTCGCGCTCGCGCCTCCTCCGCCGCCACGCACGGCCATGGCAACCCTGAGCGCTGCTGCCGTGGCGATCGTGCTCGCCAGTTTTGGTCTTACCGACGTGGCTTCTCTTCTCGGCCTTGCCGCAGCGGCTATCCATGTCTACAGCATGGAACGCTCGCTCAAGGCGCGCCTGCGGTCGCCGCTCGGGTCGTCGTTCCTTCTCGTGCGCGTGTCCTGGGCATGCCTGCTGGCGAGCCTGGCGCTCGCCGCGCTCGGGTTCCCCGGCGGCACGTTGCTCTTCGGCCTCGTCCTCGTGCCGGGCTGGCTCCTCACTTTCCTGCTCGGCGTCATGCAGCGCATCCTGCCCTTCCTCGCTTCGGTGCACGCCTCGACCGCGGCGCGCGGCATGCCACTCATCTCGGCGATGACGCCGGCGCGGCTGCTCGGCGTGCACGCCGCGCTTCACGTCACGGCAGTCGTGCTTTTGATGGTTTCCACTTTGACAAACCTCCCCTGGCTCGTTCGGGCCGGCGCCGCCGCTGGGCTGGCCGCGGCCGCCGCCTTTGCCCTGTTCTACGGTTACGTCCTCGCGAAAGTCCGCACTTATGGAAATGCCTGTCCGCCAAGTCAGCCGGCGCCTGCATGAGGAGCACGAGGCGACGCTCGCCCTGTGGTCGAGGGTCGAGGCGTCGCTGGCCGCTGGCAAGATCGACGCCGCGTTGATGCGAAGCGCCGCCGTTTCGCTCGCCGCCGAAATCGAGCGCCACTTCGCCTTCGAGGAGAAGGAGCTGTTCCCGCGCCTCGCCGCGGCCGGCGAGGGTGACATCGCCGAGCTCCTCGCCGAGGAGCACGTCGCGATCCGCGCCGCGGGGGAGCGCTTCATTGCCCTGGCGAAGGCAGATCCCGCCGATCAGAGGCTCAAGCCCCTAGGCCTTGAGCTTGCCGAGCGGCTGGTGTCGCATGTACAGAAGGAGGAGATGTCGCTGCTGCCCGCGCTGGACGACCTGCTGGACGAAGGAGCCGACCATGAACTCGCTTCCGCTTACGCTGCACTCTAAGCTGCGGCCACTCGCAGCGCGCGATCTCGACCGCGTGGTCTGGATCGACGCCTCGCTGAGAGGCCGCACGCGCCGCGCCTACTTCGAGCGCCGCCTCGCCGCCGCGGCGCGCGATCCCGAGCGCCACCTGCAGCTCGGCGTGGAGGCCGACGGCCGTCTTGCCGGCCACATGCTCGGGCGCGTGCTCGAAGGCGAGTTCGGCCGCAGCGAGCCCGAGGTGCGGCTCGAGGCCTTCGGTGTCGTCGGCTCCGCGCAGGGACAAGGCTTGGGCGCAGTGCTTCTCAAGGCCTTCGAGGACGAGGCGGTGCGGCGCGGGCTGCGCGCTATCCGCACCACGGCGCTGTGGCGCGAGCACGCGTTGCTCGCGTTCTTCGACCGCGCCGGCTTCCAGCTCTCGCCGGTGCACGTCCTCGATTGCGCGCTCGACGAAGCCGAGCTCGGCTCGGCGCGAGAGGCGCCGGTAGAGCCCGCGCCCGGCCCCGCCGACCCAAACGACTACGGCACGCCGCGCTCCGGCGACTTTGCGCCGCTCGCGCGCGACGCGGTCGAGATCGGGATCCTGTCGCAGGCCGACCTCGAAGGCGTGGCGCGCGTCGACCGCCGCCATACCGGCCGGGACCGCCGCGGCTACCTATGCCGCACCG
>DASTPE010000017.1:0-25064 GCA_035762345.1 Burkholderiales bacterium
GAGCTCGGGCGTCCACAGCCCCGTGTCATACACGGCATCGGGATGCAGCGAATTGATCCGGATGCCGTCCTTCGCCCACTCGAGCGCCGCAACGCGCGCCACCTGGTTGAGCGCGGCCTTCGAGGCCGAATAGGCGGCCGCACCCGGGCCGGGGGCCGGCACGTTGCGCGAGCCGATCACCACGATGCGGCCACCGTTCGGCGCGAGGCACAGCAGAGGATGGCACAGCTGAAGGATGCGCAGCGGCGCTTCGACGTTCACCGTCATCGTCTGCTTCCAGGTGTCCGCAGCGACTTCCTGAAGCGGCTCCGAGGAGGGAAAGATGCCCGCATTCAAGACCAGCATGTCTACGCCTCCAAAAGCGCGGACGATCTGGTTCAAAGCCTTGTCTACGGCGGTGTCGTCGGTCAGATCCATCGTTACGCCGAGGAAGTCGGGCTGCATCCACGCGGTTTCGATCGCCGGGTTGCGGTCGAGGCCTGCTACCGCGGCGCCTCGCCGCAGGAACGCCTGCACGCATGCCTTGCCGATACCCGAGGCCGCGCCGGTAACGAGCGCCACCTCGCCCCGGAACGGCGGCGTCGGCCCCGCCTTGCGCAGCTTGGCCTGCTCGAGCTCCCAGTACTCGATGTCGAAGAGATGTTTCTCGCCCACCGCTCGCCAGCCACCGAGCGCCTCGGCGCGCAGGATGACGTCGATGGTGTGGTCGTAGAGCTCCTCGATGATCGCGGCCTCGCGCGCGTCGCGCCCGGCGGCGGCAAAACCAAGCTCGGGATCGAGGACCATGCGCGGCGCGGGATCGAGCATAGTCTTTCCTCCCGTGCCGGCGTTTCTTTGGAAATATTCGCGATAACGCTTGGCGTACGCGGCGGCATCTCGGCCGATCATCGGCACCGCCTTGGTGAAAAGCAGGTGATCGGGCGTCGCCGGTCCCTGCTGCGACAGCCTCGGCACGTCCGGCCGCTGCGCGAATGCCCGAAGCTTCTCGTGGTCATTGACTTTCACTACGACGGGAAATCCGGCCTGCTCGGAGATCGCACGCCTCAGGCTCGCGATCTCCGCTCGGTTGACAGCAGAAGGGCTCGTGGCCGCGCCGAGGACATGCCAAGCTCTACTCTTCTGAAGGTACTCCTCGGCGACGGAGACCAGCTCGATCATGCGCTCGTAAGATTCGCGGGCCTCGGCGCCGAAAGAAACGATGCCGTGCGAGATGAGGACCACGCCGATCGCCTTGGCACTCGCCTGGCGCGGATACTCGCGCGCCAAGAGCGCGGCGAGCTGAAATCCCGCCATCGCGTACGGGATGACGGCAACGCGCTCGCCGTACATCTCCCGGATGCGCTTCTCGCCGTCGGGTGCGTTCGATACTGCGAGAACCGCGTCGGCGTGCGTGTGGTCGACATAGCGGTGCGGGAGCAGGGCGTGCAGCAGCGTTTCGACCGAAGGCGAAGGCGCGCCGGCACGCAGTACGTGCGTGTTGAACTCGTTCACCATCTGGGCATCGCTCAGCGCCGGCAGCGACGGCAAGCGCTGCAGGTAAGCGAGCGGCAGCGGCACGAAGCCTTCGGCCTCGATCGTCTCGAGATCCCAGCCGCTGCCCTTCACGTAAAGGACGTCGCGCTCCTCGCCGAAGAGGTCCTTCTCGCGCAGCTTCACCGACGCGTTGCCGCCGCCGTGGAGAACGAGCGATTTGTCGGCGCCGAGCAGGCGCGACGAATAGACGCGAGCGCCGAGCGGGCCGGTGAACCGTGCCGCCTCGGCGTCGCTCCAGCGGCTCTTCATGCGGCGATTATACTTTTCGCGCCATGCCAAGAATCGAGCTGCTTCCCTGGGAGAAAGCGCGCGCACACGCGTCGCCGATCCGCTTCAGCGTGTTCGTGGAAGAGCAGGGGGTGCCGCGCGAGATCGAGCTCGACGAGCACGATCCGGTCTGTGTCCACGCGGTCGTGTTCGAGGACGGCAGGGCGGTGGCGACTGGGCGGCTCCTGCCCGACGGCCACATCGGCCGCATGGCGGTGCTCAAGGCCTGGCGCGGACGCGGCATCGGCGCTGCGCTCCTCAATGAATTGCTGAAAGCGGCGTCGAAAAGAGGGCATCGGGAGGTCGCTCTGTCCGCGCAGGTGCAAGCGCTGCCGTTCTACCGCGCGCAGGGATTCATCCCGGTAGGTGAGGAGTATCTGGAGGCCGGCATCCCCCACCAGGCCATGAAACGGCCGCTTTAGAACTCGAAATGGCGCGTCTCGCCCTCGCTGCCATCGGGCGCTAACACGCGCTCGGCGTAGCGCGTTCGCACGCCCTTGAGCAGGACGGTAGAGCAGCGCGTGCCGTATTCAGGGTTCACGATCCGATGCTTCCCGAGCGCCTCGAACAGCGTCTCCACCGCAGGCGCCGGCTCGATGGCTTCGGAAAAAGCCCGCTTCGCGGGCTCGACGTCGGGGGAATCGAGCAGGGCGTTCGCCAGGCCATAGACGCCCGGCTCGAGCTTGCGCGGGGCGCCGTTACGGTTGGAAATCCACCACAGCTCCTCGCCGTCGCACGCCAGCAGATTAAAGCCGCTATAGAGATTCTTCTTCAGGGAGGCTACGTAGGGCCCGGGCTTGTCCGCACCGAGCAAGAACCGCGAAACCAAGGCGCCGCGAGATTCGACGGCACGAGGCTCGCGCGCGCCGCGGTAGTTGGTGACGGCAGCGAAACGGCCGCAGCGCGACACGCCCATCCACGTGCCGCGCGCTTCGAGATCGCGGCCGGCGAGGATTTCCGGATGATCGTCCCAGAACGCCGCGGGCGCGGCGGGGCGGGCATGGAATTCGTCGCGGTTCGCGGCGACGATCAGCGGATATTCAGGATGTACGCGCCAGGCGAGTGCGATCAGGCACATTCCGAGCTTTCAGTTGCTGATAAAGCTGGAACGCCTTTTCAGGCTTCTCCTTCTTGTGCACGACGGCCGCCACCGCCTGGATCATGGCCACCGGGTCGTCGGACTGGAAGATGTTGCGCCCCATGTCGACGCCGGCAGCGCCCTGGTCGACCGCCTTGTAGGCCATAGCGAGGGCGTCCTGCTCGGGCAGCTTCTTGCCCCCCGCAATCACGATCGGCACCGGGCAGCCGGCGACCACGCGCTCGAAACCCTCTTCGATGAAGTAGCTCTTGACGTAGTGCGCACCCAGCTCGGCGGCAATGCGCGTGGCAAGGCTGAAATAACGCTCGTCGCGCTTCATTTCCGCACCTACGCCCGTCACCGCCATCGTCGGGATGCCGTAGCGGTTGCCGGTGTCGATGAGCTGCACCAGGTTCTTGATCGACTGGTGCTCGTACTCGGCACCGATGTAGATCTGCGTCGTAATCGCCGCGGCATTGAGGCGGATGGCGTCCTCGATGTCGACCGCGATCAGCTCGCGCGAGAGCTCGGTCAGGATGCTCTGCCCGCCCGAGCAGCGCAGCACCACCGCGCTGGTGACCGCGGCCGGGATCACTGAACGCAGCGCCCCGCGCGTACACATGAGCACGTCAGCGTAGGGTATGAGGGGGACGATATTCAGGTCGATGCGCTCGAGGCCCGTGGTCGGGCCCTGGAAGTAGCCATGGTCGAAGGCGAGCATCACGGTGCGACCCGAAGCCGGATTGAAGATGCGCGCAAGCCGGTTCTGCATTCCCCAGTCGAGCGCGCCGGCGCCTTTCACGTGGAACGCACGGTTCTGCTGCGGGATGCCGATGCCGAATTCCTTGCCTTCTCTGATATCGTCTTTGTCAGCCATAGAGTTCAACCATACCATGTACGCACTGATTTGTTTCGACCGTCCGGACTCCGCGCCGTTGCGCGATAAGCATCGCGCCGCGCACCAGGAGTTCCTGCAGAAAAATTCTTCCCGATCGTATTCGGGGGCCCGCTCAAGAACGCCGCCGAGGGTCGAAGCACCGGGGCGCTGATCGTGGTCGATTGCGCGACGCGCGAGGAAGCCGAGGCTTTCATCGGCGCGGATCCCTTCCACCGCGGCGGCGTCTACGAAAGCGTGGCGGTGCGAGCCTTCAGGCAGGTATTTCCGCCGAAATGAAGCGCTCGACCTTGCGGGGGATTCCTAGGGTGGCGCCGAAGCGCTCGAGCAGCGCGTCGAAGGCGCGCTCGTCCTGGATGCCCTCGTAAACCTCCATATACGTCGTCGGGTCGTCGCGCCGCCGCATCCACCGGCCCCGGACGCCGAACTGCTCCTCCACCAGCGCAAAGAGCGCGCGCACCCTGCCACGCGCGTCGGCGACCGCTTCGGGAGCAAGCTTGTAATAGACGTAGTAGTTCAAACCGGCATTACGGCCAGCGCTTCGCCCACCGCGCTGTCGACCACCACGCCGCCATTGAATTCCTCGCCCGGTCTGAGCTCGGTGCCGGCCGGGATCTGAATGCGCACCATGCGGCGCTTGACCTCGCCGCGATGCTGCGCGCGCGCGACAATTTCCTGGCCGGGGTAGCAGCCCTTCTGGAAGCTCACCGCTCCGAGAGCCTCGAAATTGACCATCTGCGGGACGAACTTGTCCTGCGTCGCCGCGCTGATGAGCGGCCGTCCGGCGCGGATCTCCTCGAGCGTCCAGGCGTCCTCGGACCTGGTCGGCGCAGGAGAAAACTTATCGGCGGGCCCTATGCGCAGGAAGCGCCGATCATCCACACCCACGGTCGCCACGTCGCCATCCCAGGCGACGCCTTCCATCTTGAGGGCGGCGTCCCAAACGCCGTACTGCGCCCAGGCGTCGCTCTCGTCGGCGATTTTCACCTTCGAGCGCAACACGTACATGGAGAGCCGCTTGGCGATGGAGGGTGCGAGATCCCTCGCGAGCTGAAGCAGAAAGCCCTGGCGTGAGGGAATGACGAGCATGCTCGCCAGCAGCCGTCCCTTGGCGGTGCACCAGCCGGCGAGCGCGGCGCGGTCGGAAGGAAGATTCGCTATGTCGTTCGTGAGCTGCGCATGCAGGAAAGCGCGCGCGTCGGCGCCGCCCACCGCAAGCAATCCGTAGCGACTAAGACGCGCGCACTCCATCGTAGAATGAGGATTTTACCGTTGCGTTCTTGCTGAAGACCCTTCTCGGTTTCGTGGTTCTTGCCGCCGCCGCGGCCGCCGGCTACGGAGCGTGGTACCTCGGCTCGCCGGTGAGGATCGCCAAGTATCCGGTGGAGGTGGAGATTCCACGCGGCGCTGGGTTCCGCACCGCCATGGACCAGCTCGAGAAGTCGGGTATCGCGATCCGGCGCTACGAGTTCGAGCTGCTCGCACGTGCTCAAGGCAAAGTGCGCGACATCAAGGCCGGAAGCTACGAGATCTTGCAGCCGGTAACGCCGGTCGAGCTGTTGCAAAAGCTCACGCGCGGCGACGTCACCCAGGCCGAGATCCGGCTGCTCGAAGGTTGGACGTTCGCCCAGTTCCGAGCCGTGCTCGACGCGAGTCCGCACCTGCGCCACGACACTACGGGCATGAGCGACGCCGACATCCTGGCGCGGCTCAACCTGACGGAGACGCATCCCGAGGGGCTTTTCTTCCCGGACACCTATCTCTTCGGCAAGGGCGCGAGCGACCTCGCAGTTCTGCGACGGAGCTACGGCGCGATGGCGCGCCACCTGAAGGAGGAATGGGAGGCGAGGGACAGCACGGTGCCGTACCGCTCGCCCTACGAGGCGCTCATCATGGCCTCGATCATCGAGAAAGAGACTGGGCAGGCGGGCGAGCGCGACATGATCGGCGGCGTACTGGTGAACCGGCTGCGCATCGGCATGCGACTGCAGGTCGACCCGACCATCATCTACGGCCTCGGCAGCGCATTCGACGGCAATCTGAAGAGAAACCACTTGGTCGAGGATGGCCCTTACAACACTTACATGCGCGCCGGCCTGCCGCCGACCCCGATCGCCATGCCCGGGCTCGCCTCGCTGCGCGCCTCGGTGCGCCCGGGAAAGACCGACGCCATGTACTACGTCTCGCGCAACGACGGCTCGAGCCATTTCTCGCGCACGCTCGAAGAGCACAACCGCGCTGTGGCGCGCTACCAGCTCCGCGGCGGACGATAAGCGTGCGCGGCAAGTTCGTGACCTTGGAAGGCGTGGACGGCGCCGGCAAGTCGACGCATCAGAAATTCGTCGCCGACTTCGTCGCCACGCGCGCGCCGCATGTCATCCAAACACGCGAGCCCGGCGGCACCGACCTGGCCGAGCGGCTGCGTCAGTCGATCCTCTCGGATCCCATGGCGCCCGAGGTCGAGACGCTGCTCCTCTTTGCTGCGCGCGCGGACCACGTCGCGCGCGTGATCCGGCCAGCGCTCGAAGCCGGCAGCTGGGTAGTCTGCGATCGCTTTACCGATGCCACGGCGGCCTACCAGGGAGCGGGGAAGGGCGTGCCCCGCGACCTGATCGAGCGGCTCGCGGCAGCGGCGCACCCGGACCTGATCCCCGACCGCACGCTGGTGTTCGATTGCCCGTTCGAAGTCTCCAGGAAACGGTTACAAGGCAAGACCCTCGACCGATTCGAGCGCGAGGATCGCGAGTTCTTCGAGCGCGTGCGTACCGCCTACCTTGATCGCTCGCGCGCCGAGCCGCAGCGCATCCGCGTGATCGACGCCGGCGCACCGCTGCCTGAAATCCGCAAGGCGCTGGAGCGCGCGCTCGCCGACCTGTGATGCATCCCTGGAACGAGCCGATCCTCGATGCGCTCGCGCGCCGTCTCGAGCGGCTGCCGCACGCGCTCCTCGTTCATGGCCCGCGCGGCGTAGGGAAGCTCGGCCT
Organism: Burkholderiales bacterium; assembly: GCA_035762345.1. Lineage (GTDB taxonomy): Bacteria > Pseudomonadota > Gammaproteobacteria > Burkholderiales > SG8-39 > SCGC-AG-212-J23. The sequence goes on from DASTPE010000017.1 coordinate 6,758, forward strand.
GGCCGAAAGGATCTCGCAGCTCCTTCTGTGCGAAGGCACCGGGAAGCGGCCCTGCGACACATGCGACGCCTGCCGCTGGTACCTTGGGGGCAACCATCCGGATTTTCGCCGGATCGAGCCCGAGATTCTGTGGGCCGAGCAGCCGGAAAAGCCGAGCCTAGTCATCAAGGTCGAGCAGGTGCGCGACCTGGCCGACTTCCTGTATATCGGCTCGCACCGGGGCCGATTGCGGGTCGCCCTCGTGCACCCCGCCGAAGAGATGAACGAGAACGCGGCCAACGCGCTTCTCAAGGGCCTGGAGGAGCCCCCGGCGGGCGCAATCTTCATTCTGGTGTCGCATCGCCCAGCCCAGCTTCTGCCCACCATCCGCAGCCGTTGCGTCGCAATCCCAGTCCCGTTGCCGCCGCGGGATGCTGCTCTCGACTGGCTCGTCCGGGAAGGTGTTAAGGAGCCACAGCGCTGGCTTGCCTATGCCGGCGGCGCCCCGCTGCGGGCCACGCAGTACGCGGCCCAGGGCCCAGTCAGTCTCGCCCCGGTAGGGGAGCGCGACGCACTCGAGCCGCTCGCGGATGCTCTCCAAAAAATCGCGCTCGACCGCGCGCTTACTGCTTTCGGGCTCGCCCCCAAGTACCAGACCACCTCAGGCCCCGTACCCAGAGAGGAAGCCCGCGCGTGGCTGGCGTTCGCGCGCCGGATGGGCGAGGAGAGGCTTCTTTGCCGGCATCCGCTGAACCCGCGGCTCTTTTCGGCCGCAATGCTGGCGGGCATGCCTCATTTAACATAATACACATTGTATTGCTTATGAGGCCGAGGAGCCGCATCACATCCAGGAGCTAAATCATTGCCGGAACACCTCGGCAGGCCAAGTGATCCTAGTTGAGCTTCTCAGTCGGCGGGACAGGCAGGCGTGCAACCGGTATGCCTTCGTCCACCAGCTCCTGGTGTTCCTGCTGGGTAGCTTGGCCGCGGATCGCACGCGTTGGCGCTTCTTGGTAGAAGATGCGTCGAGCTTCAGCTGGGAATTCCCGTCCGACGTCCTCGCTCTTCGAAAGCAGATCGTCCAGCATGCGCGAATAAAGCATCTGGGCGATCGCGAACGGGTCCTTGCCCTCCATATCGGGGGTTTTTTCCGGGGCCTTTTCGGGCTTGGGCGCCGGCTTGGGCTCGGGGGCGCCGAGGTTTGCCCGGGTCGCGGAAGGGACCTTTGAGACCTGCCCGGAGCCGCAGGCCGGGCAGGAAAGCAGGTTCCGATCGAGCTGCGAGGCGAAGTCGCCGGCCGAAGCGAACCACCCCTCGAACCGGTGGCCCGCCGCGCAGAGCAAATCGAACACGATCATTGCATTGATTTTACCCTCAGGCTGCCGAGCGTCCCTTGGCGGCGCGGCTGAGCGGATCGACGCCCGCATAAGCTAGGAAGTCGATCATCCGGAACTCGCCGGTGACCGACCCCATGATCGTCGGCAGCGTCGGCTTCCAGAGCGGGTTCTGCGTGAGATAGGACTCGTCGTCGTACTGAAGCAGCCCAACAAACACCTCGCCAACTATGCGACCGCCCACTGGCCCGAGCGTCACGCCGTTTGCCCTCAGGCTCGCCTCCTTGAGGATGTAGTACCAGAGCGGCGTGGAGCGCTCGAGCGCGAGGCCATAGCCGCGCAACTCGCCGAGCTCCGAGGGGTTGAGCGGATCGACCCTCATCTCGCGTGCAATGGCCTGTCCCGACGGCAGCGACCAAGTTACGTGACGCAGCAGGTTGCGTTGGGGCAGTGACGTCGGTGGATCCTGCGAGGCGATCGCGGCAAGCGGAAGGTTGAAGAGCGGCGTCGAAAGGCGCGTGTCGATGAGCTTGTTCGGCCGCAGGTCTTCGCCGAGAGTGCCCGAGCCGCTCGGCCGGGGAATCGAGCCGAAGTTGAAGAAAGTCTGCCAATCGATGAAACGCCGCGGCGCGCGCGCACCGCCGCGCAGGTCGATCGGATCGGCCTGACCCTCGCCGGCGGGGTCAAAGATCATGCCGAAGAATGCAGCGCCGTTGTCCCCGGCGAGGTTGGCGCGGTACGACGGGCGCACCATACTGTGGCCGAAGCGGTATGCAGCGCCTTGGAACTCCACGGGGATGAACCCGACCTTCGGCCGATAGAACTGGCGCCCGCGGAAAAGAATGTCTTCCACGACGCTCTGGCCAATGAAAAGCGGCAGGAACTCGTGCACGATCATCCATTGGTAGTGCCATGTGGTCAGGCGCCGTGCCTCGATGAACACTTCGTCGTTGTGGAGGCCCGGACGGCGCCGCCTGACTTCGTCGACGGCATGGTTGTGGAAGAGGTAGAAGGCCGCCTGCAAGCCCGCGATCATCAGGTTCTCATCATTGCGCGGGTCGGCAATGATTGCCGTACCGTCGGAACGGCGCGGCAGGTCTTCGAACTGTCCCCCGCTCTCGACGCGTAACTTGAGGACATCCCGTCCCGTGCCGTACAGCTCGGGCGAGCCGCGCGGACCGCCGCCATACACGGAGTCGAGGTCGCACGATGGCGTGCGCTTGTTGACGGCATCCTCCGGCTCTTCCGCCACGCCGAGCCGCGAGCCAAGGTCGAAGGTGACGTCATGGTCGAGAAACTGCCCCATGAACGTCGTCCCCGCAGTGTGCCCGGGGTTGTTCGGATTATTGCGGTTCAGTGCCGGGTCGACGATGAGCGCGACCGGTCCCGCCGCCACGTTGTCGTTTGCATCGAGCAACCCACCGGGCTTTCCCAGATGGAGGAGCGCTTCGGTGAGGCTCTGGCTCGGCTCCGCGAACGCCGGCAGCCCCGGGAACATGCGGCCGAAGCGGTCTTCGCGCACGAAAAAGCGGCTGCCGCCGGCTCCCTGACCGAAACTTTGTCCGATGCTCAGGAACCCCGAGCCGCCGACCAGCGAGGAGGCGCCAAGAGCGCCGAGGAACCTGCGCCGGGGGAAGGATGCACTGCGAAGCGGCTGCTGCGTTTTCATGCTTGTTGCCCTCCCCTTCCCCCACGCGATGCGAAATCCACTTCTATTGCTGTCGGCGCGCCTATTTTGATCCCGGCGGGTTGTATGGTGCAACGAGCTAGGTGCGCCAGAAGGGAATCAAGGAGTTAGGCGCAGCTAGTAGCAAGGCAAGCCTATTCGGAGAAATTGCCATCGGGCGACGCTGACATGACGGCTGCTCCTAAAATGCAGGCATGAACCGCTACCGCGATGACCCGCGCGCGCTGCAGGCGCTCGTCGATGACGATCGCGTGCATCGCGACCTCTATATCGATCCGGAGGTTTTCCAGCTCGAGATGGAACGCCTGTGGTCGCGCACCTGGGTCTACGTCGGGCACACGAGCCAGGTGCCCCAGGCAGGCGACTTCATCACTCTGGATATCGCGGCGAAGCCAGTGATGCTCGTGCGCCACACCGACGGTGCGGTCCGCATTCTGATGAACCGATGCGCTCACAAGGGCACCAAGGTGGTCTACGACTTCGCCGGAAACACCGGCAAGACGTTCCGCTGCCCCTACCACGCGTGGACCTACCGCACCGACGGCACGCTGCTCAACGTTCCGCTTAAAGAGGGCTACCAGGGCACGCGGCTCGGCGAGACGCAGGCAAGCCGCGGCCTGACCCCGGTGACGCACGAGGTCTATCGCGGGTTCGTCTTTGCGCGCCTCGCCGACGGCCCAGCTTTTAGGGAGTACTTCGGCGACTCGCTTTCCTCCATCGACAACCTCGCCGACCGCTCACCCGAAGGCGAGCTCGAGATCACCGGCGGCTGCCTGCGCTACCTGCACAACTGTAACTGGAAGATGTTCGTAGAGAACCTGAACGACACGATGCACCCGATGATCGCCCACGCCTCCTCCGCCGGCACGGCGAAGCGCCTGTGGGAAGGCAAGCCCGTCGATATGCCCATGCCGATGGCGATCGAGCAATATGCGCCATTCGCGAACGACTACAAGTTTTTCGACGACATGGGGGTGCGCGTGTATCCCCACGGCCACGGCTTCTCGGGCGTCAACTTCTCTATCCACTCCGCCTACTCCGCCATCCCGGAATACGAGGAAGCGATGAAGCGCGCGTACGGCGCCGAGCGCGCGCAGCAGATCCTCGGCACGGTGCGCCACAACACTGTCTACTACCCCAGCCTAACCATCAAGGGTGCGATCCAGTCGATCCGCGTCGCGCGGCCGCTCGCCGCGGACAAGACCGTGATCGAGTCCTGGACCTTCCGCCTGAAAGGCGCGCCGGCGAAGCTGCTCGAGCGCACGGTGATGTACAACCGGCTCATCAACTCGCCGATGTCCGTCGTCGGCCACGACGACCTGCATTGCTACCGCTCGGCGCAGGAAGGCCTCGCCGCCCAGGGCAATGAATGGGTGAGCCTGCACCGGAATTTCGACGAAAACGAATCGAGCCAAGGCGAGCTCACGTGCAATGGCACGAGCGAGATTTCGATGCGCAACCAGTTCCGCGCCTGGAAAAAGTTCATGGTCGCTGGATGAGCGAAGACGACCCCGTCCGCTTCGTGCTGCGCGAGGCGAGACTCATCGATGAGAAGCGCTTCGACGAGTGGTACGAGCTCTTCACCGATGACGCGCTCTACTGGGTTCCGCTGACGCCGGGGCAGACCGATCCGCTCGCGCACAACTCGCTCGCCTACGAGGACAAGCTGCTTCTCAAGCTGCGCATCGAGCGCCTCAAGCTGCCGACCGCGTACTCGCAAAAGCCCGCGAGCCGTTGCCTGCACGTAATGCAAACTCCGGAGCTCGAGCGAGCCGATGACTTGCGCGGCGAGTACCTGACGCGCTCGCCCTTCATCTACACCGAAACTCGTGGCGACGAATCGCAGCGCTACACCGCGGTCGCTTGGCACACCCTGGTGCGTTCTGACGCAGGGCTACGCATCCGGCTCAAGCGCGTCGACATCCTGAACGCCGATGCCGCTCTGCCTTCGATCCAGCTCTTCCTGTGAGCACCGCGATCGTCACCGGAGGAAGTGCCGGAATCGGGCGTGCGGTGGTAGAAGCGCTGCTAAGGAAAGCCTACCGCGTCGTCTCGCTCGACGTGCAGCCGGCTGCCGTCCGGCACGAGCGGCTCGAGCACCTGAACGTAGACCTGGCTGACCCGGCGGCTACGCGGCGCGTGGCCGACGAGGTCTCGCGCGCCTACGATGTCACCACGCTCATCCACAACGCAGGGGTGATCCGCCCTGCGCTGCTGCCCGAGGTCAAGCTGGAAGACCTGGACGCGCTTGTCAGCTTGCACCTCAAGACTGCGGTGATCCTCCTCCAGGCTTCGCTGCCGGCCATGAGTGCGGCGGGGTTCGGGCGCGTAGTGCTCGTCTCCTCCCGCGCAGTCCTCGGCCTGCCGACGCGCACCTCCTACGCCACGACCAAGGCCGGAATGCTCGGCATGGCGCGCACCTGGGCCCTCGAGCTTGCGCCACAGGGCATCACGGTCAATGTCGTGGCACCCGGCCCGGTCGAGACTGACAACTTCTACAGCGTAGTGCCACGCGGACAAGGGGAGCGTGTCGCGCAGGCCGTCCCGGTGAAGCGCCTGGGCCAGCCCAATGACGTGGCGCGGGCGGTGATGTTCTTCGCCGACCGCGAGGCCGGCTTCGTCACCGGCCAGGTGCTCTACGTCTGCGGCGGCACGAGCGTCGGCAGCCTGACGCTGTAGCTACTCCACCCGCAGCTCGACCGAGCCGAGTTCGCTCACGTCGAAGCGCACCACGTCGCCCGCGGCAACGGTCTTCGTAGTGACCATGCTCCCGGTGATCACGATTTCGTCGCGCAGCAGGCCGCGATGATCCGCCGCGAGATGGTCGGCGAGCCAGGCGACGGCATCTAGCGGGTGGCCCATGGCATCGGCCCCCCGCCCTTCTCCCACCTGGCGGCCGTTGATGGTAGCGACGCCGCGCACTGCGGCGAGGTCCAAGTGCTGCCATTCGTGCACCGGGGCGCCGAGCACCGCGCCTTGGTTCCAGCAGTTATCGGCGATCAAGTCGAGCGGATGGCGCACAAGCTCTTTGTAGTCTGCATTGCGATCATCCGCGAGCTCGAGCGCGGGCATGACCGCGCCGATCGCCTGAGCCACGCGGCCGCGCGAGAACGGCCGGTCCGCCGCCGGCAGGTCTTCGGCGATGTGCACCGCGATCTCGAACTCGACGACGAGGCGCACATAGTCGGTGACCCGCACCCGCGCCGGCGAGCGGTGCAGCGTCCGCTCCAGCATCATTCCGGCCATCGGCACGTCAACGCCTACGAAGCGCCGCATCTCGGCCGAGCTCAGCGCAATCTTGTAGCCGGCCACCGCGCCCAGCTTCTCCGCGCGCAGGGCGACGAACGCATCCTGGATGGCGTAGGCCTCGTCGGCGGTGCGCGGCGCCACCTCCTGGGGTAGCGCCGCGAAGCGTTGGCGGCGTTCGTGGGCCTCCGCCAGCCAGCGCGCCGCTTGTCCGGACGGCGTCAGGCTTTCCCGGGGTGAACCGTGCCGCATTGCGGGCATCTGCGCTCGCTCTTATAGAACGCCTCGAAGAGCGGCGGCAGGTCGGCGACGATGTTCTGCACGTTGACCTCGACCCGGTGCACCATGCTCCAGCATTCCGGGCAATACCATTCGAAACCGTCGTCCACCTCGCGCGGCCGGACTCTCTCCACCACCAGGCCGACGGTGGCCGCGGGACGCTGGGGCGAATGCCGGCAATGTCCCGGGACCAGCAGGATCTCGCCTTGCCGGATCGGCACCTCGCGCGGCCGGCCGTTTTCCAGCACCCTGAGCACCATGTCGCCGCGCAGCTGGTAAAAGAATTCCTCATAGGGGTCGTCGTGGTAATCGGTGCGCGCGTTCGGTCCGCCGATCACCATCACGATGAGGTCCTCGGCCTCGCGAAACACCATCTGGTTTCCGACCGGCGGCTTGAGCAGATGTGCATGCTCGTCGATCCAGCGCTCGAAATTGAAGGCGGCGAGAGCCATGCCTCATTCTAGAACAGGCCTAGTAACGGTGAGTGCGCGGACCGGCGTCACTCGCCGACTGAAGCATCGGTCTCATCAGCGGCTAAATGCTTTGTGTCTGCGGCGGAAAGAGCATCGGCCGTCAGCCGCGCAACGAGGCCGAGCCACGCCGGCAGCCAGATCCGCTAGAGGTCTTGCCGCTCGAGCACTGTGGGCGCGCGCGCACTCGCGCAGGCCGTTCGCCTCCATAGATAGAGCCTCGTCGATCCTGGCCGCGATCTGCGCGCTCGAAAAGAAATCGACTAGCAGAGCGTTCTCGCCGTCGCGCATCCCCTCCTCCACCAGCGGCGTGCGCGAGCCCACGACCAAGCAGTCCGCTCCGCACCGGCGCCTCGAAGGGCTCGCTGTTGAGCTCTCCGAGCTCGTAGCTCATCCGGTTCACTCCTTGAACGTGAGGCCGGCGCAGAAGCTTGGCCTTCTCGCCAATAGCGACAACCTCAAACCCGGGTTGTCTTGCGTAATGCGCGGCTAGGTGCCGCTACTGGCCGGGGAAATTCTGATCAGCATCGGAAAAAGGAAAATCAGATCCCTCCCCGTGTTGCGTGGGCCACGCCGGTGGCTCTTGAGCGAAGACCACAAGCCATCGCGGAAGCATGGGCCTCATTGGGTGGTGGGGAACTGTAAGAGGTTGTTTGTGCTTAATTTTCTTTAAGGTCGGCCGACGCCATTGGGGGCGTGAATTTGTCACATTCTCGGGCAGTAGGGCATTACAAGAGCACGCTCGACCGAGGGCTCACACTGCCTGTAACGACGTCAAAGGGGAGGCGACCGTGTTGGAACACGTACTTAACGAAAGAGGGTCGACGTGGGCGTTACGGTATTGGCGTGTGCACGCCCCGAGCTTCAAGCAGCTGACGATGGAGGAGTTCGAGCGCCTGTCCCAGGACGAGCGCATGGATTACCTCATTAGAGCGATCGCCAATCTGACAGGCAGATGAATAAGCGCGAGTAGGCTCACGCTTTTCACTCCCTATTCGTACTAGGCCGGGCTGGTTTACCACGCCTACCACAGCGGGTCGTGTCATACCACCCGCCGCAACAAGAGCGAACAACACGGCACGAGAAGGCTTGGTGAGGTCCTTCTCGTGGGTGGCGCCACCGCCGCCGATGTACTCGGCATGTTCACTTATGACTACGCTGCCAAGGCGGCGAGAGCTGCATTGCCCGGAACGTTGATATTGAAGACCTGAAGGTGCTGCGGATCTGCTTTTGACCGAACCACGAGCCTGACGCCTTGCGCTCGCGAAGAAGTCTCAAAGCCGATCTCGCGGGACAACTGCATCCGTAACGAGGTCTGAACAAACATCAATTCGCCAGCGATACCCGCGTCGTCTCCAGAAGGTCCGCGAGTGGGACTTGCTGCGGTCGAAGATTGCTGCAGCGTTTCGTTGACTTGAGTGCTCGAAATCATGGTGCCCGGGACCGGACTCCAACCGGTATGACCTTACGGTCGAGGGATTTTAAGTCCCTTGCGTCTAGCAGTTTCGCCACCCGGGCGTGCGCCGCAAATTCTGCCACGTCGCATGGAAGGCAAGGCGGGAGTCGGAATCGAACCGGCGTACACGGCTTTGCAGGCCGCTGCATGACCACTCTGCCATCCCGCCAAAGTGAAGAGGGAAGGCCCGTCGCGCTGCGCTTCGGCACCTTCCCTCGCAATCTGGAGCGGGAAACGAGTCTCGAACTCGCGACCTCAACCTTGGCAAGGTTGCGCTCTACCAACTGAGCTATTCCCGCGAACTGCGGCGATTATAAGTCAACCGCGCACCGAAGCGTAAGGCAGCGCCTTGCGCAGGTAGTAGAGCATCGAGACGACCGTGAGCACGGCGGCGACGTTGATGAGCACCGTGCCGAACCACTGGCAATCCAGCCCGAGCAGCGAGTCGTGGAACAAAAGCAGCGGAATGGCGAGCATCTGGAAAACCGTCTTCAGCTTGCCGATGAAGGCCACCGCGACGCTCGCCGCCTGGCCGACCTTGGCCATCCACTCGCGCAGAGCAGAAATTGCTATCTCCCGGCCAATGATGATCAACGTGACGAGCATGTCGACGCGCCCGAGATGGAGCACGACCAGGAGCGCTGCCACTACGATGAGCTTGTCGGCCACCGGGTCGAGAAACGCGCCGAATGCCGAGGTCTGGTTCAGGCGCCGCGCCAGGTAGCCGTCGAGCCAGTCGGTGATGCCGGCGCAGATGAACACTGCGGTCGAGGTGATGTTCTTGCCCTGCCACGAGAGCCATGAGTCCGGCAGGTAGTAGATGCCGATGAGCAGCGGGATCAGGATGATGCGCGACAGCGTCACCAGGTTCGGAACGTTGAGCGGCATCAGTGAAGGTGCCTGTAAATGCGTTCCGCGAGCGGGCGGCTGATCCCTTCGACCTTCGCGATGTCGTCGACTGCGGCGGCCTGCACGCCGCGCAGGCCCCCGAAGTGCTCGATCAGTGCCTGCCGGCGCTTCGCGCCGATGCCGGGAATCTCGTTCAGCATCGAGGTCGTGCGCGCTCTGCCGCGCCGGGCGCGGTGCCCGAGGATGGCGAAGCGGTGCGCCTCGTCGCGGATCGCCTGGATCAGGTGAAGCCCCGGATGCGACGGCGCGAGCTGCAGCGTGCGCGATTCGGATTCCAGAATCAGCTCCTCTTCGCCGGGCTTGCGCTCCGCGCCTTTCGCCACGCCCACCACGCACACTTGGTGCAGGCCCAGGTCGTGCAGCACCGCGGACGCGATCTTCGCTTGCCCCTTGCCGCCGTCGATCAGGATAAGATCCGGGATTCTGCCCGCCTCGGCGGTGACACGCGCGTAACGCCGCACCAGCACCTGGCGCATCGCGGCGTAATCGTCTCCGGGCGTCACATCGCGGATGTTGAAGCGCCGGTACTCCGCCTTCTGCATCTGCTGGCGGTCGTAAACGACGCACGCGGCCACCGTCGCCTCGCCCATAGTATGGCTGATGTCGAAGCACTCGACGCGCTGAGCGCCTTCGGGAAGGCCGAGCGCCTCACGCAGAGCGACGAGGCGCCCTTCCTGCGTGGCGCGATCGCGCACCCGCTGCGTGATCGCGAGCAGCGCGTTCTTGCGCGCCATGTCGAGCCAGACTTTGCGCTCTCCATGGGAAGGCGTGACGACATGAACGTGCTCGAGCTCGACCGGCTCGCTGGTCACCACGAGTCCCGGCGCAGGCTGCTCCGCATAGTGCTGTTCGAGAAATGCGGCGACCACCTCGGCCGGCGCCGCGCCTTCCGCGTTGGACGGGAAGAAGCTGCGGTCGCCGACGTGGCGCCCGACCCGGATCATGACCAGGTTCACGCACGCGATCTCGCCGTCGATCACGCACGCCACCACATCGGCGTCCACGCCGCGGTTCGACTCGACGTACTGCCGCACCTGAACGCGCGACAGCGCCCGCACCTGGTCGCGATATGACGCCGCCTCCTCGTAGCGCTGCTCCTCGGAGGCCTTCTTCATCTTTTCGGTCAGCCTTCCGATGACGTCGTCCTCCCTGCCTTCCAGGAAAAGCGCAGCGTTGTTCACGTCTTCGGCATAGAGCTCGGCTGAGATCTTGCCGGTGCATGGAGCCGTACAGCGCTTGATCTGGTGCAGAAGGCACGGGCGCGAGCGGTGCTCGAACACGGTGTCCTCGCAGGTGCGCAGCTGGAACACGCGCTGCAGCAGCTGGATACTTTCGCGCACGGCGTAAGCGTGCGGAAAGGGCCCGAAATAGCGATGACGCCGGTCCTTGGCCCCGCGGTGAAAGCCGAGCCGCGGAAAACGGTGCCCGGTAATCGTCAGGTAGGGATAGGACTTGTCGTCCCGAAAGAGGATGTTGTAGCGCGGCGCAAGACTCTTGATGAAGTTATTCTCGAGCAACAGCGCCTCGCCCTCGGAGCGCGTCACCGTGACCTCGATCGACGCCACCTGCCCGACCATCACTTGCGTGCGCGGTCCGTGGCCCGTCTTGTTGAAGTATGAGGCGACGCGCTTCCTGAGGTCGCGCGCCTTGCCGACATAGAGCGCTTCCCCACCCTTGCCGAGCATGCGGTAGACGCCCGGGAGATTGGGCAGGCCCGCGACGAATGACTTTGCATCGAACACGCTGAATTCATTATAAAACGTGTAAAATGCGCGCCTTTTCGCGGCGTCCAGGTTCATCTCATGGCAAAGGTCGAAGCAGTCGAAATCCGTCCCGGCAATCTGATCGAATGGGACAAGCGCGTGTGGCGCGTGCTCAAGTCCTACCACGTCCATGTCGGCGGCCGCGGCGGTGCGTTCATGCAGGTGGAAATGAAGGACATCGAGGTCGGCACCAAGACCAACCAGCGCTTCCGCACCGAGGACAAGGTCGAGCGCGCGTTCGTCGACCCGCGGGAGATGCAGTACCTGTACCAGGACGGCGACAGCTACGTGTTCATGGACAAGGAGAACTACGAGCAGCTATCCCTGCCCGCCGAGTTTCTCGAGGGCCAGGCCGGCTATCTTCTCCCGAACACCGATGTCCAGATCAATTTCTATAACGGCCGCGCCATCGGCATCGAGATGCCGCCTTCGGTGGTTCTCACTGTAGTCGACACCGAGCCGGGCATCAAGAACGCCACCGCGACCAACACGTTCAAGCCGGCGAAGATGGAGACCGGCATCACCGTCCAGGTGCCTCCCTTCATCAACGTGGGCGAGAAGATCAAGATCGACACGGCGGAAGGCACCTACATGGAGCGCGCGTAGGAATAATCGGGCTCTGACCCCGATTTCTTAGGGTCCGGCAAGGAGTTCGCGCACCGCCGCCTCGGCGTACGCACGCGCCCCGTGCCAGCCGCTCTCTCGCGGTCCCGCAACGTTCAGTACGCGGATCGCGTTGTCTTGGACGAAATTGATGGCGCGCCGGGCGGCATCGCGCGCGCTGGCCGCCGACGCATCGACTACCAGGTGCGGTTTGCCCGACCGCAGGCAATCGCGCAGTGTTTCCAGCGTCCCGCCCTTCGGTGCTCCGAACGCGAGGATCAAAGTGCCGTCCGCGTCCTGCACGTTCTGGCGAGTGCGAGCGCGATAGTCGCCGCCAGCCAGCTCCACTACGGGGTAGCGCTCGGGGATCGGTCCGTCCTCGGCGAGCCGGCCGGCCGGGCACCAACCGCCGCACGCAAGGCCGAGCGCGAGCGCAGCATCGAGCGCGCCCCGATCGACACCGCTTTGGCCGCCGGAAATGATCCTTTCGAGCGCCACCGCCCGGCTAGGTGAGAGCAGCCAGCGCGACTTGCGCTTCGCGGTACGCGACGCTCTTGCGCAAGTCGCGGCCGCCTTTTTTCCGCATGCGCTCCAAGCGCTCCGGCTTTGGGGGTGGAATATCTTTCAGCGACTCGAGCAGCAGGTTCTGACCTTCGGGGTCGTTGCAGAGAAGCACCATATCGCACCCCGCAGCGAGCGCGACGCGGGCGCGTTCCGGTGGCCCGCCCGCGGTGCTCGCGCCCGCCATCGAAAGATCATCACTGAAGATCAGACCGTCGAAGCCGAGCCTGCCGCGCAGGACTTGCTGCAGCCAGTACTTCGAATAGCCCGCAGGCTCGGGGTCGCACCGGGTGTAGATTACGTGCGCCGGCATCACGCCGGCGAGGCCGGACTGGAACGCCGCCCGGTACGGCACGACGTCCTTTTTGAGGATCTCAGCCACGCTTCTCTCATCCTTCGGTACGTCGACGTGGGAGTCGGCCGCGGCGAAGCCGTGGCCGGGAAAATGCTTGCCGACCGCGGCCATGCCCGCCGCGGCGAATCCCTGGACGAGGGCGGCGGCGAGCGCGCCCACGGCGTTGGGATCAAAATGCAGCGCGCGGTCGCCGATCACCGAGCTCGAGCCGTAATCTAGGTCGAGCACCGGCGCAAAGCTGAAGTCGACACCGTGCGCGCCGAGCTCGGCGCCGATCACGTAAGCCGCGCCGCGCGCCGCCTCCTGCGCAAGCTCCCGGTCGCGGTCCCAAAGGCGCCCGAGCGCGCGCATCGGCGGGATGGCGGTGAAGCCATCGTGGAAGCGCTGCACCCTCCCCCCCTCGTGGTCCACGCAGACGAGCAGCTCGGGTTCGCGCAGCGTTTGCATTTCCTGCACCAGAAGGCTCAGTTGGTCGGGATGCTCGTAGTTGCGCGAAAACAGAATTACCCCGCCGGTGGCCGGATGCCGCAGACGGGCGCGGTCGTCGTCGCCCAGCGCCGTGCCGACGACATCGATCACCGCGGGGCCGAGCGGAGCCTTTAGCCGGCGCACTCGAGGATGACCGTGGCTACCGCGACGCCCCGCTCATCGGTGAGCGTCAGGTGCGAGCGCGCGATGCGGCGCGCCGATAGCAGCAGTCCGAGCTCGCGGGAAAACTCCAACTCCGGCTTCCCCGAAGGCCGGTTCACGACCCAGACACCGTGCCAGTTGGCGGGCGCCCTGATTCCGGTTCCAAGCGCTTTCGTGAACGCTTCCTTCGCCGCAAAGCGCTTCGCGAGGTAGGCCACGGGTTGCTGGTGATGGCGGAAACGCTCGAGCTCCGGCTCGCAGAGGATGCGTTCGGCAAAGCGCTCGCCCCACCGGGCGAGGGCTTTCTCGATCCGGGCAATCTCCACGACGTCGGTGCCGATACCGTAGATCATCGCGCCGCTGCGTGGACCATCAGCGTCTTCATTTCGCGCACGGCCTCGCGCATACCGACGAACACGGCGCGCGATACGATGGCGTGCCCGATGTGCAGCTCGCGCACGCCCGGCAACGAGGCTACCGGCTGCACATTGAAGTAATTGAGCGCGTGGCCGGCGTTGAAGCGCATGCCGAGCGAGCGGATCGCCTCGCCCGCGGCGTGAATCTTCTTCAATTCCGCGAGCACGGCCGGGCTCTCGGCGTCGCGCCCTCGGGAATGAAAGGCGTGCGCGTACGGCCCGGTGTGGATCTCGCAAACCGAGGCACCGACGCGCCTTGCCGCCTCCACCTGTCGCAGCTCCGCGTCGATGAAGACCGACACAACGATGCCTGCCCCTGACAGCCGCTCGACCGCCTTGCGCAAAGCCTTTTCCTGGGAAGCGACGTCAAGACCTCCTTCGGTGGTCACCTCGTGCCGGCCTTCGGGCACCAGCATCGCCATCTCGGGCTTCAGCCGGCACGCGATCGCCACCATGTCGTCGGTCGCCGCCATCTCAAGGTTGAGCTTGATGTGCGTGAGTTCGCGCAGGCGGCGCACGTCCTCGTCCTGGATGTGGCGCCGATCCTCGCGCAGGTGGACGGTGATGCCGTCGGCGCCGCCAAGGTGCGCCTCGACCGCCGCCCATACGGGGTCGGGCTCGTACGTGCGCCGCGCCTGGCGCACGGTGGCGACATGGTCGACGTTCACGCCGAGCTCGATCATCTTCGGCTTGTTTCTCTCATAATTCGTTCAGCTCGCGCAGCACCGCGCTCGTGTGGAGGACCTGGCCGTGCAGCCGTTGGCTGATGAGCGCGCGCAGCAGCATGCGCGCCTCGTCGCGCGTCTCCGGGCGGTCGTACTCTCCGGCGGCCAGGTCGAGCAGCGTCTGGCCGCTGACGCTGAGGTGCGAAGACGAATTCCGCGATGGCATGGGGCCCCGGTCGGGTTCGTACACGTAGCGGCGGCCGGGCTCGATCGGCGCCCCGGTCGCGGCTTCGCGCTCGAGCAGTGGAGCATACCCGAGCTCGGCGAGGAGCCGCTTTTCGAAGCTTCTCAGCACCGAAGCCTGCGCGGCGCCCGCGGAAAGCGCGCCCAGCGCCTCGCCATAGCAGTCGAAAAGCGCTTCATGAGGGTCCTCGCGCGCCAACAGACGCAGCACAAGCTCGTTCAGGTAGAAGCCGCACATGAGCGCGCGCCCCGCAAGAGGCTGCAGCGCCCCCGCCCATTCGGCCGAAATCAAAGTGCCGAGCTCGGCCGAAGCCGTCCACCCGAGCCGCAGCGGATGGAACGAAAGCAGCACGCCGCGCATGGCCGAACGCGGCCGGCGTGCCCCGCGCGCAAGCAGCGCGACGCGGCCGAAGCCGCGCGTAAACGCCTCCACGATCAGGCTCGTCTCTTTGTATGCGTACGTATGCAACACGTACGCCGCTTGATGGTCGGTACGGCGCCTCATTCGTACCCGAGCTGCCGCAAGATGCGGGCGTCGTCAGTCCATGCCTTGCGCACCTTGACCCAGGTGCCGAGATAAACCTTGCCTCCGAAGAGCTTCTCCATTTCCTTGCGCGCCGCGCTCGCCATGCGCTTGAGCCGCTCGCCGCGCGCGCCGAGCACGATCGGCTTCTGGCTCTCGCGCTCCACCAGGATGGTCGCTTCGATGCGCCGCAGGCTCCCGCCCTCCTCCTTGAAGCTGTCAATCACGACCTCACAGCGGTATGGCAGCTCCTGGCCCATCTCCTCGAAGATCTTCTCGCGCAGCAGCTCCGCCGCGAAGAAGCGCTCGTCGCGGTCGGTGAGCTGATCGGCCGGGTAGGCGGCAGGCGCCTCGGGCAGCGCCTCGCGCAGCGCCTGGAGCAGCGCACCGATGTTTTTGCCGGTCTTCGCGCTGACCGGCACCAAGGCGGCGAAGTCGCGCGTCTTCTCCAGGCGATCGAGGAACGGTATGAGAGCCGACGCATGCTTTACCAGGTCCACCTTGTTCACTGCGGCCACGATACGCTGCGTCGGGGGAATTTCGTCGAGCACCGAGCGGTCCTCCGGACCGAAGCGCGGCGCCTCGACCACGAAAAGCGCCACATCGGCGTCGCGCGCGGCCTCGGTCGCGCGCCGGTTGAGCCGCCGATGCAGGCGGCTTCTCGCCTGGCTCTGACGACCGGGCGCATCGACAAAGATGTACTGGCAGTCCGCTAACGTCAGGATGCCGGTCACCAGATGGCGCGTGGTCTGCGGCTTGGCCGATACGATCGAGAGCTTTTCGCCGACCAGGCGGTTGAGCAGGCTCGACTTGCCGGTGTTCGGGCGCCCGGCGATGCCGATCGTGCCGCAGCGGTGCGCGCTCATTGCGGAAGACCCTATTTGTCCAGCCTGGCGAGGATCGCCTTCGCCGCCTCTTGCTCGGCGCGTTGGCGAGACCGGCCTCTGCCTTCAGCGCGCAGATCCTCGACCACACACTCCACCTCGAACGATCGCTCGTGCGGCGCGCCGTGGGTGGCGATCACGCGGTACTGCGGGACCGGCTTCCCGCGCGCGTGCATCAGCTCCTGGAGTCGGGTCTTCGCATCTTTCTCGACCTTGGCGGGGTCGACGGCGTCGAGCAGCTGCCCGAGCATCTGCACCACCGCACGGCGTGCCGCGGGGTAGCCGCCGTCGAGGAATATGGCGCCGATGAGCGCCTCGACGCAATCGGCCAGCACGGAATCGGTGATCGCCGCGGCGCGCACCTGATCGGCCAGTCCGAGCCCGCGCCCCACGCGCGCGAGCGAATCGCGGCGCACCAGGCTCGCGCGCAATTGCGTCAGCTTACCCTCGGGCAGTTCCGGGAAGCGGGCATAGAGCTCGTCGGCGACCGCGCACCCGAGCACGCCGTCGCCCAGGAATTCGAGCCGTTCGTTGTGGTCCGGGCCGTGGCTGCGATGTGTAAGCGCCCGCTCGAGCAGGCGCGCGTCGCCGAAGGTGTGTCCCAGCAGCGCTACTGGCCTTTCGAGTTGGCCGCGTAGTCGATGTACAGTCCTACCGGGCCGAACAGCCGTACTTCCTTGCGGTAGGCGAAGGCGATGACGAGTTGGTTGCCTTCGCGCGTGATCTCCAGGTCTTTCGCCGTGATGGTGGTGATGTCGTCGATCGCGGCCCGGTTGTCGAACGCGCGCCGCGCCTCGGCCGGGTTTTGCACGGTGGGTGCAATACGCTCGATCGCGGTCTTGGCGGTGCGGAACTCCAGAAGCGAGGGGATGATCTTCATCGAAAAGAGCGCCAGCATCACGATGACAAACATGAGCGTGATCAGCCCGAGTAGGCTGAGGCCTTGCTGTCTCCTGCCCATCGCGCCCTCCCTAACGGAACGACCCGAAGCGCCCCAGCTCGTTGAGATTGAGCCAGATGAAGAACGCCTTGCCGACGATGTTCTCGTCCGGCACGAACCCCCAGACGCGGCTGTCGCTCGAGTTGTCCCGGTTGTCGCCCATCACGAAGTAATGACCCGGCGGCACCGTGCACGTCAGGCCGCTCGTATTGTAGTTGCAATTCCCGGCGAACGGGAACGAGCGCCCGGGCATAACCGACGCCGGCGCGTCCTCGTCGAGCAATATTTCATGCTCCGTGGCATTCAGCGTCTCCACGAAGCGGCGCGAGAACTGCATGCGCTCGCGGGACAGGTAGTCGTCGATCTGCCGCAGTGGCATCGGCGTGCCGTTGATCGACAGCCGTTTGTTGCGGTATTCCACACGATCGCCCGGCACGCCGATCACGCGCTTGATGTAGTCGAGCGACGTGTCCTCGGGATATCGGAACACCATCACGTCGCCGCGCTCCGGGCGGCCGACCTCGATCAGCTTGCGGTTCGCCACCGGCAGCCGGATGCCGTAGGCGTACTTGTTCACCAGGATGAAATCGCCGACGAGGAGCGTCGGCACCATCGAACTCGACGGGATCTTGAACGGCTCCACCAAGAACGAGCGCAGCAGGAATACGATCAGAATCACCGGGAAGAAGCTGATCGAATACTCGACCCACCAAGGCTGCTTCGCGCTCGCGGTCCTGCGCTTGCGCAGCAAGGCGGCATCGAGCGCCCAGATCCCGCCAGTGACGACCAGCAGGATCAGCAGGAATAGGGCGAAGTTCACAAAGACAGGGTGAGGTTCAAGCCGCGTTCATTCTTCCCCTCGCTGCAGTACCGCGAGGAACGCCTCCTGGGGAATCTCGACCGCCCCGACCTGCTTCATGCGCTTCTTGCCCTCCTTCTGTTTCTCCAGCAGCTTGCGCTTGCGCGTGACATCGCCTCCGTAGCATTTCGCGAGCACATTCTTGCGCAGCGCCTTCACGTTCTCGCGCGCGATGATGTGACCGCCGATCGCCGCTTGGATCGCGACGTCGAACATCTGGCGGGGGATCTCCTCTCGCAGCTTCTCGACCAGCGCGCGCCCACGGTCGTAGGCGAAGTCGCGGTGGATGATGAGCGAGAGCGCGTCGACCGGCTCGCCCGCGACGAGCACGTCGACGCGTGTGAGGTTGCCGTCGCGGAAGCCGGCGAGGTCGTAGTCGAAGCTCGCGTAGCCGCGCGTGCGCGACTTCAGCTGGTCGTAGAAGTCGAGCACGATCTCCGACAGCGGCAGCTGGTAGATCAGCTGGACGCGGGTCTCGGACAGGTACTCCATGTGGTCGAACGTC
>DASTPE010000018.1:0-7129 GCA_035762345.1 Burkholderiales bacterium
CCACCGGCAGCGAGTCGACGCCGTGGTGGAGCGCGAGGGAGGCCGCCCGCTCCTGATCGGTGTCAGCCGTTACGGTAGGAAACTTGGGCGATACGATTTGCGCGAGAGGACTCTTGCTGGAAGAGGCGAACAGCTTCCCGATCGGGACCACTCCCTGCAGCCGGCCATGGTCGTTCACCACCAGCACGAGCTCCACGCTCGCCGGCTTCTCTTTGACGAGACGCGCCAGGACAGCACCCGCCGTTTCCTCCGCCCGAGCGCGCGCGGCGCCCTCCACGAGGTGCGAGGCGACGATTTCACGGTGCGGCATGGCGCTATTTGACCCTAATCAAAGCCCGCGAGCACCCTGAGCGACAATCGTCAAATGCGCGTCTTCGCCGCCTGCGGGCTCACCAAGACCTACCGCATGGGCGAGACCGAGATCCACGCGCTGCGCGGCGTCGACCTGGAGATCGCGGCCGGCGAGTTCATCGTGCTCCTCGGACCCTCGGGCAGCGGCAAATCGACCCTGCTCAACATCCTCGGCGGCCTCGACACCCCGACTTCGGGAGAGATCACCTTCAAGGATCACAATCTCAGCGCAGCGGATGAAGCCGCTCTCACGCGCTACCGGCGCGAACACGTGGGCTTCGTGTTCCAGTTCTACAACCTGATCCCTGCGCTCACCGCGCGCGAAAACGTCGCGCTCGTCACCGACATCGCGGCGAAGTCGATGCCGGCGGCCGAGGCGCTCGCCTGGGTCGGCCTAGGCGAGCGGCTGGACCACTTTCCCTCGCAGCTTTCGGGCGGTGAGCAGCAGCGCGTCGCGATCGCGCGCGCCATCGCCAAGCGGCCGGATGTTCTGCTTTGCGACGAGCCGACCGGCGCGCTCGACTACGAGACCGGAAAGCTCGTGCTCGAGGTCATCGCGCGCATCAACGCCGAGCTCGGCACCACCGCCATGGTGATCACTCACAACGCCGCCATCGCCGCCATCGCCGACCGGGTGCTGCGCCTTGGCGACGGCAGGATCGTCGGCGTGGAAAAGCCCGCGCGCAAGCTCACGCCCGCGGAGATCTCGTGGTGAAAAGCCTCGACCGCAAGCTCCTGCGCGACCTTTGGTCTCTCAAGACGCAGGTAGTGTCGATCGCGCTCGTGATCGCCTGCGGCATCGGTGGCTTCATCGGCTCGTTCTCGACCTACGGGTCGCTGCTCTGGTCGCGCGACAACTACTACGCCACCGCGCGCTTTCCGCATGTCTTCGCCACCGCCAAGCGCGCGCCGGTGTCGCTGCTCGAAAAGATCAGGAACATTCCGGGCGTGGTGGAAGTCGAGGCCCGCGTGGTGCGCGACGCGCAGCTTTCCATCCCCGGCGTGGTGCCGCCGATGATCGCGCGCCTCATCGGCCATGACTTCGAGCACCCTGGCGGCATGAACCGCCTGACGCTGAAGAGCGGCCGCTGGCCGGCGCCGAGCGCGCGCGGCGAAGTGGTGGTGAACCAGCGCTTCCTCGAAGCGCGCGGCCTGAAGCTCGGCGACCGGATGAACGTGCTGCTGAACGGCAAGCTCGAGCGCGTCATGCTCGTCGGCACCGCGCTGAGCCCGGAATACATTTTTGCGACGCGCGGCGGCGGCATGCCGGACGACGAGTGGTTCGCGGTGCTGTGGATCGACGCTCGCGCACTTGCCGCCGCGTTCAACATGGAAGGTGCGTTCAACTCGGTGCTCGCCAGGGTCGAAAAAGGCGCCTCGCTTGACGCGATGCTCGACGCGCTCGACAAGATCCTCGAGCCCTACGGCGGCTTCGGCGCCGTGAGCCGCGACGAGCAGGTGTCGCACAAGATCATCACGCAGGAGATCAGCCAGCAGCGCATTTTCGGCACCGTGCTGCCGTCGATCTTCCTCGCGGTGGCGGCGTTCATACTGAACGTGGTGCTGCACCGCCAGGTGCACGCCCAGCGCGGCGAGATCGCGGCGCTGAAAGCGCTTGGCTACGACGACCGCTGGATCGCCTGGCACTACCTCAAGTTCGCCTCGGTCATCGTGCTTCTCGGGACGCTGATCGGCATCGGGCTCGGGTGGTGGCTCGGCAACGGCATGACGGGCCTCTACACGGATCTCTTCCACTTTCCGCAATTCCATTTCTTCATGCCGGGCTGGCTCGTCTTGGCGGGCGGCGCTGCTGCGCTCGTCGCTGCGTTCGGCGGTGCCTTCGCCGCGACGCGGGGCGTGCTGCGCCTGCACGCGGCCGAGGCGCTGCGGCCGCCCGCACCGGCGCAGTTCCGCCCGCTCTTGCTGGAGCGGCTGGGATACGTGGAGCTGCTCACCTCGGCGCAGCGCATGATCATGCGCAACCTCGAGCGCCGGCCCGTGCGCGCGGCGAGCACCGTCGCGGGCATCGCCGGATCGGTGGCCATCCTGATCTCGGGCACCTTCTGGGCCGACTCGCTCGAGTGGTTCATCGACGTGCAGTTCAACCAGGTGACCCGGGCCGACGTGAACATCGGCTTCGCCGAGCCCGTGTCGCGCAACGTGCGGCTCGAGCTCGCGCGCCTGCCGGGCGTGAGCGAGGTGGAAGTGAGCCGCGCCATCCCTGTGCGGCTGCGCGCCGGGCACCGCACGTATCGCACCGGGATCACCGGCGTCGAGGACGATGCGACGCTCTCGCGCATCCTCGATGCCGACCTGCGCGAGGCGAGGCCGGCGCCCGGCGGCGTGCTGCTCACCACGCGGCTCGCCGAGCGCCTGGGCGTTCGGCCGGGCGACGCCGTGATCGCCGAGCTGCTGGAAGGAAAGCGCGTGAAGGCCGCGGTGCGCGTCACCGGCACGGTGCGCGAGATGGCCGGCATGAACGCGTGGATGCGCTTGGAAGACCTGAACCGCCTGGCACAGGAAAGCCGGGTCGTGTCGGCGGCCGGGCTTTCGGTCGAGCGTGCCCAGGAGACCGCGCTCCTCGAGCGCCTGAAGCTGATGCCGGCCGCCGCGATGGTGATCGTCAACCGCAGCCTGATCGACACGTTTCGCGAGACCACCGCGCGCAACGTCATGTTCTTCACCACGGTGCTCAGCATCTTCGCCGCCACCATCGCGGTAGGCGTGGTGTACAACAACGCGCGCATCCAGCTCGCCGAGCGCGCCTGGGAGCTCGCGAGCTTGCGGGTGCTCGGCTTCACGCGGCGCGAGGTCTCGGTGCTGCTGCTCGGCGAGCTCGCGGTCGAGATCGCGGCGGCGATCCCACTCGGCTTCATCGCCGGATACTGGCTCGCGGCGCTGCTCGTCGCGCTCATGCATCAGGAAGTGATGGAGTTTCCGCTCGTCATCTTCCCGAGCACCTACGTCTACGCCGGCGCGGTGGTGCTGGCGGCGGGTGTGGTGAGCGCCCTCATCGTACGCAATAGAATCGACAATCTCGACTTGGTCGCCGTGCTGAAAACCCGCGAATGACAAGGCGCAACAAGATCGCCCTCGGCGTCCTGTTGGCGGTTCTCGCTGTGCTGGTCGCCTGGGCGCTGCGGCCGCAGCCGATCTCGGTCGAAGTCGCCGAGGTGACGAAAGGCGTGTTCGAGCAGACCGTGTCGGACGATGGGCAGACGCGAGTGCGAGATCGCTACGTGATCGCGGCGCCGCTCGCCGGGCACGTCGAGCGCATCCAGCTTGAAGTCGGCGACCCGGTGAAGCAGGGCCAGGCGGTCGCAGAGCTTACGCCTACGGCGCCCGCCTTCCTCGATGTGCGCACGCAGCGCGAGCTGCGCGAGCGAATCGGCGCCGCCGAGGCACAGGTCGCGCGTGCACGTGCGGAGACCCTGAAGACGCAGGCGCAGCGCGACCAGGCACGGGCCGATCGGGACCGCCAGGTGCGTCTCTCGAAGGAGGGCTTCATCTCGCAGACCGTGCTCGAGCAGGCGGATCTTGCCCTGAGGACCGCCGAGCGAGCGGTCGATGCGGCGCGCTTTGCCGAGCAGGCGGCGGGTCACGACCTCGCTCAGGCGCGCGCGGCGCTCACACGCTACGAGAGCAAGGAGCTTGCCACGAGATGGCCGGTGAGCTCGCCGGTCGCAGGCGTGGTGCTCAAGGTCGCGCAGAAGAGCGAAGGTCCGGTATCGCTCGGCGCGCCGCTCGTCGAAGTCGCCAACCCGCGTAGCCTCGAGGCGATAGTGGACGTGCTGTCGCAAGAAGCCGTCGCCATCCGGCCGGGAATGCCGGCGCGCCTGGAGCTCGGCCAGGGTGTGCCGCCGCTCGCCGCGCGCGTGCGCTTGGTCGAACCGGCCGCGTTCACCAAAGTGTCAGCGCTTGGCGTTGAAGAGCAGCGCGTCAACGTGGTGCTCGACTTCGCCGAGCCGCTCGACAAAGTGCAGACGATCGGCGACGGCTTTCGCGTCGAAGCTCACATCGTGATTCACCGTGAAGACAGCGCCGTGAAGGCGCCGGTCGGCGCGCTGTTCCGCGAAGGCGCCGTCTGGGCGGCGTTCGCCGTCCAGGGCGAACGCGCACACCGGCGCGCCGTGAAAGTCGCACGGCGAAACAATCTGGAGGCGATGGTCGAAGAGGGGCTTAAGCCCGGCGACCGCGTGGTGGTTTATCCGTCCGATGCGCTCAAAGACGGTTCACGAGTGGAGATCCGCTCACCGCGATAGTGGCGTGCACATTCGGGCTCGCGTCCGCGCACCACACGCCTGCCGGTCAGTGCGCCGCGCCTTTCGGTGACCACCGTCGCCTGGCCTTGGCCGCCTTCCGGGTCGCCATAGAAGATCACCACCCAGTCGAAAATCCGGTGCAGCTCGTGCGCGCGCTCCGTGTTGGAGAATAGCGCTGTGAAGTGCCATGGGCCGAAGCGCGTGTGCAGCACTGGCAGCCAAGCCATGCCTTCAGGATTCAAGCGGCGCGGCGCGATCTTAGGTAGCGATCCGGCTTGAGCCTTCTCGCGATATTCCCGGTCGACGTCCAGCAGGATGTCGACGCTCGGCGCGTCCATACAACAAGGATAGATCACTGCAAAACCTGCTTCTTGATGCAGGTCAAACCCGCCGGTCGCCCACGATCCGGCCGTCCACGAGCTCGACGATGCGATCGCACTGCTCGGCAAGCGCGTGGTTGTGCGTGACCAGGAGCACCGTGGTGCCGCGTGAGCGGCTCGCTTCGCGCATGAGGTCGAACACGCCCTGCGCGGACTTGGTGTCGAGGTTGCCGGTCGGCTCGTCGGCGAGCAGCAGCGCCGGATCCATGGCAAGCGCGCGCGCGACCGCTACGCGCTGCTGCTGTCCGCCCGAGAGCTTGTTCGCGGGGTTCTCGCGCCAGGGCCCGAGCCCGACGCTCTCGAGGAGCTCGTCGGCGCGCGCGCGCATCCCGGCGTCGGGCCGGCCGCGGTCGACGAGCATCGGCATGAGCACGTTCTCGTGCGCGGTGAAGGCGGGGATCAAGTGGTGGTACTGGAACACGAAGCCGATGCTGCGGCCGCGCAGCCGCGTGAGCGCGCGGTCGTCGAGGTCGGTCGCTTCCTGTCGGTCGAGGAAAAGCCGCCCGCCCGTCGGATGGTCGAGCAGCCCCATGATGTTGAGAAGCGTGCTCTTGCCCGACCCCGACGGGCCCATCAGCGCGCAGAACTCGTGCTCGCCGAGCTCGAGGTCGATGCCGTGCAGCACCTCGACCTCCGTAGGCGTGCCGGGGTTGTAGCTCTTCCGGATCGCCTCCAGGCGAAGTACGGCTCTAGCCACGGATCGCCACCACGGGATCCATTCGGGATCCGCGTAACGCCGGGACGAAGGCCGCCACGAGGCCGGTGAGCGTCGCAAGCAGCGTTGCCGCAACGAACAGCTTGGGGTCGAGGTCGAGCGGAAAGAGCGGCGTGCCGTCGGGGTTGCGCACGAGCTCGCCCCAGAGCACGATCGCGGCGGCGCCGAGGGCGCAGCCGGCGAGTGAGCCGACCAGGCCGAGCGCCGCGCCCTGCAGCAGGAACACCCGCAGGATCTGGCCGCGCGAGGCGCCCATCGCACGCAGGATGCCGATTTCCTTCGATTTCTGTACCACCGAGACGATCAGCACGGCGGCGATGCCGAACGCCACCGCCAGGCCGACGAAGAAGCGGATCGTGGTATTTGCGATGATCTGCGCGTTGATCGCGAGGAAGAGCTGCGCATTAGTCTTGATCCAGCTGTCGGCGTCGGCGCCGGTGGCGCCGCGGATCTGCTGCGCTATTTCTTCGGCGGCGTAGATATCGCGCACCGTGACGTCGATCGCGGACACTCCGCCCGGCAGGCCGAGCAGCGCCTGCGCGGTGGGAAGCGCGACAAACGCGGTGCGCTGGTTGACGAACTTGCTGCCGAGGTCGACGAGCGCCGACACGGTGAGCGTCGCGCTGAGTCCCGAGGCGACGCGCAGATTGAGCTTGTCGCCGATGGTGACGCCGAGATCGGTCCCGAGGTCGGTGCCAATCACCACGTCCTGCGCTCCCAGCCTCGGGCTGCCTGCGACCACCTTTTCGGGCAGCGGCACGATGCGGAAGTAGCTTTCGGGCTCGATCCCCTGCATGTTCACCGAGCGCGAGGCCTCGCCGCGCACCGCGAACGCCGGCCCCGAGGCGAGGGGCGAAACCGCGGCCACCGGGCGCAGTGCGCGCAGCTCTTCGACAATCTTCTGCCACTGGTCGAGCGAGCGCATGCGCTGCAGCGGCTTCTGCACGATCGCGGCCTCCGCGACGTCGCCCCGCAGCGGCCGCGCCGTCTCCTGCGGCGGAAGCAGCACGATGTGCGGCTGCGAGGAGAGCACGCGCTTCACGATGTTCGCCTGCTGCCCGGCGAGCGCGGCCGACATGAAGACGATCACGCCGACGCCGATCGATACGCCGAGGATGATCGACACGCTCTGCATCCTGCCTTCGCGCAGGAAGCGCGCCGCCGCGATCCATTCGAACGGAAGCCAGCTAGGCATTGGGCAGGGCGCGCACGCGCTGCCCGGGCCTCACGCGCGGGTCCGAGGCCGCGACGATCAACTCCCCTTCCGCTGGTCCCTCCAGCACTTCGACCCATCCCTCGCCGCGAAGGCCGAGCCGCACCGGGCGCCGCACTGCGCGCCCTTTGTGCACGACCAGCACCCACGGCTCGGCGCTCGAGACATCGTGGACGGCCTCGGTCCGAACGGCGAGCGCCCGGGGACG
>DASTPE010000019.1:0-2014 GCA_035762345.1 Burkholderiales bacterium
GCGCACCATCAGCTCGTCGCCCGGGCCGATCACGTAGTCGGCGGGAACCGGGATGTTCTCGACCGGCGCGAAGGTGCTGGGCGCGTCTTCGAAGAGATCCTGGCCGAAGATCGGCAGGCGTCGGCCGGTGGAGGCTTCGATGAAGATCTGGAATTCGTTGCGCTCGCGCTCGGCGAGCGGGCGGCGGGCGGGCGGCTTCTGGGCGTCGGTGGGCAATCTTTGCGCATCGGCGGCCGACTTCGGCGGTTCGGCACCGGGCTTGAGCGGAACCGTGGCCCGGAGATCATCTGTCGGCGAGGGCTCTTTCAGCAGGATGACAGGGGGGACGTTGGTGATGGTCGGCGTCTGGACCGACGGGACTTGCACGGCCGGAACCTGGGGCTGCGACGTCGCATCGCCCGGCCGCTGCTGTGGGAACTGTGCGTGTGCAGTCGCCGCGGCCGCGCCGATGAGAAGTGTGCTGACGATTCTGCTTGCGACCTGCACCACAAGCCCCCGCCCTTAAACCCTGACCCGCCTATCGTCGTGGGCTAACGCGCCAGCAGTTTTGTTATTCCGAGGGCGGCTAACCGGTTGGGATTCTAGGAACAATCCGCCGCTGAATCCAGAAAAATCTAGCTATACCTTAATTACGGTAGGGAGCCACAGCGCAAGCGCTGGGAAGGCAATGAGGAGGGTGACGAGCACTAGGTCGGCGACGAGGAAGGGGAGCGTGCCGGCGTAGATAGTGGCGGCACGAATGTCGGGGTTCTGCGCCTGGATCACGAACACCGTGAGGCCGACGGGCGGGCTGATGAGGCCGATCGTGGCCATGACGGTGACGAAGACGCCGAACCAGACGCCGTCGTAGCCGAGGCTCGCCATGAGAGGGAGGATGACCGGCACGGTGATCAGGATCGTGCTTACTTCCTCGAGCGCGGTGCCCAATACGACATAGAGCACGACCACCGACAGAACGATAAGGAGCGGCGCTAAGCCCATGGCCTTCACCCAGGCGACGAGCTCGTTCGGAAGCCGCGTGAGGACGATGAAGCGCGAAAAGATGAAGGCGCCGGCGATGATGAAGAAGAGCATCGCGGTGGAGTAGACGGTGTCGAGCAGGGCGTCGGCGAGGCCGCGGAAGTCGAGGGTGCGCGAGGCGAAGCCGATGACCATCGCCGCGAACGCGCTGATCGCGGCTCCTTCGGTGGGCGAGAACCAGCCGAGGTAGATCCCGACCACCGCGAAAAAGAAGAGAAGCGCGAGCTTCCACATGCCGCGCGCGCCGCGCAGCCGGTCGCGCACGCTCATGCCGGGCACGCGCGGGGTCCAGGCGGGGCGGATACGCGCGACGATGAGGACGACCAGGACGTAGAGCGCAGCGAGAAGCAGACCCGGGATCAGCGAGGCGGCGAAGAGCTTGGGAAGCGATTGCTCGGCTACCAGCGAGTAGATGGCGAGGATCACCGAGGGCGGGATGAGGATGCCGAGCGTGCCCGCCGCAGCCACCGAGCCGGCGGCGACCGCGTCGTGGTAGCCGTAGCGCCGCATTTCGGGGATCGCCACCTTGGAGAAGGTGGCGGCGGTGGCGATCGAGGAGCCGCAGATCGCGCCGAAGGCGGCACAGGCGCCGACGGTGGCGTTGGCCAGCGCGCCTCGGAACCCGGAAAACACGGCATTCGCCGCGTCGAAGAGCTCGCGCGACATGCCAGCGCGCGAGGCGACCGCGCCCATCAGGATGAAGAGCGGCACTACCGAGAGCGAGTAGGCGCTCGCAAGCTCGAA
The DNA here is from genome assembly GCA_035762345.1 of Burkholderiales bacterium. Taxonomy (GTDB): domain Bacteria; phylum Pseudomonadota; class Gammaproteobacteria; order Burkholderiales; family SG8-39; genus SCGC-AG-212-J23. The sequence continues at coordinate 1,765 of DASTPE010000019.1, forward strand.
GGGCACCGAGCCCATCATGGCGAGCGCCTTCCTCCACCCGTCGACCGCGGCGTAGCCGCACACACCCACCAGCGCGAGCGCGACGCCGATCGGGACGCGCAGAAACATCACGACGAGGAGCGCGACCACGCCCCAGGCGCCGATCGCGAGGTTGCTCATCGCGCCGCTTGCGTCAGCCGCCCCGCCGCCAGCGCACGATGAAAACCAACGTGGCGAGCGCCGAGGCGACGATGCCGAAGAGCACCGGGAT
>DASTPE010000020.1:0-61699 GCA_035762345.1 Burkholderiales bacterium
TGCGGATGGAACACGCTCGTCCCCGGCAGCGCGCGCTCGTACCAGTGCTTGTCGGTCTCGTGCCCATAGCCGGTGCCCGTGAGGGGGTTGTGCGGCAGCTTGTTGAGCACCGCCGAATAGATAGGCCAGCGGGTGTCCATCGCGGTGAGCTCCAGCCCCCTCTCCGCCGCGACCACGGCAGCTAAGGCCGCTCCTACGGAGCAGACGAGCGCGACCACCAAGACCGCGCGCCTGCCGAGCTGCGCGGCGCGTGCGGAATGGATGGCGACCGCGACGACCAAGCCGCAGGTAAGCGCGAGCCAGAACGCCCGGCTGTAAGTCAGGTATCCCGCGATCAGCGCCGCGACGAGCCCGACGCCGCAGAGAAGCGCGAGGCGCCGGTCATCGCGGGCAAAAGCGAGATAGCCGGCAAGGAGCGGCAGCACGGTGACGGCCAAGGTGGCGAATTCCCCGAGCAGGGGCGCATAGTAAAAGACCCAGGCTCCGTGCTGGAAGAACGACACCACGGCGAGCGTGGAAAGCAGGCCGAAGCCAAGCGCGCTGGCCGCGACCCACGCGCGATACGCCGGTAGGCGCGCGGTCAGTACGTAGAACACGAAGAACACAGCGAACGAGCGCACCACCTCGCTGTAGATCGCGTCGAGCGATGCGGCCATGTTGTGAGTCGCCACGAGCGAAAGGAGCGCTGCCGCCAGCCAGACCCCGAACGCGGGCAACAAAGGCACCGAACGCGGCCCGCGCGCCAGCCAAAGCCAGAGCGCGACCACGAGCGCCAATCCTAAAGCGACGCTGCGCAACGCGGTTACGCGCCCGAACGGCAGCACGGCAAGAAAGACCGACCCGCCCGCAATGCCGATCGCGCCGACAAATCGCTCGCTCACCATGTCTGCTCCTGTCTCCATAGGCGAAGCGCCGGCTTGACGAAAAGCTGGAAGATGAATTTGCCCCAGAGGTACTTTTGCAGCCAGCGCGCGAGCGGGCCCCCGGAAGCAAGGCGCTCGCCGATCTGCGACTCGTTCGCTGTGGGTGAGGTACCGACAACGTAGGGAACGACTGCGGATACTCTTAGGATTCCACCCTTGAAATGGTGCCGCCAGTCGTCAGCCACGGTAGCGATGCGCTTGACCGCCGAGAGCATCGCTTGCGCGCCAGCCATCGTGATGAGATAGCCGTGGCCGCCGTACGCCTCGTATGGACGGCACAGCCAGTGGATCTTGTCGATGCGCCGAGCGCCCCAGCTGGAATACCGCACTACGTGCGAAAGCAGGATCGCTTCTGACCTCGCGGGGTCGAGCCGCGTTTGCAGCCGCTCGAGCACGTCCAGGACCTTATTGCCGAGAAGCGCGTCGTCTTCGAGGATCAGAGCGACGCCGATGCCCTCGGCAACGATACGTCGGTACGCGGCGAAGTGACTGGCCGCGCAGCCGATCTCGCCGGGCGTCAGATCCCGTCCGAAGCGGCGCTGCGCGGCCACATCATCATAGATCTGAGCACGCTGCTCAGCGCTCAGACGCCGTCCATCGATGCCGTCGATTATCCGGTAGGGGGGCATCCCGGGCAGCTCGAGCTGCGCGAGCATCAGCCGGCGCCGCTCGTGAGCGTCGCGCATGCTGATGAGCAGGATGGTCGTCATCACTCCGCGCCCGGCATAAGTGGCATGGGCAGCGATTTTAATTGAGCGTCTTATATCGGACGCGTTCTATATCGGACGCTTCGCCGACGACTTACCGGCGCACCTGAGCGTAGATGGCCTCCATCCGGTCGAGCATGCGCGCATAGGAGAAGTTCGCCGCGGCGTGGCGCCGCGCGGCCTGGCCGAGTCCGGTGCTCAAGCCGTGATCCGATAGCACTCTTTGCAACGCGTCGCGCAGCGCGACCGAGTCCTTCAGCGGCACGACGAGCGCAGTGTCTCCATCGCGGGCCAGCTCGGCGATGCTGCCGACATGAGTCGTCACGCAGGCGAGCCCCACGAGCATCGCCTGGATGAGCGCCTGGGGAACGCCCTCATTGGCGAACGAAGGCAGCGCGAAGACGTCGAACGCCTGCAGCCAGGGGACGACGTCGGCTTGCTCGCCGGCGAAGAGCACGCGCGGCTGCAAATGCCGCTTCGCGACGAAATCTTCGAGGATGCCGCGCCGCGGCCCGTCGCCGACGATCACCATACTTACATTTGCGGGCAGGCCGCTGACCGCCTCGATCAGGTACTCGTGTCCTTTCCAGTCGCGCAACGTGGCCACGATGCCGACGAGTTTGCGGTCCTGGGGTAGCCCGAGCGCGGCGCGGGCGCTCCTGCGCTCGCCCGGCCTGAAGCGCTCGGCGTCCACGCCGGTCGGAACCGAGTCGATGCGCTGCGCCGAAAAGCCATTGCGCTCGATGAGCTCCCTGCGGAGCGCCTCCCCGGTCGTGACGATGCGCACCGTGGCGCGCGTATAAAGCCAGCGCGTCGGCACGTTGCGCGGCACCGGCGCGGAAATGTGCCGCGTCCGCAGCATGGGTACCGACCGCCCAAGCGCCAGCAGAGCGAGCGCGGCGAGCCAGGCGTCCGTCGAGCTATGCGTGCTAACCACGTCGCAGCGGTTCGCTTTCAGCCACTCGTACAACGCCTTCACGCCGCGCGGCCGCTTGTGCGCGATCGGCAAGGCGATGACCGGCACGCCCCACTTCGACGCCTCGGAATGGATGCGGGCCTCGCGCGGGCACACGAGCTTCACGTCGTGCCCGCGCCGAAGCAGGCCCTGCGACTCGGACAGCACGCGAATTTCCTGGCCTCCCCAGCCGAGGGACGACTCCGTATGCACGATTCTCAAGCGGCCGCCCGCTCGGCGGCGTATTGCATCCGGTAGAGCTTGGCGTACACCCCTTCGCGCGCAAGGAGCTCGGCGTGGGGTCCGGCTTCGACGATACGGCCGCGCTCGAGCACCACGATACGATCGGCGCTCTCGATGGTGGAAAGGCGGTGCGCGATGACGATGGTGGTGCGCCCGCGCATCAACGCTTCGAGCGCCGCCTGCACCTGCCGCTCGGATTCCGAGTCAAGCGCCGAGGTGGCCTCGTCGAGAATGAGGACCGGCGCGTTCTTGAGGATGGCGCGCGCGATCGCCAGGCGCTGGCGCTGGCCGCCCGAAAGCCGCAATCCGTTTTCGCCGATCAGCGTATTGAGCCCTTCCGGGGTTTCGCGGATGAAATCCATCGCGTGGGCGGCCTCCGCGGCGGCGATGACCTGCTTCTCCGGCGCACCCCCCATGCGCCCGTAGGCGATGTTGGCGTAGATGGAGTCGTTGAAGAGCACGATCTCCTGGCTGACGAGCGCGATATTGCTGCGCAAGCTGTCCAGCTTCAGCGCCTGCAGGTCGCAGCCGTCGAGCAGAATGCGGCCCGCGCTCGGCGCATAGAAGCGCGGCAGCAGGTTGACGAGCGTGGTCTTGCCCCCGCCCGAGCCGCCGACGAGCGCCACGGTCTCGCCGGTGCGAATATGCAGCTCGACGTCGACGAGCGCCGGCTCGGTGCGCGTCGGATAGGTGAACGAGACCTTTTCATATCTCACCTCCCCTCGGGCGCGCCCGATATCGAGCGTACCGCGGTCTTCCTCCACCGGCGCATCGATCATCGAGAACACGCTCTCCGCCGAGGCAAGGCCGCGCTGCAGCGCGTTGTTGATCTCGGTGAGATGCTTGAGCGGCGCAAGCAGCATCAGCATCGCAGCGATGAACGAGGCGAACTCGCCGACGGTGGTACGAGTGGCAAGCGTGTCCTGCATGGAGACGTAGATGATCACCGCGAGGGCGAGCGCCGCGAACGTATGCGTGATGGGCGTGGTCATCGCCGCCGGCACGTCCGCGCGCATGAGAAAGCCGCGCAGCACGCGTGCGGTGTTGCCGAAGCGCTCGGTCTCGTATCGCTGCCCGCCGAACACCTTTACGACCTTGTGGCACTCGATCGCCTCCTGCACCACGTGCACCACGTCGCCGAGAGAGTGCAGCGCCTCGCGCGACATGCGTCGCAGTCGTTGCGAAATCACCCGCACCGTGAGCGCAATGGGCGGGCCGATGACCAGCGCAATCAGCGTGAGCTTCCAGTTGAGGTAGAACAGCCAGACGAGCAGCCCGACGATCGCGATCGAGTCCTTGACGAGCACGGTCAGTACGGTCGTCGCCGCGCCGGTCACGCCGGCGACGTCGTACGCAACCTTGGAGATGAGCGCCCCGGAGGTATGGTCGTCGAAGTACTTCGCCGGGAAGCGCACCAGGCGCGCGAACATCTGCGTGCGCAAGTCGAGCACGACCCGGTTCGCCACCCAGGTAAGGCAATACGACGAGGTGAAGGTAAGAATACCGCGGATCACGAATACGCCCACGATCGCTGCAGCGAACGCGAGCGGCGGCCAGGTCGGCCCGCCTTGTGCGAAGCCGCCGTCGAGCAGCGGTTTGAGGAGCGCGGGAAAAAGCGGCTCGGTGGCCGCCGCGACCACCATTCCGAGCACCGCCACCGCGAACACCTTCGCGTACGGCCGCACGTACGAAAGCAGGCGCCGGTAGAGCTCTTTCGTATTCTGGGTACTCACTGCGCGAGCATTTTGTATAAGTTCACGAGTTCTCTCGCCATGTCGTCGATGCTGAAGCGTTCAGCGGTAGCGCGTGCCGCTGCGCCTGCCCGAGCATCGGCCTTGTAAGCCTCGTGCATCGCGCGCACGATTCCCGGCACGTCGTCGGGTTGGCAGACCCAGCCGTTCACCCCCGGCTCGATGATCTCGGCCGCGCCGCAGCGCGAGCTTACGATCGCCGGCACGCCCATGGCCATAGCCTCGAGCACGGTGTTCGGGAAGGGATCGTAGCGGGTGGGCAGCAGCAGGCAGTCCGCCGCGGCGTAATAGGGCCGCACATCGTCGCGGCCGCCCAGGAAGCGGACTCGATCCCCGGCTCTTCCCTTGAAGTTGTCTTTACCCACCACCACCAGCCAATAGGGCGTCTGGGAAACCGCCGCGACGGCCGCATCCAGGCCCTTGCGCGCGAAGCCCGAGCCGACGAAGACGAACACCATGTCGCGCGGGCTGCAGCCGATCTCGGCGCGCCCGGCACCGCGCAGCGGCTCACGTCGGCGCGGATGGAAGTGCTCGAGGTCCACGCCGTTGTAGATGACGTGCAGCTTGTCGGGCGCGATGCGGAAGCCGCGCTGGATCTCCTCCCGCACCATCCTCGAATTGCAGATCACCGCCCGCAAGCGCGGATGTTCCAGCATGCGCTTTTCCGCCTTGCACACATAGGCGTGGTAGGGATTGAGTGCGATCCCGAGGCGCTCGAACGGCGAGGCGGCGCTCCGGCGCAGCTCAAGCCAGCGCCGGTGCACGCCGTCGCCGGCGCGGTAGATATCGCAGCCCGGGATACGCTCGTGCGACTGTACGACATCGAAGTATTCGCGCAGCCAGGCCTTGCGTGCTCCACGCGCAAACGACCAGTCGCGCCACAGTCTGCCGGCGTAAAACGGGTCGACGCGGACAAAACGCCGCGCGGCCCATCCGGCCTCGCTTCTCGAGATGAGGGTAAGCGCGGCGCCAGCGCGCTCGAGAGCGGGGAGCGCCCGCGCGACGAAGCGCTCGGCTCCCCCGTACGGGTTGTAGCGCTGGCGCACGATGGCCACCTTCACCGCGCGAGCAGCTCGAGCGCGGCGGCGTGCACTGCGTCGACCGGCAACATCGTCAGGCACTCCGACACCTTGCCGCCGCCACAGCCGTCGTAGCCACAGGGACGGCAGGTGTGCGTGCTGGTGACGATGCGGCGCTCGACGTTCCACGGCGCCCATTCGTTCTCGCCGCTCGGCCCGAAAAGCACTACGGTCGGCGTCCCCATGGCCGCGGCGAGGTGCATCGGCATCGAGTCCACGCCGACGAAGAGCTTCGCTTTCCCCGTCAGCGCACCGAGCTCCTTGATCGACAACTTCCCCGCAAGACTGACCGGCTGGCATCTGGCCTTGTTCAGAATCTCGTCGACAAAACCCGTTTCATCGGGTGCAGAGGTCAGCACGACGTTGTGCCCGTCGGCTGCAAGGCGGTCGATGAGCTCGGCATTGCGCTCCGCGGGCCAGCATTTGAAATGCCAGCGCGACGCCGGATGCACGTGGATGAAGGGCACGCTTTCGACGAGCTCGGCGATCCTGCGCTCGGCGTCCGGCCCGGGTACGAACGTCACTTTCCGCTCGGAAAGCGCCGGCTGCACGCCGATACGTCGCAGCGCGTCGAGGTTCAGCTCGACCTGATGGCGGCGGCCACCGCCCACGACCGGATAAAAATGGGTAAAGCTTCCGCGCCAGAAGGCGCCACGCCCGGGCATGGCTGGCGCGACGCTCCAGCGCACGCCGAGCAACCGCGCGAGCCACGCGCCCCGCGGATGCTCCGTGAGATGCACAAGGAGATCGTACTTGCGCGACCTCAGCTCGGCGAAAAGATGCCTCTCGAGGGCGAGCCGCCGCAGCGGCGCCGCGCTGCGCCAGCGCCGACCCACAAAGTAAAGCCGCGATATCGCCGGGTGACCCTCGAGCATCGGCACGGTGTCGTCGTACACCAGCGCGTCCACTTCCAGTTGCGGCGCGCGTCTCTTGAGCACCGAAAGCACCGGCGAGGCGAGCAGCACGTCGCCATGGTGGCGCAGCTTCACCACCAGCGCGCGGGAGCATTCGCCCAGCGGGACTGCATCCCTCAGCATGGCGCGAGTTTACTAGTGCAAGACGAGCTCCGCCGCGAGACTGAACGTGCGCTCCGGCAAAGGGTACACGCTGTAGCGGTCGGGCACGAAGGCACTGCGCACCGCGTAGTCGTAGTACTTTTCGCCGAAGAGGTTGTTGACCGTGGCGGCGAGCCTGCCCCAGCGGAAGCTCTGCGCGAGCTTCACGTCGGCAACGTAGTACGCCGGGATACGGTGCTCGAGCGTATTGGGCTCGTCGTTGTCGAGCACCTGCTCGCTCACCGCGGTGAACGCGCCTGAGAGCTGGGTCCGCACGGCAATGTCCCACACGATGCCCAGGTTCACCTTGTGGCGCGGCACTAGCGGCACCGTCTTCCCGGCGATCGGCATGTTGGTGCCGATCGCAAACGGCGAGCCCTGCAGCGTGCCTTCCAGAAACTTGGTGTCGGTATAGGCGTACGCCGCACTGATTCTGAAGCTTCCAGAAAATTCAACTCTAGAGTCAAGTTCAATGCCCTGCCTCCGCGACGGAGGCAGGTTGGTATTGCCCACCCCGGTGGTGAAGGGGTCGAGGTGGATCTCGTCGAACACATCGATCCGGAAAAGCGTCGCGCGCAGCGCGCGGCCGCCGTTGCGCCATTCGCCGCCGGCCTCGTAGGTGCGCGAATGCTGCGGCCGCAGAACCTGGAATTGCGGCGCGAAAAACACATCGCTTTCGTAGATCTCTTCGGCGTTCGAGAAACGGAATGCCCGGCCGGCGCGCGCGAACCCCGACCACTGCGCGTTAAAGGCATGGCGCAGGCCGAGCTCCCAGGCGTGCTCGTTCTGAGTTTCCTGTACGGCGGGAGCCGCACTGCAGAAAAAACAACCCGGAGCGCCTGGATCGACCACATCGGTGGCGTCGTACTTCGCCCGCTCGCTGCGCCAGCCCGCGGCGAGAACGGTGGCCGGCGTGAGCGCAATCGTGTCGAGCAAGTAGATGCCGGCCGTGTCCTGGTCCACTGAGACGCGGTTGGTCGGACGATCGACGTTTTCCGGCCTATCCGTGCGTGACGAGCGGTAGCGCCACCGATGCAGGTCGACACCGAAAACCAGCGTCTGCGGGCCCCAGGGGACTTTCATCCGCGGAGTGAGCGACCTGAGCTCGAGGTCGTCGGCGCGGTAGGCCGGAAACCCGCTCTGGTCGAAGTACGAGCGCTGGTCCTTGTCGCGTCCATCGAGACCGACGGAGAACTCGGCGTCGCCGAAGTGCTGCATGAACGACAGGCGGCCGCGCGTTCCATCCCGGCTCGCGTAGTCGAGCGGCGTCGCTGCGCCGCGCCGGTCGGTCGTGTACTGGTCGAGCCCGATCGAAGGCTGCACGAAGCGCCCGCCAGGCAGCCGGATCTCCTGGCTGTCGGTGGCAAAGCGAAGATCGAGCGCACCGTCGCCCAGCGGCCAGCGCATGCTGAGCGTGTTGTTCTGCTGCTCGTTGCGGTTGTTGGCGCGGTAGCCGTCCGACTCGAATCCGTACACCGAGCCGTTGATGCCGAAGCGCGGTGTGCCGTAGCTTGCATACACCTGTCCTTCAAGGGTGTCGTAGGTCGCGACGCGGCCGAGAAGTTCCAGGCTCTTCCCGGGCGTCAGCGGCGAGCGGGTCACGATGTTCACGATGCCGGCCGTGGCGCCATCGCCGTAGAGCACGCCGCCCGCCCCGCGCACGATCTCGACGCGCTCGATCGAGGCGAGCGGGATGGCGGGCCATTGAACGCCCGAGAGGTCGAAGTCGTTCAACCGCCTTCCGTCGAGCAGAATGAGCGTGTTCTGCGAAGCCGTAGCGCCGAAGCCGCGCAGGTCGATCGACGTATAGGCGGCATTATTTCCGTAGAAGTCCTTCATCGTGATGCCGACTTCGTTCGAAAGCAGCTCGGGCAGCGTGCGGGCGGCGCTTTGCTTGATGTCTTCCTCGGTAATGACCGTCACGCTCGCCGGCAGCCGGCGTATCTCTTCCGGAAAGCGTGGCGCGGTGATGACCACCGCCTCCTGCGCGAAACAAGTCGTGCAGAAGACGAGACCTGTTATGGCGGACCGCATGGAAACCTCCCTGGCGTCTTCCCCGACGCCTGAATGGTTGATAGGCGCTTCCAAGCCGGTCTCCGGACTCGCGAGAACTGGGAACGGGAGATTCATCTCCCGTGCCTAGTACGCGTCTCGCCTTCCCGCGCTTTCGCGCAGTGGTCTTATTGAGACGCTTCTCTCGCTTACCGTTGCGGGGGCAGTAGAGGCTTTACACCGTGAGAACGATGCGCACCTCTTTCCCGAGCACCCGGGAGCGTGCCGATATCATAGCCGCATGAGGTGGGTTATTGTTTTTCTCATGCTTTCAATGGACGTACGAGCGGAGGTGGCAGTACGCGACGATTACGGCAATGCAGTGCGCCTGTCCTCCCCCGCCGCGCGCATCGTCAGCCTGGCCCCGCACCTGACCGAGCTGGTCTACGCCGCCGGCGCGGGCGCGCGGATCGTCGGAGCGGTGGAATACAGCGACTTCCCGCCTCCGGCGCGCGAGTTGCCGCGCGTCGGAAGCGATGCGCACATCAGCCTCGAAGCGGTGCTCGCGTTGAAGCCCGATCTCATCGTGGCCTGGCCCAACGCGGGCAGCGTGCGGGCGATCAATCGGCTCGGCGAGCTCGGCCTTCCGGTGTTCCGATCGGAGCCGCGCGAGCTCGAGGACATCGCCACCACGCTCGAGCGGCTGGGCGCACTCGCGGGCACGAGCGCACAGGCCGGGCGCGCTGCTCAGGCCTTTCGCGCGCGAAAAGCTCAACTCGAGAAGCGCTACGCCGCGCGCCCGAAAGTGCGGGTGTTCTACCAGGTGTGGGACCGGCCGCTCCTCACCGTGAACGGCGATCACGTGATCAGCAAGGTGGTCGCGCTCTGCGGCGGCGAAAACGTGTTCGCGGCCTTGCCGCTCATCGCACCGGAGGTGGACGCAGAGGCGGTGCTCCGCGCAGCTCCGGAGGTGATCCTGACCAGCCGCCCCGACGCGCAGCCGCCGAGCTGGCTGCCCGGCGCACGCCTCTTCGTGGTGCAGGCAGACCTCATTCAGCGCCATACGCCACGGCTTCTGGACGGCGCCGAACACGTCTGCCGCGCGCTCGAAGAAACGCGCGCATCAAGGTCATGAAGTACATGCAGAATGCGACCTTATTAGTTGACGCGGCTTGATTTTTGCAACATAGTGCGGCCTGCGTGGAGACGGAGTTCAGTTCCCTGGAGGCCAAAGTCGCGCAGTTCGTGTCGCTCTGCGAGCGGCTGCGCGCCGAGAACGTCGAGCTGCGGCAGCAGCTCGCCGCGGCCCGCAACGATGCCAAGCGGTTGCACGAAAAGATCAACGGCGCCAAGGCCCGCCTGGAGGGCTTGCTTGCGCGCCTGCCGGGCTGAATCCGTGCCCGAGCCGAAGACCATCGAAGTCAGCCTCCTCGGTCGCAGCTACCGGGTGGCTTGCGAGGATCACGAGCGCGAAGCGCTGATGCAGGCGGTCGCCTATGTCGACGCCAAGATGAACGAGATTCGCAAGGCCGGCAAAGTCATGGGCGCCGAGCGGATCGCGGTCATGGCGGCGCTCAACGTGGCGCACGAATTGCTTAGCTTGAAGGTCGGCACCGGCTTCGACCTCGGCCAGGCCAAGCGCCGGCTCGTCGCGATCGAATCGCAGATCGATGCGGCGATTGCAAAGCAGGAGAAGTTGTTCTAAAAAAGAGTTGGTTCCCTGCGGTGCGCGACAGGGCCCAATTTTTCCGAACCGATAGCTTCCTTAGGTTGCGGATCCAGCGTCACTGTTGTGATCGTCCCCCGCGCTTCGCGCGTGCCGGACGGACCTGATGTGACCGGTAAGCGACCACCCTGTTTAGCCAGGGTTCGGGAGCAGGGCCCACCGGCACACGCGGGGAACCGCCAGAACTACAAGGCGTTTTCACTAACGCGAAAACGCAAGACTGTCAGAAAAAGCATGAAATACTGGCTCATGAAGTCGGAGCCTGACGAGTGCTCCATCGATGACGTGCTCAAGGCGCCTGGACAAATTACGCCCTGGAGCGGCGTGCGCAACTACCAGGCGCGCAATTTCATGCGCGACGAGATGAGCGTCGGTGACGGCGTGCTCTTCTACCACTCGAGCTGCCCTGAGCCTGGCATCGCGGGCATCGCCGAAGTCGCCTCCGGTCCCTATAACGACAAGACGCAGTTCGACCGGAAGAGCCCCTACTACGATCCGAACTCGAGCAAGGAAAAGCCCCGTTGGGTTAACGTGGACGTGCGGGCCTTGCGCAAGACCCGCCTCGTGCCGCTCGCGGAGCTCCGCCGGCACAAGCCGCTTTCCCGCATGCGGTTGCTGCGGCCTGGCAACCGCCTGTCCATCACGCCCGTGACGGAGAGCGAGTGGAAGTACATCGCCGCGCTCCTCTGAAGAACGACACGCTTCTGCGCGCGCTGGCGTGCCAACCGACGCCCTACGCGCCGGTCTGGCTAATGCGCCAGGCCGGCCGCTACCTGCCTGAATACAACGCGACGCGGGCGCGCGCGGGAAGTTTTCTCGCGCTTGCCAAGACGCCCGCGCTCGCTGCCGAGGTTACTTTGCAGCCGCTCGAGCGCTTTCGGCTCGATGCGGCCATCGTGTTTTCCGACATCCTTACCATTCCGGATGCCATGGGTCTCGGCCTCGCGTTCGCCGAAGGCGAGGGGCCGCGCTTCGAGCGGCCGTTGCGCGATGAAGCCGACATCCGCAGGATCGCCGCACCGGACCCGGCGACGGAGCTCAGGTATGTGCTCGACGCAGTGCGTGAAAGCCGTGCGCAAATTGCCGGACGCGTGCCCCTGATAGGCTTCTCCGGCAGCCCCTTCACCCTTGCCTGCTACATGGTCGAAGGCGCCGGGAGCGATGACTGGCGGATGCTCAAGACGCTGCTGCATACGCGCCCCGACCTCTTGCACCGCATTCTCGAGGTCAACACGAGAGCCGTGGCGGACTACCTGAACGCGCAGATCGAAGCCGGCGCCGACGTGGTCATGCTTTTCGATACCTGGGGCGGCATCCTGGCCCACGACGATTACGAGACGTTTTCTCTCTCGTATACGAGAAGAGTATTCGCGCAGATCAAGAAAGCGCCGTCGATTCTCTTCACCAAGGGCGGCAACCCCTGGCTCGGCGCGATGATGCAGAGTGGCTGCAGTGCTGTGGGGCTCGATTGGACCACGGATCCGCGCGCCGCACGTCGCCTCGCCGCGGGGCGCGTTGCGCTTCAAGGAAATCTCGATCCGGCCGCGCTGTTCGCGCCGCCGGAGCGTGTACGCGAAGCCGCGCGCAAGGTCATTGATACCTTTGGCGCCGATCCGGGACATATCTTCAATCTCGGCCACGGCTTGCAGCCGGGCACCCCGATCGATTCTGTGGCCGCACTTGTAGATGAAGTGCGTGCTTACAGCGCCCGCGTCCGGCCTTGACTTATGCACATGTGTGGCCACTGCCAGGGAGTTGACTGACACGCGGACCCTAGCGTGCTTGTGGCGTTCTAACACGCTGAATCACCAGGGTAAAACATCGCCCTGTGGCACCGACGCCCGGGACTCTTGTCGCCCCCGGGTTGATGTGACACGAGGATGAAGCCGTTACCCACAGGTTTATCCACAAATCCTAAGTCCTTGCAGGAGAGGGAGTTTTTATACGTGCGAGTGGCGATCGACGTGCCGCTGCTGAAGGTCTTCGAATACTCGCTTCCCAAGGGAGTCGATGCGCGCGTCGGTGATCGCGTTGCGGTGAGATTCGGCGCTCAGCAAAAAGTCGGTGTCGTAGTGGAGGAGCGCGCGACGCCGGAGCTTCCGGCAGCGCGCGTCAAGCCGATCGCCGCGCTGCGCGACGATGCACCGCGACTGCCAGGCGATTGGTTGGCATTGATGCGCTTTCTTTCCGGCTACTACCAGCGGCCGTTCGGCGAAACGGTGATCGGCGCGCTCCCGCCGCGGTTGCGCTCGATCAGGCCGCTGCCGCGCAAAGCACTCAGGCAGGAATCGCAACCGGTCGGCGCGCGCTTCGTTCCAAGGCACGAGCTCACTGACACACAGGCCAGGATTGTGCAACGCGTCGGCAGCGGCTTCAACGCCTTCCTGCTCCATGGAGTGACCGGCAGCGGAAAGACGGAGATTTACCTGCACCTCGTGGCGAAGGCACTGGAGCGTGGAATGCAGTCGCTTGTCCTCGTTCCCGAGATCAGCCTCACGCCGCAGCTGGAGGCGCGGTTTCGCGAAGCCTTCCCGGACGTGCACCTCGCGCTCATGCATAGCGGCCTCGAGGACGTGGCTCGCACCTCCGCCTGGCTTGCCGCCGCACGCGGCGAAGCCGGAATCGTGCTCGGCACCCGCCTGGCTGTGCTCGCGCCGCTGCCGAAGCTGGCGCTCATCGTGGTGGACGAGGAGCACGATTCCTCGTTCAAGCAGCAGGAGGGGCTACGCTACTCGGCGCGCGACGCCGCGGTTTATCGCGCGAAGCTGGCAGCCTGCCCGGTGGTCCTCGGCACCGCGACTCCTTCGCTCGAGAGCTGGCACAACTGGGCGCTCGGGCGCTACGAGAAGCTGGAGCTGCCGGAGCGTGCTGCGCCCGGTGCGCGGCTCCCCAGCGTAAGGACCATCGACCTGCGCGATAACCCGCTCGAGCACGGTTTCACCAGGAAAGTTCTTGAAGAAGTCGAGAAACGGCTCGCGCTACGCGAGCAGAGCCTCGTCTTTATTAACCGCCGTGGATATGCGCCGATACTCGCGTGCGGGGCATGCGGCTGGACCGCCGGGTGCGCGCGTTGCACCGCGCGCATGGTGCTGCACGCCGCCCATGAAAGAAGAAACGCAAGCGGCCGTCTGCGCTGCCACCACTGCGGTGCCGAAGGTGCGGTCCCGCGCGCCTGCCCGACGTGCGGCAACGTCGACCTGAAAGCGATGGGGCGCGGCACGCAACGCGTCGAGGAAACCCTTGCGGCGCACTTTCCCGGTGCGCGCATCCTGCGCATTGATCGTGACAGCGCCCGGCGGCGCACGGAGCTCTCGCGGACTTTGGAAGGCATCCGGCGCGGCGAAGGCGACATCCTGGTCGGCACGCAGCTCCTCGCCAAAGGACACGATTTTCCGGCACTGACGCTCGTTGGGGTGCTGAATGCAGACACTGCGCTCATGTCCACCGACTACCGCGCGCCCGAGCGCCTGTTCGCTGTGCTCGCGCAGGTGTCGGGGCGCGCCGGCCGCCGCGAGCGCCCCGGCGAGGTGCTCATCCAGACGCGCTACCCAGGGCATCCGCTTTTCGCTGCGCTCGCGCAGCACGACTACGCCGGATTTGCGGAGTCTCAGCTCGCCGAGCGCCGCGCCGCCGGCTTCCCGCCGTTCGTGTTCGAGGCCGCGCTGCGCGCCGAAGCGCCGAAGCTCGAGACCGCGCTCGCTTTCCTGAAGGACGCCGCGGCGAGCGTGCGTGCACCGGACGAGGTACGCATCTTCGATCCCGTTCCGCATCTCCTAACTCGCCGCGCCGACCTCGAGCGCGCGCAACTTGTCATGCAATCGGCTTCTCGGGTAGCGCTCCAGGAATTTCTCACTGGACTCTCAAAAATGCTTTTTGAAGAAGCACCGCGCCACGTGCGCTGGCATCTCGACGTCGACCCGATCGAGTTCGATTAGAATTCCTGACTTTTCAGTGACTTCCGATCCTAAAGCGCGGCTCGCCGAGGCATACCGGCAAGCGCTCGCGAAAGAGGCGCCGGACCATCCTGAGCTAGAGGTGGTGTTCGAGAAGCCGCGCCAGCCCGAGCACGGCGACTTCGCCTGCTCGATCGCGTTGCAACTCGCCAAGCGCCTCAAGCGCAACCCTCGCCAGCTCGCGGAAACGCTCACTTTCCAAGCACTCACGGCATTCCCGGATTTCAACAAGTTCTTCGCGGGCTATGAGATCGCCGGGCCGGGTTTCATCAACTTCCGTCTCCGGCCTGAAGTAAAGCTGTCGCCGATCCGCTCGGCGTTGGCTGCCGGCGCGCAGTGGGGGCACGCGAAGAAGGACAAGCCGATTTCCGTGCAGGTGGAGTTCGTGTCGGCCAATCCCACCGGCCCGCTGCACATCGGTCACGGCCGCCAAGCCGCAATAGGCGATGCGCTGGCCGCGATTCTTGAAGCGCGCGGGGACAAGGTGACGCGGGAGTTCTACTACAACGACGCGGGCGCCCAGATCCACAATCTCGCGCTTTCGGTGCAGGCGCGCGTGCGAGGCCTGAAGCCGGGCGATGCCGGCTGGCCAAGCGAGGGGTACGCCGGCGAGTACATCGAAGAAATCGCGAAGCAGTACCGCGGCCCCGCGGAAGATCTGGACCCAATTCGCAAATTCGCCGTGGACTACCTGCGCCAAGAGCAGGACATCGACCTGCGCGAGTTCGGCGTGAAGTTCGATGTCTACTATCTCGAATCGAGCCTCTATACCGAAGGCAAGGTCGAGGAGATCGTCAAAGCGCTCATCGCGAGCGGCAAGACCTACGAGAAGGACGGAGCGCTCTGGCTGCGCAGCTCCGAATACGGCGACGACAAGGACCGCGTAATCCGGAAGTCGGACGGCACGTGTACCTATTTCGTGCCCGACGTCGCCTATCACCTAGCCAAGTGGCGGCGAGGCTTTGCCAAGGTGATCAACGTGCAGGGTACCGACCACATGGGGACCAAGGCGCGCGTGCGTGCCGGCCTGCAGGCGCTCGACGTCGGCGTGCCGCCGGGCTATCCGGACTACGTCATGCACAGCATGGTGCGCGTGATGCGTGGCGGCGAAGAGGTGAAGATCTCCAAACGCGCCGGGTCCTATGTCACGCTGCGCGACCTGCTCGACTGGGTGGGGCGCGACGCGGTGCGTTTTTTCCTCCTTTCGCGGCGCGCCGACGCAGACTTCGTATTCGATATCGACCTCGCCCGCGCGCAAACCGAAGAGAACCCGGTCTACTACGTGCAATACGCGCATGCCCGCGTGTGCAGCGTGTTTGCGCAACGGAAGGGGAATTCCGCGGCGCTGGGCGCTGCAGACCTATCGCGCCTGACCAGTGAGAAGGAATTCGCGCTCGCGTGCCGGATTGGCGAATTTCCGGATCTGGTCGCGGAAGCGGCGCGCGAGCTCGCGCCGCACTCCATCACGTTCTACCTGCGCAGCCTCGCGGCCGAGTTTCACAGCTACTATAATGCCGAGCGCATCCTCGTCGACGACGAGGCGCTGCGCATGGCGCGGCTCGCGCTCTGTGCGGCGGTGCGCCAGACGCTGGCCAGCGGGCTGTCGCTCATTGGCGTCAGCGCCCCGGAGAAGATGTAAATGCCGATGTCGCGATCGATAACCCGCAGGCCGCGCAAGCGCGAGGGAGGCAACTTCCTCGCCGGCATGGGCGTCGGGGTGCTGGTCGGGCTTGCGGTGTCGCTCGGTATCGCCTTCTACCTCAACCGCACCCCGATCCCGTTCACGACCGCGAAACCGAAGCAGCCGGATAAGGCGGCGGCACCCGGCAAGCCGCCGTCGATCACCGGACTGCCCCAGAGCGCGGCCCCTGCGCCGGTCGCCGCGGTGGAGAAGCCGAAGTTCGACTTCTATCGCATCCTGCCCGGGTCCGAGGAGCAGGTCACGGAGAAGGAGATTCGCGAGCGCATGCGCGCCAAGGGCGGTCAACAGGATTCGGCTAAGGACGTTTATTTCATCCAGGCAGGGTCGTTCCAGAACCCCGCCGAGGCCGACAACCAGAAGGCGCGGCTCGCGATCCTCGGCTTCGACTCGAGCGTCGAGCCGGCGAACCTGCCCGATAAGGGCACGTGGTACCGCGTGCGGATGGGGCCCTACGCCAAGTTGGACGACATCAACAAGGTGCGTCAGGCGCTGGCGCAGAACGGGATCAACGCGAGCTTGATCAAAGTGAAGGAACAGCAATGAATCGGGTACGCCGCGCGCTTGTCGCGACAATTTCCCTGGCCCCGCTCGCCGCGCTCGCGCAGCGCGCGGACTTCTACGAGCTCAACCCGCCCCAGCCGGTCGAGACCACGGACAAGATCGAGGTCCTCGAGTTCTTCTGGTACGGATGCATTCACTGCTACAACCTCGAGCCGAAGCTCGACACCTGGCTGAAGACCCTGCCGAAGGACGTGGAATTCCGGCGCGTGCCCGCGGTGTTCAATGAGCGCTGGGCGCACGACGCCTCCATCTACTATGCCTTTGAGGCGCTGGGACTCGTCGACAAGCTGCACCGGCCGTTCTTCGACGCGATCCACCGCGACCGCTTGCGCACCGACAACTGGCAAAATCTCTCCGCGTGGCTCGAGAAGCAGGGCGTAGACACCAAGAAGTTCGAAACCACGGTCAAATCCTTCGGCGTGCAGAGCAAGACGAAGCGCGCCATCCGCCTCACCACGGGCTACAAGATCGACGGCACGCCGGCCATGGCGGTGCACGGACGCTACACGGTGCCCTCGAGCGAGGGGATGCTCGGTACGGTCAACCAGCTGGTCGCGCAAGTTCGCAAGCAGAAATAACGAA
This sequence comes from Burkholderiales bacterium, assembly GCA_035762345.1. Taxonomy (GTDB): domain Bacteria; phylum Pseudomonadota; class Gammaproteobacteria; order Burkholderiales; family SG8-39; genus SCGC-AG-212-J23. The sequence goes on from DASTPE010000020.1 coordinate 17,230, forward strand.
CGGAAGTTCGCGATCACGTGCGGGTCGTCATCACCGGCGCCTCATCCGGTATCGGAGAAGCGCTGGCGCGGCATTACGCGCGCGACGGAGTTGTCCTGGGGCTCATTTCTCGCCGCAAGGCCGATCCCAAGGGCCTTCCCGGCGAAGTCATCTCCTATGCCGTCGACGTGACCGATGAGGCCGCGCTGGCGGCGGCGGCGCAGGACTTCATACGCCGCTTCGGGCCTCCCGATCTCGTGATCGCCAACGCCGGGATCGGCACCGGGACCGACGGCACGGAAATCGGCAGTGTGGGGAAGCTAAGGAAGATCCTCGAAACCAACGTCGTCGGCCTCGCGGTGACGCTCGCGGCTTTTGCCCCGGCGATGCGCGCAGCCGGCAGCGGCACACTCGCCGGAATCTCGAGCGTCGCCGGCTTCCGCGGCTTGGCCGGCAACGGCGCCTACTGCGCCTCGAAATCGGCCGCGATCACCTGGATGGAGAGCCTACGCGCCGAGCTGCGCGGGAGCGGTGTCTCCGTCGTGTGCGTCTGCCCGGGCTACATCGACACGCCGATGACCCGCGCCAACCGCTTCCGGATGCCGTTCCTGCTCTCGGCCGACGAGGCCGCCCGGCGCATCGCGAACGCGATCGCGGCCAAGCGGCGATTGGCGGTGATTCCGTGGCAGATGGCGCTGGTTTCGGCCCTGCTGCGCGCGATGCCTGGATGGCTCTTCGATCGGCTCGCGTCGCGCGCGCCCCGCAAGCCGAAAGACCTTCCGGTCTAACAGCTCGACTTCTGCGCTATGCGCATCATGGCGTAGCTCCCCGGAGCGTCTTCGATGACGCGCAGCGCGCTGTCGCCGGGAGTTCGCGCCGGGACCTTGCCGCCGCCGTGCGGATGGATCCAGCGCTGCCAGTCTTCCCACCACGAGCCCGGATGCTGCGTCGCGCCCCTGAACCACTCCTCGGGTGACTCGGGCAACGCGTCGTTGGTCCAGTAGTGGTACTTCTTCGCCGAGGGCGGGTTCACGATGCCTGCGATATGGCCGGAGCCGCCGAGAACGAACCGAATAGGTCCACGCAGGTATTTCGCTCCTTTGTACGTGGATTTCCAGGGCGCGATGTGATCCTCCACCGTGGAGATGAAGTAGGAAGGAAGCGTGACCGTGGAAAGATCGATCGGCACACCCGAGAGCTCGATGCCGCCGGGAACGCCCATCAGGTTCTTGATGTACATGTTGCGCAGGTAATAGCTGTGCATGCGCGCCGGCATGCGCGTCGAATCGGCGTTCCAGTAAAGCAGGTCGAACGGGAACGGGTCCTTGCCAAGCAGGTAGTTGTTCACCACGAACGACCACACCAGATCGTTCGCGCGCAGCAGATTGAAGGTCCCGGCCATCTCCGAGCCTTCGAGGTAGCCGCGCTCGTTCATCTTGCGCTCGAGGTTCGCCACCTGCTCCTCGTCGATGAACACACCGAGCTCGCCCGGCTGCGAGAAGTCGAGCAGGCTCACGAAGAAAGTCGCGCTTGCGACGCGATTGTGCTGCTGTTTCACTTTCAGGTAGGCGAGCGTCGCGCCGAGGAGCGTTCCGCCCAGGCAATAGCCGATGAAGTTCACTTCGTTCGTGCCGGTCGCCTTCTCGACCGCATCGAGCGCGGCGAGCGGCCCTTCCAACATGTAGTCCTCGAAGCCTTTCTGCGCCAGGCGCGCATCCGGGTTCACCCAGGAGAGGACGAACACCGTGTGGCCTTGCTCGGTCGCCCAGCGGATAAATGAATTCTTCTCGCGCAGGTCGAGGATGTAGTACTTGTTGATCCAGGGGGGAATGATGACGAGCGGGCGGCGGTACACCTGCTCGGTGAGCGGGGCGTACTGGATGAGCTGCATGAGATCGGTCTGGTACACCACCTTGCCGGGCGTGGTGGCGACGTTCTTGCCGAGCTGGAAAGCGCTCTCGTCGGTCATCGAGATGCGCAGCTGGCCGCCCCCTTTCTCGAGGTCGGCGAGCAGGTTCTTCAGCCCGCGCACGAGGTTCTTGCCCCCGCTCGCGACCGTCTCGCGCAGCACCTGCGGGTTGGTCAGCAGGAAATTCGAGGGCGCGAGCGCGTCGACATACTGCCGGGTGAAGAACGCAACCTTTTTCTCCGAGTCCGCGGGCAGGCCGTCGACTTTCGCCACCGCCTCACGGATATGCCGCGCGCTGATGAGATAGGACTGCTTGATCAGGTCGAAAAGAAAGTTCTTCGACCAGTCCTCGTCCTTGAAACGCGAATCGCCCTTGTCGGGCTCGACGACCGGCGCCGCATCCATGCCGGCAAGCTTCATCCAGCTCGACTGCCACAGGCGCATGTGGTCGAGCCAGAGGTTCATCGACAGCGTTGCAACCGCCGCGGGGTCGGTCGCGACGCGGGCATAGAGGTCCATGAACGCCTTGGCGATCCCCATCTCGTCGCGCACCGCCGAGGAGACGGTTTCGGCCTGCTTCTGCACGAAGTCGCCGAGGATCTTGGAGGAACGTTCCGCCACGTTGTGGCAGACCTTGGCCAACTCTTCCGTCTCTGTTTTTTCAGCGGGCTGCATATCTCATGATGCCATCTTTCCCCTGGGCCCGTTTCGCACGGCCGGCATAGTACAGGTAATGCAGATGGGCTATCGCCTCGCCCATCGCAAAAAATGTTTGATGTGCGTCAAGCGGCCTGCGAAAAAGCACGTTGAGCAGCTCGGCGGCGCTTTTCGGACTCTGTAGGGACTGGGCTAATTCCTCCAGCCGCTCGCGATGATGCTGTTCAAGCTCCGCCACCCGCCGATGCGCGCCGCGGAAGGGCTTGCCGTGCGAGGGCAGCACGAGCACGTCCGCGGGCAGATCCCGGTACTGGGCGATGGAGTCCAGGAACAGGCGCAGCGGATCGCCCTCGGGATCGATCGACCATACGCTCACGTTGGTGGAGATGGTGGAGAGCAGCATGTCGCCCGCGATCACGGTGTTGAGCTCTTGTGAGTGGAGCGACAAGTGTTCTGGCGCGTGGCCGTGGCCGACGATGGCGCGCCAGCGGTGCTTGCCAAGCGTGATCTCGTCGCCTTCTATGATGCGGCGATACGAGTGCGGGAAGTCGGGCACCAGGTCCGCATAGCGGTTGCGCGGGCCGCGCATGCGCGCGGCGCGTTCTTCGTCGAGGCCGTTCTTGCGGAACACCGCTAGCACTGCGTCAGGCGTATACCCGGCGCTCGCCGTGCGCACTGCGTGCGCGGTCAGATATTCGCCTTGCGTGGTCCACAACTCCGCGCCGTAGCGCTCACAAAGCCACGCCGCATTGCCGGCGTGGTCGGGGTGGTAGTGCGTGAGGACCACGCGCTTCACGTGCCGGTTGCCGAGGATCTTCTCCCACAGAGCCCGGGTCTCGGCGTTGCCGATTCCGGTATCAACCACTGTCCAGCCCGCATTTCCTCCCTGCCCTTCTTCGATCAACCACAGGTTGATGTGGTCGAGCTTGAACGGCAATGGCATCGAGAGCCAATGGATGCCCGGCCCCACTTCGACCGTGCTACCGGGCGCGGGAACCTCGGGAAATGGATAAGAGAGCGCAGAGATCGCTTGACGTGACATCAGCTAGAATCAATTGGAAATTAGCATGGAAACGGAGCGCGCCGAATTCTCGATCAGCGAGCTCGCGCGCGAGTTCGACGTCACCCCGCGTGCAATCCGCTTCTACGAGGACCAGGGCCTGCTCGCGCCGCGGCGCGAAGGCCAGCGCCGCATCTACTCGCCACGCGACCGCACGCGGCTCAAGCTCACGCTGCGCGGCAAGCGGCTAGGCCTCACGCTCTCCGAGATTCGCGACCTCATCGACATGTACGAGCCCGGACGCGACGAGCGGCCGCAGCTCGAGCGCTTCCTCGCGGTGCTCGAGTCGCACAAGGCGAGCCTGCTGCAGCAGCAGGCCGACCTCGAGGCGCAGCTCACGGAGATCCAGGCGTTCGAGAAGAAGGTCCGGCGGCAGCTCAAGCGTAGTTGACGTTAACGTAAACGTCAAGTAGGCTCTTCTGCCCCGACGCCAAGCCCCGTGAACGTCCCCGACCCGCATTTCGCTTCCCGCGTCCGCGAAAGCTTCGGCCGGCAGAAGGCGATGGCGCTCATCGGCGCCTCGCTTACGAAGGTGGAGCCTGGCGAGGTCGAGATCGCCCTTCCTTACCGCGAAGATCTGACGCAGCAGAAAGGATTTATCCACGGCGGCATTCTGGGCATGATCGCCGACACGGCCTGCGGCTACGCCGCCTACTCCCTCATGCCGGCGGGCGGCTCGCTCGTGACCGTCGAGTACAAGATCAACATCCTCAAGCCCGGCCGCGGCTCGTTGCTTGCGAAAGCGAAGGTCATCCGCCCCGGCCGCACGCTTACCGTGGCGCGCGGCGAGGTGTACGCTGACGACGGCAGCCACGTCGCGACCATGCTCCAGACGCTGATGGCCCTTCCCGGCCGCCCCGACACACCCGAATGAATTTCTTGCGATTTGAGCATGGCGAGACGATCGACATGCTGCGTGAATCCGTCCGCGACTTCACCGCGAAAGAGATCGCGCCACGCGCGGCGCAGATCGATGCGACGAACGAGTTCCCCGCCGACCTGTGGCGCAAGCTCGGCGCCCTCGGGGTCCTGGGCATCACGGTCGGCGAGGAATACGGCGGCACGGCGATGGGCTACCTCGCGCATATCGTCACGATGGAAGAGATCTCGCGCGGCTCGGCATCGATTGGCCTTTCGTACGGTGCGCACTCGAATCTGTGCGTGAACCAGATCCGCCGCAACGGCACCGAGGCGCAGAAACGCCAGTACCTGCCGAAGCTCGCGTCCGGCGAGCATGTCGGCGCGCTCGCCATGTCGGAGCCCGGCGCCGGCTCGGACGTCGTGGGAATGAGGCTGAGAGCCGAGCGGCGCGGCGAGCGCTACCTCCTGAACGGCAACAAGATGTGGATCACGAACGGGCCGGACGCCGACGTACTCGTGATTTACGCCAAGACGAGCGATCAGGGCATCACCGCGTTCCTTGTCGAGAAAGGCATGAAAGGCTTCTCCACCGCGCAGAAGCTCGACAAGCTCGGCATGCGCGGCTCCAATACCTGCGAGCTCGTGTTTCGCGATTGCGAAGTACCTTCGGAAAACATCCTTGGAAAAGAAGGTGCGGGCGTCAAAGTGCTCATGTCCGGCCTCGACTACGAGCGTGCGGTGCTCGCCGGCGGTCCGCTCGGCATCATGGCGGCCTGCCTCGACGTCGTAATCCCGTATGTGCACGAGCGCAAGCAGTTCGGCCAGCCGATCGGCGAGTTCCAGCTCATGCAGGGCAAGCTCGCCGACATGTACACCACGTTCTCGGCCTGCCGCGCGTACGTCTACGCCGTAGGCCAGGCTTTGGATCGAAACGAAACGACCAGGAAGGACGCGGCCGGCGCGATCCTCTACGCCGCCGAGAAGGCGACGTGGATGGCTGGCCAGGCGATCCAGGCGCTTGGCGGCATGGGCTACATCAACGAGACGCCCACTGGGAGACTGTGGCGCGACGCCAAGCTCTACGAGATCGGCGCCGGCACCTCCGAGATCCGGCGCTGGCTTATCGGGCGTGAGCTCTTCGGGGAGACCGAATGAGCGCCCATTCTTCCGAGTTGATCGAGACCTACCGCGGCGCGGTTTATCCGTGGCATTGCGACCACATGGGCCACATGAACGTCATGTGGTACGTCGGCAAGTTCGACGAGGCGACCTGGAATCTCTTCGCCGCCATGGGCGTGACGGCAGCGTTTCTGAAAGACAATCAGCGCGGCATGGCGGCAGTCCAGCAGAACATCACGTACCGGCGTGAGCTCCTCGCCGGGGATACCGTGCTCGTGCGCTCGGCGTTCCTCGAAGTGCGCGAGAAGGCGGCGAAGTTCGTTCATGAAATGTGCGACGCGCAGACCGGCGACATCTCGGCGATCTGCGTGCTGACCGGCGTCTATATCGATGCCCAGATCCGCAAGTCGTGCCCGTTCCCCCGGGACCTGCTCGCGCGCGCGCAAGCGCTCGTGCGCGCGTATGACGTCCCTTCATGAAGGAGATTTCCATGCGAAACGATCCGATCGTCATCGTTGGCCTCGCCCGCACTCCGATGGGCGGCTTCCAGGGCGAGCTCAAGGGCTTCGCCGCTCCCGAGCTCGGCGCCGCCGCGATCCGCGCCGCCGTCGAGCGCGCGAAGATCCGCCCCGAGGAAGTGCAGGAGGTCATCATGGGCTGCGTGCTGCCCGCGGGCCAGGGCCAGGCGCCCGCGCGCCAGGCTGCGCTCGGCGCCGGCTTGCCGCTCGCCGTCGGCTGCACGACGGTGAACAAGATGTGCGGCTCCGGCATGAAGGCTGCGATGTTCGCTCATGATTTGTTGAAAAGTGATTCCGTGGATCTCGTTGTCGCGGGAGGTATGGAATCGATGACCAACGCACCGTATCTGCTGCCCAAGGCGCGCGCAGGCCTGCGCATGGGCCACGGCCAGGTGCTCGACCACATGTTCTACGACGGGCTGGAGGACGCCTACGACAAAGGCCGCCTTATGGGTACCTTCGCGGAGGACTGCGCCGCCAAGTATGCTTTTAAGAGGGAAGAGCAAGACGCTTTCGCGGTGGCGTCCTTGCAGCGGGCGCAGAAAGCAAACAAGCAAGGCTGGTTCGCCTGGGAAATCACTCCCATGGCAATCAAGGCAGGCAAGGAAGAGAAGTTCGTCGAGAACGACGAGCAGCCTTTCAAGGCGAACCTGGAGAAGATTCCGACGCTCAAGCCTGCGTTCCGCAAGGACGGCACGGTGACGGCGGCGAATTCGAGCTCGATCTCCGACGGCGCGGCCGCGCTCGTCATGATGCGTCGCTCAGCGGCCGAGAAGCGCGGCCTCGCGCCGCTCGCCACCGTGGTCGGGCATGCCACGCACGCGCAGGAACCGGGCTGGTTTACCACCGCCCCAGTGGAAGCGATAAGGAAATTGCTTGAAAAGACGAATTGGAACGCAAAACAGGTCGATCTCTACGAGATCAACGAGGCCTTTGCGGTCGTCACCATGGCGGCGATGAAGGAGCACGGCCTGCCGCACGACAAGGTGAACGTGCACGGCGGCGCCTGCGCGCTCGGCCACCCGATCGGCGCCTCGGGCGCGCGCATCGTCGTCACGCTCATTGGCGCGCTGCGCAAGTACGGGCTCAAGCGCGGCGTAGCGAGCCTGTGCATCGGCGGCGGAGAAGCGACGGCGATGGCGCTCGAGCTCGTTTGAAGAAGCCGCTGCAGCAGCTGCTCGACCGCTCGCGTTTCCTGCGGCCCTTTGGATTCCGCGTGGTCAGGGCCAATAACAGGAAATGCACCTTGGAATTGCCGCATAAGCGGTCGCTCGAGCGCCCCGGAGGAATCATCAACGGCCCGGCGCTGATGGCGGCGGCCGATTGTGCGATGTGGCTCGCGATCAAGGCGCGCATCGGGGTCGAGAACGATGCCCTGACTTCGGAGCTGAACACCGCGTTTCTTGCGCCGGCGAGGGGGGAGCACGTGTACTGCACGGCGCGGATCCTGAAGATGGGACGCCGGCGGATCTACGGCGTAGCCGAGTGCCACGGCAAGGCGGGCAATCTCTTCAGCCATCACACCATTACTTATGTCCGCCCCAGCTGAAGAGATCCGCGAGGCGGTGCGGCGCTTCGCGGCCGAGCAGCTCGCGCCGAACGCCGCGCGCTGGGACCGCGAAAAGATCTTCCCCAAGGAGGCGCTGAAGGGGCTGGGCGAGATGGGACTTTACGGCGTCGCGATCCCGGAGGAATGGGGTGGCGCGGGGCTCGACTACACCTCGCTCGCGGTCGCGTGCGAGGAGATCGCGGCGGGCGACTGCTCTACCGCGACCATCGTTTCGGTGAATAACCTGGTCGCCGGCATCCTCGCCGGGTATGGGAACAAGAAACAAAAAGAGGAGTTTCTCAGGCCCCTCGCTCAAGGCAAGCTGCTCGGGGCGTTCGCGCTCACCGAGCCCCAGGTCGGCTCCGATGCGTCTGCGATCACCACGCGCGCGGAAAAGCAGGGCTCTCACTACGTGCTGAACGGGGTCAAGCAGTTCATCACCTCCGGGAAGAACGCCGATGTGGCGGTCGTCTTTGCTGTAACCCAAAAACAGGCAGGAAAACGCGGTATCAGCGCGTTCCTCGTGCCGACCTCCGCACCCGGCTATAAGGTGGCCCGCATCGAGGACAAGGCCGGCCAGCGCGCTTCCGACACGGCCCAGATCGTTTTCGAGAATTGCAAGGTGCCTGCCGACCAGTTGCTGGCGCAGGAAGGCGTCGGATACCGCATCGCGCTCGCCAACCTGGAGTCGGGCCGCGTCAACGTCGCCGCGCAGGCCACGGGGGTGGCGCGCGCGGCGCTCGAGGCGGCGATCGCCTACGCGCGCGAGCGCAAGAGCATGGGCAAAGCGCTGATCGGTCACCAGGCGGTCAACTTCCGCCTCGCCGACATGGCCACGCAGATCGAGGCCGCGCGCCGGCTTTACCTCCACGCGGCGCGGCTGCGCGACGAAGGCAAGCCCTGCCTCAAGGAAGCGTCGATGGCCAAGCTCTTCGCCTCGGAGATGGCCGAAGGTGTGTGTTCCGACGCGATCCAGATCCACGGCGGCTATGGCTACGTCTCCGACTTTCCCGTCGAGCGGCTGTGGCGCGATGTGCGTGTGACCAAGATCTACGAAGGCGCGAACGACATCCAACGCCTCGTTATCGGAAGAGCCCTGGAGGAAGGATGAAGCCGTCCATCGACTTCTATTTCGACTTCTCCTCCCCGTACGGCTGCCTCGCCTCGCACAAGATCGAGGCGCTTGCGGCGAAGTACGGTCGCGGCGTCACCTGGCGGCCGATGCTGCTAGGGGTCGCTTTCAAAGCCACCGGCAGCGGCCCGCTGCCCAGCATCCCGTTGAAGGGCGACTACGCGAAGCGCGACTTCCTGCGCTCGGCGCGCTTCCACGGCGTGCCGTTCCGGATGCCCGAGCCGTTTCCGGTCTCGACCGTTGCCGCTTGCAGGGCTTTCTATTCCCTCCAGGATCCGAAAGAGCAGGTGTTGCTCGCGAAAGCGCTCTTCCGCGCCTATTTCGTCGACAACGTGAACATCGGCGAAGCGAGCCAGGTTCTGAAGATCTCCAACTCCCTGGGGTTGCGGCCCGAGATCGATAGTCAAACCGTCAAGGACAAGACGCGCGCCGAAGTCGACGCCGCGCTCGCCAAAGGCGTGTTCGGCTCGCCCTACATTGTGATCGACGGCGAGCCTTTCTGGGGCGTGGACCGCTTCGACCAGATCGAGCGCTGGTTGAAGGAACCTTTCTAAGAGGCAGGGGCCGTTTTGATCAGGAGCGAGCTCAAGGCCCGTTCGGAAGAGTTCCGTGAAAACGCCGCGCGCATGCGCGCCCTGGTGGAGGACCTGAGGCAGAAGGTCTCGGTCGTCACTCAGGGCGGAGAGAAGGCGGCGCGCGACAAGCACACTGCGCGCGGCAAGATCCTGCCGCGTGAGCGCGTGGCGAAGCTCCTCGATCCGGGCTCACCCTTCCTCGAGATCGGGCAGCTCGCGGCTTGGGGCATGTACGGCGGCGACGTGCATTCCGCGTCCATCATCTGCGGCATCGGGCGGGTGTGCGGCCGCGAATGCGTGATCGTGGCGAACGACGCGACGATCAAGGGTGGCACGTACTATCCCATGACGGTGAAGAAGCACCTGCGCGCGCAGGAGATCGCCGCACAGAATCGGCTGCCGTGCATCTATCTCGTCGACTCGGGCGGCGGCTACCTCCCCGAGCAGGACAACGTGTTTCCGGACCGCGAGCACTTCGGCCGCATCTTCTACAACATCGCGAACCTGTCGGCGGCGCGCATTCCGCAGATCGCCTGCGTGATGGGCTCGAGCACCGCCGGCGGCGCCTACGTGCCGGCGATGTGCGATGAATCGATCATCGTCAAGGGCCAGGGCACGATCTTTCTCGGCGGCCCGCCGCTCGTGAAGGCGGCCATCGGCGAGGTGGTTACCCCGGAGGAGCTCGGCGGCGCCGAAGTGCATACGCGCGTCTCGGGCGTCGCCGACCACTATGCGCTGAACGATTCGCATGCCCTTGCGCTTGTCCGGCGCATCGTTGCCGGACTCAATCTTAGGAAGCAGGTTAGCCTCGAAGTCCGGGAACCGCGCGAGCCGGTCTACCCCGCCGAGGAAATGTACGGCGTCATTCCCGCCGACCCGCGCAAGCCCTACGAAGTGCGTGAGCTGCTTGCCCGCATCGTCGACGGCTCCGAGCTCGACGAATTCAAGCGCAACTACGGTACAACCCTCGTCACCGGCTTCGCGCACCTGTACGGTTACCCGGTCGGGATCGTCGCGAACAACGGGATCCTCTTCTCGGAGTCCTCGCTCAAAGCCACCCACTTCATAGAGCTCGCCTGCCAGCGCGGCATCCCGCTGCTGTTCTTGCAGAACATCACCGGTTACATGGTGGGTAAGAAATACGAGGCAGGCGGCATCGCGAAGGACGGGGCCAAGATGGTCACCGCGGTCGCCACGGCGCGCGTGCCGAAGTTCACCATGATCGTCGGCGGCTCTTTCGGCGCGGGCAACTACGGCATGTGCGGGCGCGCGTACTCACCGCGCTTTCTGTGGATGTGGCCGAACGCACGCATCTCGATCATGGGCGGCGAGCAAGCCGCCTCGGTTCTTGCGACGGTAAAGGGCGATTTCGCCTCCAGAGACGAAGAGGAGAAATTCAAGCACCCGATCCGCGAGCAATACGAGCGGCAGGGTCACCCCTACTATGCGAGCGCGCGCCTTTGGGACGACGGCGTGGTGGACCCGGCAGACACACGGCGGCTGCTCGGGCTTGCGATCTCCGCTTCGCTCAACGCTCCGATCGAAGACACCCAGTTCGGTGTCTTCAGAATGTGAAGCCAAAAGGCCGCATGTCGTCGTGAGCGAGCACCGCGCGACAGTGGAGTGGCAGCGCTCGGGCGAGTTCCGGTACGAGACCTACTCGCGCAACTACAAGATATTCTTCAACGGCACGCCGGTCGTCGGCTCCGCGGCACCGGAGAACATCCCCAAGACCTCGGCCACCGAGCCGGGCATCGATCCCGAACAGGCATTCGTGGCCGCACTCTCTGGCTGCCACATGCTGTGGTTCCTGCACCTTGCCGCACAGAGGGAATGGGTCGTGGAGAGCTATGTCGACGAAGCGGTCGGTATCCTGGACAAGACCTGGATGTCGAAAGTCACGTTGCGGCCGACCGTCACTTTCTCAGGAGAAAAGCCGACAGAGGACGAGCACTCGGCGCTGCATCACCGGGCGCACGAAAAGTGCTTTATCGCCAATTCGGTCAAGACAGAAGTGGTGGTCCAGCCATGCTTGAGGTGAAGAAGCAGGACGGCGTCGCGCGCGTCATCCTCAACCGTCCCGAGCTGCGAAACGCTTTTGATGACGTTCTGATCGGGCACCTAAGAAAGGCTTTTCTCGATATCGAGGGCGACCCGGCCGTACGCGTGATGGTGCTTGCCGGGAACGGCCCAGCGTTCTGCGCGGGCGCGGATCTCAATTGGATGAAGCGCATGGCGGGTTACGACTACGAGGAGAACCTCGCCGACGCTACCGCGCTCGCCCAGATGCTGGCGGCGCTCGACCGCCTGCCGAAGCCCACCATCGCGCGAGTGCACGGGCCGGTGTTTGCGGGAGGAACCGGGCTGGTCGCGGCGTGCGACATCGCCGTCGGTACACCGGAAGCGAAGTTCTGCCTCTCGGAAGCGAAGCTGGGCCTCTCTCCCGCAACCATCAGCCCGTACGTCATCCGGGCCATGGGCGAGCGAACCGCGCGGCGCTATTTCCTGACTGCGGAGATCTTCGACGCCCAGGAGGCCTTGCGGGTCGGCATGCTTTCACAACTCGTGCCTACCGAGCGCCTGGACGCTGCCATAGATGACCTCGTCAAGCACCTACTCGCCGGTGGGCCGGAGGCGCACGCCAAGATCAAGGCCCTGATCCGCGCCGTAGCCGGCCGCCGCCCGGACGACGCGCTCGCCGCCGAGACCGCGCAGCGCATTGCCGAGATCCGCGGCTCGCCGGAAGGCAGGGAAGGCATCGCCGCCTTCCTCGAGAAGCGCAAGGCCTCCTGGTGTTCGCCAAAATCCTGATCGCGAATCGCGGAGAGATCGCCTGCCGGGTCGCACGCACGGCGCGCCGGCTCGGTATCGCCACGGTCGCGGTGTACTCGGACGCCGACCGCGACTCGCTTCACGTGCGCTTTGCCGACACGGCGCTCTGCATCGAAAGCTATCTCGATATCGCCGCAGTGATCGCAGCCGCGCGCGAATCCGGCGCGCAGGCGATCCATCCCGGCTACGGCTTCCTTGCGGAGAATGCCGAATTCGCCGCCGCGTGCCGCGCGGCGGGCATCACGTTCATCGGGCCCGCGCCCGAAGCGATCGCCGCGATGGGAGACAAGGCGGCTGCGAAGCGCCTGATGGAAAAGGCGGGCGTGCCGCTCGTACCGGGCTACCACGGCGAGCGGCAGGACGATACGGTCCTGGAGAGCGAGGCCGCGCGCATCGGCTTCCCGGTGCTGATAAAGCCCTCCGCCGGCGGCGGCGGCAAAGGGATGAAAATCGTGCGCGACCGGGGCTCTTTCGCCGCCGCGGTGCAAGCGTCCAAACGCGAAGCGAGCTCGGCGTTCGCCGACAATCGGGTGCTGATTGAGCGGTATCTGGAGCGGCCGCGCCATATCGAGGTGCAGGTCTTCGGCGATACCCACGGCAATGTCGTGCACCTCTTCGAGCGCGACTGCTCGGTGCAGCGCCGGCACCAGAAGGTCGTCGAGGAAGCCCCGGCGCCAAACTTCCCACGCAAGCAGGAAATCTGCGCTGCGGCAGTGGCCGCGGCGAAGGCGATTTCCTACACCGGCGCGGGAACAGTGGAGTTCATCGCGGAGCAGGACGGGGGCTTCTACTTCATGGAGATGAACACCCGCCTGCAGGTCGAGCACCCGGTCACCGAGATGATCACCGGCTTGGACCTGGTCGAATGGCAGCTGCGCGTTGCGGCGGGGGAGCGGCTGCCGCAGAAGGAGCCTATTCTCAGGGGCCACGCCATCGAGGCGCGGATCTATGCCGAGGACCCGGAGCGCGACTTCCTGCCCGCGACGGGAAAGATCCTGCACCTGAATTTTCCGCCGCAGACGCCCTCGCTCCGCATCGATACCGGGATCGAAGGCGGCGCGGAGATCACGCCCTGGTACGACCCGATGATCGCGAAGCTCGTGGTGTACGGCTCGACCCGGGCCTCGGCGCTGCGCCGCCTCCAGCAGGCGCTCGCGGAGGTTGAGATCGCCGGGGTCACGACCAACGTCGGCTTCCTGCGCCGCCTCGCTGCCAGCCATTCTCTCGCCGCTGCGAAACTCGACACCGGCCTCATTGAGCGCAACAGGAAAGAACTACTCGAAGAAAAACCCATCAGGGTGGAGCTGCTTGCGGCCGCCGCCTTCGCCGAGCTCGCAGAGGAAGAGCGCTCGGCACGCGAGCGCGCGTCCGTTTCCGGCGATCGCTATTCCCCTTGGTACACGGTCGATGGCTGGCGCTTGAACGAGGATTCCCACCACGATTTCATCTTTGCAGAGAAAGCGAACACTCACTCCGTAAGACTGCTGTTCCCCGACACCGGACTGCGTATCACGGTCAACGGCTGGACGCACGAGCTGTCTGGCGAGCGGTTGCCCGACGGCCGCCTGCTCATTCGCCTCGATGGCCGCGTATTCAAGGCGCGCGCGGTTCGCGAGGGTAACGATTGGCACGTCTTCTGCGGAGGCGACTACCGCCGGCTGTCGCTCAGACAGGAGCTCGCCGGAGCCGGCGATGAGGCGAGCAACGGCTCGCTTGCCGCACCTATGCCCGGAAGGGTCATCAAGGTGCTCACCGCCGCCGGCGCGAAGGTGACACGGGGCCAGGCGCTGCTGATACTCGAGGCCATGAAAATGGAGCACACGATCGTCGCGCCCGTTGACGGCGTAGTCCAGGCAATCCACTACGGCGCCGGCGAGCAGGTGCTCGAAGGCGCGGAGCTGGTCACCCTTGCGTGACGCGGTAAGGATCGTTGAAGTGGGTCCCCGGGACGGTCTGCAGAACGAGCCCGGGCAGGTCCCCACGGACGTGAAGGTCGAGCTTATCGAACGGCTCGCCGAGGCGGGACTCCAGGCCGTGGAAGCGACCGCGTTCGTATCGCCCAAATGGACCCCGCAGATGGCCGACCACACCGAGGTCATGGAGCGCATCCGGCGCAAGCCGGGCGTCGCCTATCCCGTCCTGACGCCGAACCTCAAGGGCTTCGAGGCGGCGCGCGCCGTTGGCGCGACCGAGGTGGCGATCTTCGGCGCGGCATCGGAGGCGTTCTCGAAGAAGAATATCAATTGCTCCATCGCCGAATCGCTGAAACGGTTTGAACCCATAGCTCTTGAATCAAGAAAGTCGAGCATCCGCGTCCGCGGCTATGTCTCGTGCGTGCTCGGCTGCCCGTACGAAGGCGAGATCAAGCCCGATAAGGTCGCCGACGTCGCCGGCGCGCTCTACGACATGGGCTGCTACGAGATCTCGCTCGGCGACACGATCGGCACCGGCACGCCGGGTAAGACCAAGGCGATGATCGAGGCCTGCGCAAAGCGCGTCCCGCTCGAGCGACTCGCCGGCCACTACCACGACACCTACGGCCAAGCGCTCGCCAACATCTACGCCTCGCTCGAGATGGACGTGGCGACCTTCGATGCCTCGGTGGCCGGTTTGGGCGGCTGCCCCTATGCTGCGGGCGCGTCGGGCAACGTAGCCACCGAGGATGTGATCTACATGCTGAACGGGCTCGGCATCCGTACCGGCGTGGATCTCGATCGACTGGTCGACATCGGGCAGTGGATCTGCGGTCTTCTCAAGAAGACTCCTTCTTCAAAAGCGGCACGTGCGTTGGCTGCGAAAAGAAAGCGTTGAAAACCCCCTGCATTAAGATCTGCCGGATGGACCCGGTGCGTGGCGTGTGCATCGGCTGCTGCCGCACGCTCGACGAAATCGCGCGCTGGAGTGGCTTGTCTCAAGAAGAACAAGAATCGGTCATCGCTGAACTGCCCGGGCGGAGAAGAAAACTAGATATCCCGGAAATCGCCGTGCCGCCCCTTGCCTGACGAGAACCGCGCGGCGCCCGCGGCGCCTTCGGCCTTGAAGGCGGGAATGCCGTTGTACCACTCCTTACGCATCGCTTCCCTGAGGCTCAAGCCTTGCTGCGCATAGGCCGAGCGCCGGTCAGCACGCGTGCAGGCCTGCGGGTAGCGTGCGATCTCGTGCGCCATGGCTTCGGCGAATTCGCGCGACTTGCCGTCGGGAACGACATGCTCGCAGGCGCCGATGCGCAATGCCTCGTCGGACGGGACCTTGCGCCCGGTGAGGATAATCTCCAGCGCACGTCCCATGCCGACAATCCGCGGCAAGCGAACCGTGCCGCCGTCGATCAGCGGCACGCCCCAGCGGCGGCAATAGACGCCGAAGTAGGCCGACTGCTCCATCACGCGTACGTCGCACCACAGTGCGAGCTCGAAGCCGCCCGCCACCGCCGGGCCGGCCACCGCGGCGATCACCGGCTTGTCGAGCTCGAGGCGCGTAGGGCCGAGCGGTCCGCGCGGGATCGCCTTTCGGTCATCCAGCGGATAGTCAATCTCGTGAATCGGCGCCGGGTCTTTCATCAGCGATGCGCCGTACTTGAGGTCCCATCCCGCGCAGAACGCACCGCCCTCGCCCCACAGCACGGCGACCGCAGCATCGGGATCTTCATCAAACTTCTGAAAAACAGAAACCAGAGCGTCCGCGCTTTCCGGATCCATCGCATTGCGCGCCTCGGGGCGCGAATGGATTACCGTCCACACGCTTCCCTTCTTCTCGATCCTGACCGCCATGGCAACCTCCGTTGACTGGTACTTCGATTTCGTCTCGCCCTACTCTTATATCTGCTTGCACCGGCTCCCGGAACTCGATGCCGACATCAATTTCAAGCCGGTGCTCTTCGCCGGTCTGTTGCAGCACTGGGGGCAGAAGGGCCCGGCCGAAATTCCTGCGAAACGCAAGTGGACCTATCGCTGGTGCACCTGGTGGGCGGCCGAGCTCGGCATCCCGCTCCGCTTCCCGGCCGAGCATCCATTCAATCCGCTCCAGCACCTGCGCCTAGCGCTAGCGTGCGGCTCAAGACCCGCGGCGGTCAAACGGATTTTCGACTCGCTTTGGATGAGCGGCGCGAATGCCACCGACGCGCAGCGCTTCTCTGAACTGGCGAAGGAACTCGGTATCGATTCGATCCGCTTGTCTTCTCCGGAGATAAAGGACGCGCTTCGCAACAACACCGAGCAAGCAGCGGCGCGCGGGGTGTTTGGCGTGCCGAGCTTCGTAGTCGACGGCGAAGTGTTCTGGGGCGCCGACGCGGTCGAATTCGTCAGGTCCTTCTTGGAAGATCCTGCGGTGCTGCGCAACGCCGAGATGCGCCGGCTCGACGACCTGCCCGTCGGCGCGGCACGGAGGACCTAAGCTCTCAGCCGTACTTTCGGGCGTCTTCGATCACCTTGCCGTCATTCGGAAGGCTCCCGGGCTCGACGAGCTGGACGTCGCCGCGCAGCTTCGTGACCTCGCGGATCGAGGCGACGATCGCTTCGACCACGCCCTGGAGCCGCTCGCGCATCTCGCACTTGAGCGTCATGCGGTCGTCGCCCGCTTCGCCTTCGACCACCAGCCGCGCCCGCACGACCTCGGGGTGCCGTCGCACGATGTCGTTCACCTGCCGCGGCGTGACGAACATGGCACGCACCTTCGTGCTCTGATCGGCGCGGCCCATCCAGCCCTTGATGCGCACGTTGGTACGCCCGCAGGGGCTCGTGTCCGGCAACACCGCCGAGAGATCGCCGGTACCGAAGCGGATGAGGGGGTAATCCTTGTTGAAAGTCGTGATGACCACTTCCCCGACCTCCCCCGGTGGGACCGGGTCGCCGGTGCCGGGGCGCACGATCTCGAGGATCAGACGCTCGTCGAGGATCATGCCTGCGTTGATCTCGCCGTCCGGCATCACCGACTCATACGCGATGAGGCCCAGGTCGGCGCTCGCATAGGTCTGGGAGACGCGGATGCCGCGCTCTCCGAGCGATTTTCTGAGTTGCGGAGGAAGGTATTCCGCGCCGACGTGAGCCTTCTTGAGGCTCGAGAGGTCGGCTTTCATTTCGTCGGCTTTCTCAACGATGAGCTTCAGGAACGAAGGCGTGCCGACGAAGGCGTTCACTTTCAAGTCCCGAATCGCCGCCACCTGCATCTCGGTCTGCCCTACCCCGCCCGGGATCACGGTGCAGCCGATCGCGGTAGCGCCCGACTCGAGCATCGAGCCGGCGGGGGTGAAGTGGTAGGCGAAGGTGTTGAGGACGCGGTCGCCGGCGCGGAAACCGCCCGCGAACAGCCCGCGCGCGGTGCGCCACCAGTCCTTGCCGCGACCTTCGGGATCGTAGATCGGCCCGGGGGAGACGAAGAGCTTCCCAAGCTTCTCTACCGGCGTCGCGTTCAGGCCGCCGAGCGGCGGCAACTCCTTCTGCAGCGTGGCGAGATCGCTTTTCCGTGTGACGGGGAGCTTCGCGAGCGCCGCTCTGGAGCGAACGGTGGGAGCGTTCACTTCTGACAAAATCCGCGCAAATCCCGGTGCGCGGTTCTTCGCGTGCGCGACCAGCTTCGGCAGCTCGGCCATCAGTGCGGCCTCGCGCCTCTTGGGGGCGCGCGTCTCGAGCTTGTCGAAAAACTCTTTCTTCAAAGCCACCGCTTGCGGCGCCGATAGGATTTCACGTCGCGGAAGCTCTTGCGTCCGGCGGAGGAGAAGCCGAGGTAAAACTCCTTTACGTCCTCGTTGTCGGCGATCGATTGCGCCTCGCCGTCCATCACCACGCGCCCGTTCTCTAGGATGTAGCCGTAGTCGGCGTAACGCAGTGCAATGTTGGTGTTCTGCTCGGCGAGCAGGATGCTGACGCGCTCCTTGCGATTGAGCTCCTTGACGATCTCAAAGATCTCCGCCACGAGCTGCGGCGCGAGCCCCATCGAGGGCTCATCGAGCAGGATCATCTGCGGGCGCGCCATCAGCGCGCGCCCGATGGCGGTCATCTGCTGCTCGCCGCCCGACGTGTAGCCCGACTGGGAATGGCGCCGCTCCTTGAGCCGCGGGAAATAGCTGTAGACCTTCTCTAGGTCCTCCTTGACTCCGGAGCCGATGTAGCCACGCGTGTAGGCGCCGGTGAGCAGGTTCTCCTCGACCGTGAGGTGCTGAAAACAGTGCCGGCCCTCCATCACCTGGCAGATTCCCCGTTTGACCAGCTCGGAAGGGTTGGACTGGTCGATGCGCTGGCCGCGGTAAAGGATCTGGCCCTTGGTAACCTCGCCCCGCTCGGCGCGCAGCAGGTTCGAGATCGCCTTCAGCGTAGTGGTCTTGCCGGCCCCGTTCGCGCCGAGCAACGTCACGATTTGGCCTTCCAGTACCTCGAGCGAGACCCCTTTCAGCACGAGGATGACGTGATCGTAGATCACCTCGATGTTGCTGATCGAGAGGATGGGGCTTGGCTGGGTTTGGGGGACGGCGGACATAAAAAAGGGGAAGGGAGCGAACCCTTCCCCGTCTACTTTAGGCGATTTACTTCTCCCTGGAGCAGTCGCGCGGGGTAATGCCCTTTTCCTTCGCGTACTGCGCGGCGGAAGCCTCGATCATCGGCCGGACGATCGACTGGTCAGAAGGGATCCAGTCGGTGATCACGTTCCACTTGCGGCCGTCCCACTGCAGAAACTTCACCGCGCCGCCGCCTTCGTGGTCCATGCAGGAGACCTTGAGCGGCTGCATCAAGCCCACCGCGCCGAGCTCTTTCAGGCGCTTCTCGTCGATGTTCAGGTTCTCCAGGCCCCAGCGCACCTGCTCGCCCGTCATGGGCTTGCCCTTGCCGAAGCGGTTCTGCGCCGTGCGGATTCCTTCCGCGGTAATGATGCCAGCGACGATGCCGCGCGTGTGGTAGATCGAGCCGATGCGCGACTGGTCCTCCATCTCGCCTTTGCCTCTCTTGTAGACGTGCTTGAGCACCTCCTGCATCACCGGAAAATTCGTGCCCGGCAGGTTGAAGCCAGCGGCGATGTAGCCCTTTGCGGCGTCGCCCGCTGGGATCACGTCCTCCTCGGCGCCGGACCACCACACGCCGACGATTTTCGTCCTCGGGAATCCGATCTTCGCCGCCGCCTTGAGCGCAGTCGGATTCATTACGCCCCAGCCGCGCAGGATCACCCAGTCGGGCCGGATTTGGCGTACCTGGAGCCACTGTGACTGCTGCTCGTTACCCGGGTGCGGCACTGCGATGTGCGTCACCTGGAAGCCGTACTTCTTCGCCTGCACATCGAGCACCGCTATGGTTTCCTTACCGTAGGCCGAGTCGTGATACAGATTCACGATCTTCTTGCCCTGCAGCTTGTCCATCCCGCCTTCCTTCATGCCGATGAACTTGATCTTGGCGGTGTTCTGCGACCAGTAGTTCGTGATCAGCGGGAAGATGTACGGGAACACGCGGCCATCTGAGGCGTCGGTGCGGCCGTAGCCCAAGGAGATCACAGGAATCTTGTCAGCGGTCGCCTTCTCGATCAGCGAGTAAGTGATGCCGGTGGAGAGCGGGTGGATGACGGTAGCGCCCGTCGGCCCTTTCCTCTTTGAGCGCTCGTAGCACTCGACGCCGCGGTCGTTGCGGTACTCGGTCTCGCATTTCTCCCAGGTGAGCTTCACGCCGTTGATGCCCTGGTCCCGCTCGTTGAGCATCGCGAAGTAGTCGATCATGCCTCCACCGAATCCCGAGCCGCCGGGAGCGTACGGCCCGACCCAGTAGAAGTTCGCGGGGATGAACTGCTCGTTCTGCGCGGCCGCGGGACCGGCAGGAAAGAGCATCAATGCAAGAACAACAGCCGTGCTGCGCTTCATTTCGTCCGATCCTCCTAAGAAGTCACTTTTCAGTTTTCTTTTGAACAATCCCTGAGTGTGATGCCTTTCTCCTTGGCGTACTGCCACGCCGAGGCTTCGATCATCGGCCGCACCAGCCTCTGGTCCGACGGGATCCAGTCGGTGATGACCTTCCACTGACTTCCGTCCCACTGCTGGAACTTCACCTGGCCGCCGCCTTCATGGTCGGCGCACGAGAGCTTGAGCGGCTGCATGAAGCCGACCGCGCCGAGCTCCTTCAAGCGCTTGTCGTCGATCACCAGGTTCTCGAGTCCCCAGCGCACCTGCTCGCCGGTCATCGGCTGGCCCTTGCCGAAGCGACCCTGCGCGGTACGCACCGCTTCGGTGGTGAGGATGCCCCAGAGCACGCCGCGGTTGTAGTAGATCGAGCCGAGGCGTGACTTGTCTTCGAGCTCGCCCTGGCCTTTGCCGTAGACGTGCTTCTGGATCTCGCGCAGCACCGGGAAATTGGAGCCCGGAGCGTTGAAGCCGGCGGCGATGTAGCCCTTCGCCGCGTCGCCCGCCGGGATCACGTCCTCCTCGGCGCCGGACCACCACACGCCCAAGATCTTCGTGCGCGGGAACCCGATCTTCGCGGCGGCCTTCAACGCGGTCGGATTCATCACGCCCCAGCCGCGCAGGATCACCCAGTCGGGCCGGACTTGGCGAATCTGCAGCCACTGGGACTGCTGCTCGTTGCCCGGGTGCGGCACCGCGATGTGCGTGACCTGGAAGCCGTAGATCTTCGCCTGGACGTCCAGGATCGGGATGGTTTCCTTGCCGTAGGCCGAGTCGTGATACAGGTTTACGATCTTTTTGCCCTTCAGCTTGTCCATCCCGCCTTCCTTCATGCCGATGAACTTGATCTTGGCGGTGTTCTGCGACCAGTACGTAGTAATCATCGGGAACACGTACGGAAACACGCGCCCATCGGCCGCGTCGGTGCGCCCGTAGCCGACCGAGACGATGGGAATCTTATCGGCGGTGCCCTTGTCGATGAGGGAGTAGGTGATCCCCGTTGACAGCGGGTGGATCAGCGTGGCGCCCGTCGGGCCCTTTTTCTTCGAGCGCTCGTAGCACTCGACGCCGCGGTCGTTGCGGTACTCGGTCTCGCACTTCTCCCAAGTGAGCTTCACGCCGTTGATGCCGCCGTCGCGCGAGTTCAGCAGCTTGAAGTAGTCGATCATTCCCGCCGCGATGCCCGAGCCGCCGGGCGCATAAGGACCGACCCAGTAGGAATTCACCGGTACAAATTGTTCTTTTGCCTGCGCGAACGCTTGTGCCGAGATGAGAGCAGTCGCTACTGCCCCGATCGTCAAATAAGACTTCATGAACGCCTCCTCCTCAGGAGCGGATAGTCAGTATAGCTCCGTCAATGCGGGAACGGCCACAGGCGCAGCTTCTCCTTCGCGATCTGCCACAGGCGGGCGAGGCCGTTCGGCTCGACGATGAGGAAGAAAATGATGAGGCCGCCGAAGACAATGAGCTCCAGGTTGGAGATGATGGCATGCGAGATCTCCACCCCGAAGAGATGCGATACCCAGGCCGAGGCGAGGTTGAGGAAGATCGGGAATAGCGTGATGAAAGCCGCGCCCAGGAACGAGCCAAGGATCGACCCCACCCCCCCGATGATGATCATGAAGAGGATGCGAAACGAGAGATCCAGGCTGTAGGCCTCGGGCTCCACCGTCCCCAGGTAGCAGAAGGCGTGCAGCGCGCCCGCCACGCCGCAGTAGAAGGAGCTGATGGCGAAGGCGAGGAGCTTCGTCTTCATCATCGGAATGCCGATCACCGAAGCAGCGACGTCCATGTCGCGAATTGCCATGAAGGCGCGCCCGGTCTCGCTGCGCATCAGGTTCTTGGCGAGCAGCGCCATGACCGTGACCACGGCGAGGGTGAAGAGGTACTTGCGGGCCGGCGTGTCGAAGGGTACGCCCAGGATCACGATGTTCTGCGCGGTGACTACGCCCGAGGAGCTATGGTTGGTGAACCAGCCAAAGCGCTGCAGCGCCCACAGCACGAAGAACTGGCAGGCGAGCGTCGCCACCGCCAGGTAGAAGCCCTTGATGCGCAGGCTCGGCAAGCCGAACACGATGCCGACCACCGCCGCGCACAAGCCCGCCAGGATGAAGCTCGGGATGATGCCGAGCCACGGCATGCGCAGCACGAAGTTGTAGGCCATGAAGGCGCCGACCGCCATGAATGCCGCCGTGCCGAGTGAAAGCTGCCCAGCGTAGCCGGTGAGGATGTTCAGACCAAGCGCGGCAAGCGCGAAGATAAGGAAGGGCGTGAGCATCGCGCCGAGCCAGTACTGGTTGCCGACCATCGGGATCACGATGAAAGCGACGAACATCAGAGCCCAGAACGCAAGGCGGTCCTGGCGAATCGGAAAGATGCGCTGATCTTCGGCGTAGGTCGACTTGAACTGCCCGGCTTCGCGGTAGAGCATTTACACCCTGTCTATGTGCTTCTCGCCGAACAGGCCTTCCGGCCTGACGAGAAGGAAAAGCAAAGCCACGACGTACGCGAACCAGGACTCGATGCCGCCGCCGAAGTACGGCCCGACGTAGACCTCAGCCAGCTTCTCGGTCGCGCCGATGATCAGGCCGCCGATGATCGCGCCGGGAATCGATTCGAAGCCGCCGATCAAGAGCACGGGCAGCGCCTTGAGCGCGACGAAGGTGAGCGCGAACTGCACGCCGTTTCTCACACCCCACATGAGCCCCGCCACCAGGGCAACGAAGCCGGCCACCGCCCAGACGATCGCCCAGATATGCTGCAGCGGGATGCCGACTGCGAGCGCTGCCTGATGATCGTCGGCTACCGCCCGCAGCGCACGGCCGATGCGCGTCTTCTGGAAGAACACGGCGAGCACCGCGACCAGGGCTCCGGCGATGAAGGCGGCGAAGAGGTCGAACTGGCTGATGTTGATGTTCCATTGCTGCGAGAGCCAGTCCATCGGCACGTCCGCGATGCCGAGCTCGAGCCCGTGCGGCTGCGAGCCCCAGATGAGCTGCGAGAGCCCCTCGAGCACGAAGGTAAGGCCGATCGTTGCCATGAAGAGCGTGATCTGTGCCTGGTTGACGAGCGGGCGCAGCACGACGCGCTCCGTGGCGAGCCCGAGCACCACCATCACGGCAAGCGTGACGACGAGCGCAAGCCAGAAGTTCCAGCCGCGCTCGACGAGCGACACGAACGTGAGCGCGGCGAAGAAAACCATCGCGCCCTGGGCGAAGTTGAAGACACCCGAAGCCTTGTAGATCAGCACGAAGCCAAGCGCGACGAGCGCGTACATCACCCCTGCGAGCAGCCCGCCCGCCAGGACTTCGATGAAGAAGACGACTTCGATCGGCATCAGTGGGTTACGCCGAGGTAAGCGTCGATGACCTTCTGGTCGTTACGCACTTCGTCCGGTGTCCCGTCGGCGATTTTCTTTCCGTAATCGAGCACGACGACGCGGTCGGAGATGTCCATGACGACGCCCATGTCGTGCTCGATGAGCACGATGGTCGTGCCGAACTGGTCATTCACGTCGAGCACGAAGCGGCACATGTCCTGTTTTTCTTCGAGGTTCATCCCGGCCATGGGCTCGTCCAGGAGCAGGACCTTCGGCTCGGCGGCCAGCGCCCGGGCGAGCTCGACGCGTTTCTGCAGGCCGTAGGGCAGCCGCCCGACCGGCGTCCTGCGGATGTGCTGGATCTCGAGGAAATCGATGATCTCCTCGACCGTGCGGCGATGCTTCAGCTCCTCGCGCCGGGCCGGCCCCGCCCAGAGCGCCTGGTGCAGGAAGCCGCAGTGCATCTTCAGGTTTCGCCCGGTCATGATGTTATCGAGCACCGTCATGCCCTTGAAGAGCGCGATGTTCTGGAACGTGCGCGCGATGCCGAGGGCCGCGGCTTCGTGCGGATCCATGTCCTTGAACGTCTTCTGCTGAAACCGGATGGTCCCCTGCTGCGGATGGTAGACGCCGTTCAATACGTTCAGCATGGAGCTCTTGCCGGCGCCGTTCGGGCCGATGATCGCCCGGATCTCGTGCTCCTTCACGTCGAAGGAAACCTCCCTCAGGGCCTTCACGCCTCCGAAGGCGAGGGAAACGTTTTCCACCGACAAGATCATGCGGCTTGCTTTGCCGCGGCCGGCGGGAAGGTCTTCGCGTCCCGGATCTTGAGATCGGCCGAATAGGTCCCGGTGCGGCCGTCTTCGTAGCGCACCTGCGCTTCGACGTGCACTGTGTCGCTGCCGTCGTAAAGCGCGCCGACCAGGGGAGCGTATTTCTCGGCGATGAAGCCCCGACGCACCTTGCGCGTGCGTGTGAGCTCCTCGTCGTCGGCGTCGAGCTCCTTGTGCAGGATGAGGAAGCGATGGATCTGGGAATTGGCGATCTCGGCCTCCTGCGCGAGGTCGGCGTTCACGCGCTCGACGCACTCGCGCACCAGCTCGTACACCTCGTCGCGCGCGGCAAGATCAGTGTAGCCCGAGTAAGGGATGTTGCGCTTCTCGGCCCAGTTGCCCATCGCCTGCATTTCGATGTTGACGAACGCGCATACCTTTTCACGCCGGTGGCCGAAGCAGACCGCCTCCTTGATATAGGGGAAGAACTTGAGCTTGTTCTCCAGGTACTTCGGCGCGAACAGCGTCCCATCGGCGAGCTTGCCGACGTCCTTGGCGCGATCGATGATCTTCAGGTGTCCGTCGGCGTCGATGTAGCCGGCGTCGCCGGTGTGGAACCAGCCGTCGCGATCCTTCGCCTGGAGCGTCGCCTCGACGTTCTTGTAGTACTCCTTGAACAGGCCCGGCGAGCGGATGAGGAGCTCCCGCTCGGGCGTGAACTTGAGCTCGACCCCCGCGACCGCGGGCCCGACGGTGTCGGGCTTGACCTTGTCGTTGGGCTGGATGCAAACGAAGACGCTGGTCTCGGTGGAGCCGTAGAGCTGCTTGAGATTCACGCCGATCGAGCGGTAGAACACGAAGAGATCGGGGCCGATCGCCTCGCCGCCGGTGTACGCGATGCGCACGCGGCTCATGCCGAGCACGTTGCGCAACGGCCCGTAGACCAGCAGGTTTCCGAGCCAGTAGCGTAGCCGCTGTCCGAGCGAAACCGGCTTGCCTTCCATGATGCGCTCACCCACGCGGCGCGCCAGGTCCATGAAGTAGCGATACAGCGCGCGCTTCGGCGCGCTCGCATCGTCCATGCGCACCGACACCTGGGTGAGCAACGCCTCGAACACCGCCGGCGGCGCGAAATAGTAGGTCGGCCCGATCTCGCGCATGTCATTGGCCACGGTCTCAGCGGACTCTGGGCAGCAGATGCAGTAGCCGGCAACGAGCGGCTGCGCGTAAGAGAAGATGTTCTGCCCGATCCACGCCGGCGGCATGAAAGCGAGCACCACGTCGCGGTCGGTAATGCCCTCCCAATCGGCCACCACCTTCGAGCGCTCGATCAGGTTGCGGTAGGTGAGCACCACGCCTTTCGGCACGCCGGTTGTTCCCGAGGTGAAGAAAAGCGCCGCCGTGTCATGCTCGCTTCCCTTCGCGACCTCCTCGCGAACGAACCCGGGATCGCGGCGATGCCGCTCGCGTCCAATGTCCCGCAGGCGCTCATAGCTCATCAGCTGCGCTTGGTTGTAG
This sequence comes from Burkholderiales bacterium, assembly GCA_035762345.1. Lineage (GTDB taxonomy): Bacteria > Pseudomonadota > Gammaproteobacteria > Burkholderiales > SG8-39 > SCGC-AG-212-J23. The sequence goes on from DASTPE010000020.1 coordinate 42,898, forward strand.
TTACGCAGCCCGCGCGGGTCGTCGTAGTAGATATGCTTGAGCGTCGGGCAGCCGGGCAGGATTTCCAGCAGCTTGTCGACTTGCTCCTGGTCCTCGGCGAGCGCGTGCGCGACCTCGGCGTTGCGGATGGGAAACGCCATCTCGGCTGCGACCGCATCCTGGTACAGCGGCACCGGGATCGCGCCGAGACACTGCGCGGCGGCGATGCCGGCGTAGAGCCGCGGGCGGTTCGCGCCTACCAGCGCCATATGGTCGCCGCGCTTCAGGCCTTGCTCCGCGAGCCCATAGGCGAGCGCGCGCACTTCCTCGGCGAATTCATGCCAAGTCCATGTCTGCCAGATGCCGAGATCCTTCTCGCGGATCGCCGGCCGGTCGCCGCGCACGAGCGCGTGGTGTACGAGCAGCTTGGGAAACGTGTCGAGCGTTTCGAGCGCCATCAGCGCCTCCTCTCGCCTGAGCCGGCGGATTCTTGCATAAAAAGTGGGTACAGTACGTCGCCATGGAACTCCGGACCCGCTTGAACGGCGTGGAGCATTGGACGCGCAAGGGCGAGGTCAAGCTTTTCCTGTGGCAGAAGGCGCCGCCGACCGGCGAGGCGCCCAAGGGCACGATCTTCTTCGCGCACGGCTCCTCGATGGCTTCGCAGCCGACCTTCGACCTACAGGTGCCCGGCCGGCCCGACTCCTCGGTCATGGACTGGTTCGCGGCGCGCGGCTATGACACGTGGTGCATGGACCATGAGGGCTATGGCCGCTCCGACAAGTCCCGCCCGATCAACTGCGATATTGTCAACGGCACCGACGATCTGGCGGCGGGGACGAAATATGTGCTGGAAAAAACCGGTGAGAAGAAACTTCTCATGTATGGCATCTCTTCCGGAGCGTTGCGCGCAGCGGCCTTCACGGAGCGTCATCCCGAGCGGGTAGCGCGGCTTGCGCTCGACGCATTCGTATGGACCGGGAAGGGCAGCCCGACGCTTGCCGAGCGCAGGAAGAAGCTCGCCGAGTTCCAGTCGAAGCTCCGGCGCTCCATCGACCGCGCGTTCGTGCGCAGCATCTTTACGCGCGACCACCCGGGGACCGCGGACGACGCCACGATCGAGGCGTTCGCAAGCGCGATCCTCGCGCTGGACGAATCCGTGCCGACGGGAACCTACGTCGACATGTGCTCGAAGCTGCCGCTGGCCGACCCGGCGAAGATCACCGTGCCGACGATCATCATGCGTGGCGAGTTCGACGGCATCGCGGGCTTCGAGGACCTCGTCGACTTTTTTGCCCGCCTGCCCAACCCCGACAAGCAGTTCGCCGTGATGGCCGGGATATCGCACGCGAGCTTCCAGCAGAAGAACTATCTCACCGCGTACCACATCCTGCACTCGTTCTTCACCACCCCCGACCCGGTGTACCGCGGATGAACCGGATCCTGATAGCTCTGACCGTCTGGCTTGCGGCGGCGAATGCCCTTTCGCAAACGTATCCCTCGCGGCCCGTGCGCATCGTCGTGCCGCTGTCGCCGGGCGGGTTCGCCGACACGCCGGCACGGATGCTCGCGCCAAGGCTCTCCGACCAGATGGGCCGGCAATTCTTCGTCGAGAACAAGCCCGGCGCGGGCGGAACGATCGGAGCGGATTTCGTCGCCAAGTCGGCCGCGGACGGCTATACGCTGCTTCTTACCGGCACGCCGCACGTCATCAGCGCGCATCTGTACAAGAAGATGCCGTACGACGCGCTCAACGACTTTACCCACATCGCGCTCGTCGCGTCGGGGCCTTACGCCCTCGTGGTGAACCCGCAGAAGCTCGCGGTCGGCTCGGTGCGCGAGCTGATCGCAGCCGCAAGAGCGCAGCCCGGCAAGATCGATTTCGCGAGCTCCGGTAACGGCAGCGCGCAGCACCTCGTCGGGGCTCTCTTCAACTCGATGGCTGGCATCGACCTCAACCACGTGCCATATAAAGGCAGCGGCCCGGCGATGCAGGACCTGATCGCTGGACAGGTCAGCGTGTCCTTCGCCGGCATCCCGAACGTGCTCGGCCACGTGAAGTCCGGGCGGTTGCGAGCGCTCGGCGTGACGACCGCCAAGCGCTGGAGCGAGCTTCCGGAGATCCCGACGCTCGCCGAAGCCGGTGTCCCCGGCTACGAGGCGACTCTCTGGCTCAGTATTTCCGGGCCCGCAGGGATGCCAGCCGAGATCGTGCAGCGGCTGAACCGCGAGATCGCCAAGGCGCTAAACGACCCCGAGGTGCAGGCGAACTTCCGCGCCGCCGGCGTAGAGGCGACCTCGATGGGGCCGCAGGAGCTGAACGCTTTCATGCGCGCCGAACATGAGAAGTGGGGCCGGGTGGTGCGCGAAACCGGCGCGACCGTCAATTAATCGTCGCGTCCTCGCCTTGATCGCCGCCCTGGCTGGCGCAGCCGGGGCAGCGATGGCGCAGGAAAGCACGGAAGGCGAGGGCGTTCCCACATTCGCTGAGCTGCAGGCCGCGGGCGCGCGCATCGGCGAGATCCGGGTCAGTACCCACGATATCTTCGATCTCGAAGACCCCGCGGAGAACAACTGGCTCTTCCGCCTCGCGAACAAGCTTCACATCCAGACCCGCCCGGAGGTGATCCGGCGGCTGCTGCTCTTCAAATCGGGAGACCCTGTCTCGGTGCAGGTGATCGAGGAGACCGAGCGCCTCCTGCGCGCAAAGCATTACCTGTACGAGGTGAGCATCCGGCCAGTCGCGCACCGCGACGGGGTCGCCGACATCGAGGTGAAGACCCGTGACACCTGGTCCCTCGACCTCAGCATCGGCGCCAGCCGGGAGGGCGGTGAAAACCAGGGCCGTGTCGCGATCAAGGAGGACAACCTCCTTGGTACGGGCATCACACTGGGGGTTGCGTACACATCCAACGTCGACCGCCGCGGCACGTCGTTCAATATCGCCGATACCAACCTGTTCGGAACGCGCGGCGTCGCGTCCTATTCGTACGCCGACTATAACGATGGCAGCAGCCAGTCATTCACCCTGCAGAGGCCCTTCTACTCGCTCGATGCGCGCTGGTCCGCCGGAATCAGTGCATCCGAGAACGACGGGCTGACGTCGCTATACAACGCGGGCGAAAAGGTCGCCGAGTACCGGGTCCGCAGCAAGGCGTCCGAGGCCTTCGGTGGCTGGTCGCCCGGCCTGATCGCCGGCTGGACGACGCGTTACTCCGCCGGTGTCTTTTACAGCGACAGCGACTACGAACTGGAGCCCGGCGCGCCTCCGCCGGTGCGCCTGCCGTCGGATCTGACGCTCGCCGGGCCGTTCCTGCGCTTCGAGCTGATCGAGGACGCGTTCCGCACCGACGTTAACTTGAACTTGATCGGGCGCGTGGAGGATTTCGCGATGGGCGTGCAATCCAGGCTGCAGCTGGGCCGCGCGCTCACCGAATGGGGCTCGACGCGCGACTCCTGGGTCTACTTTCTGAACGTGAGCAACGGCTTCGATCTCACCCGAGACAGCTTCGTGCTCGCGAGCTTCAGCGCGTCCGGGCGCTATGCCGAGGAAGGCGAGAACCAGGCGGTGGGCGCCTTATTCCGCTATTACCATCGTAGCGGGCGACGGCTTGTGTACTACGCGGCGCTGTCGGCCGACGCGGTCGACAACCCGGACGTGCCCGGCCCGCTCGAAATCGGCGGCGACAACGGGCTACGCGGCTACCCGCTGCGCTACCAGGCGGGCGAACGGCGAGTGCTCTTCACGACCGAAGCGCGCGGCTATACCGACTGGTATCCGTTCCGCCTGTTCCGCGTCGGCGGCGCGGTGTTCTACGACGTAGGGCGCGCCTGGAAAGGCGAGAACCAGAATACGGTGAACCCCGGATGGCTGCATGACGTCGGCTTCGGACTGCGCCTGCTCAGCGCGCGCACTTCCAAAGGCAACGTGCTGCACGCCGACATCGCCTTCCCGCTCGAGCGCGACCCGAGCATCGACAGCGTGCAGTTCGTGATCAAGACGAAGGTCGCCTTCTAGCCGCGGGCGCCTACATGCTCCGACGGTACTGACCGCCCACTTCGAACAGGGCGTGCGTGATCTGGCCGAGCGAGCACACGCGCACGGCATCCATCAGCACCGCGAACACGTTCTCGTCCCTGATCACCGCCTGGCGCAGCCTTTCCAGCATTGCGGGGCAGGCTTCGGCGTTGCGCCGCTGAAACTCCCGCAGTCGCCTGAGTTGCGACTGCTTTTCGTCCTCGGTCGAGCGGATGAGCTCGAGTTTCTGCGGAACCGGGTCGCCGTGCGGGTTGCGGAACGCGTTCACGCCGACGATCTCGTAGGAGCCATCGTGTTTGCGGTGCTCGTAGTAGAGCGACTCCTCCTGGATCTTGCCGCGCTGGTAGCCGGTTTCCATGGCGCCGAGGACTCCGCCGCGGCTCGAGATCGCCTCGAACTCCTTCAGGACCGCCTCCTCGACGAGATCGGTGAGCGCCTCGATGATGAACGAGCCCTGGTTCGGGTTCTCGTTCTTCGCCAGCCCCCATTCCTTGTTGATGATGAGCTGGATCGCCATGGCGCGGCGCACCGATTCCTCGGTCGGTGTGGTGATCGCTTCGTCGTAGGCATTGGTGTGCAGGGAGTTGGTATTGTCGTAAGTCGAGATCAGCGCCTGCAGCGTCGTGCGGATATCGTTGAAGGCGATTTCCTGCGCATGCAGCGAGCGGCCGGAGGTCTGCGAATGGAACTTGAGCTTCTGGCTGCGCTCATTGCCGCGGTAGCGCTCCTTTATTGCCACCGCCCAGATCCGCCGCGCCACGCGCCCAAGCACCGCATACTCCGGATCCATACCGTAGGAGAAGAAGAATGACAGGTTCGGAGCAAAGTCGTCGATTTTCATCCCGCGTGCGAGGTAGGCCTCGACGAAGGTGAAGCCGTTGGCGAGGGTAAACGCGAGCTGGGAAATCGGGTTCGCGCCCGCCTCGGCGATGTGGTAGCCCGAGACCGATACCGAGTAGAAGTTCTTCACCTGGTTGGCGATGAAGTATTCCTGGATGTCGCCCATCACCTTGAGCGAAAACTCGGTGGAGAAGATGCAGGTGTTCTGCCCCTGGTCCTCCTTCAGGATGTCGGCCTGAACGGTGCCGCGCACCGAGCCGAGGGTGTGCGCCTTGATCGCCGCCAGCTCTTCCGGCGACGGATCTTTCCTTTTCTCCTTTCTGAACTTCTCGACCTCTTGGTCGATCGCGGTGTTGAAGAACATGGCGAGGATCGTCGGCGCAGGGCCGTTGATCGTCATCGACACCGAGGTGGAGGGATCGCACAGGTCGAAGCCCGCGTAGAGCGCCTTCATGTCGTCGAGCGTCGCGATCGAGACACCGCTGTTACCCACCTTGCCGTAGATGTCGGGCCGCTCGTCGGGGTCGAAGCCGTACAGCGTGACCGAATCGAACGCCGTAGACAGGCGTTTCGCCGGCATGTCGCGTGAAAGGAGGTGAAAGCGCTTGTTGGTGCGGAACGGGTCGCCCTCGCCCGCGAACATGCGCGTCGGATCCTCGTTCTCGCGCTTGAAGTGAAATACGCCCGCAGTGAACGGGAACTCGCCGGGCACATTCTCGCGCATCCGCCAGCGCAGCAGCTCGCCGTGGTCCTCATAGCGCGGAAGCGCGACTTTCGGCACCTTCGTACCTGAAAGCGAGGTTTGGGTGAGCTTCGTGCGTAATTCCTTGTTGCGTACCTTCACCACTTGCTCGTCGCCCGAGTAGGACTTGACCACCTTGGGCCAGTTGTCGAGCAGCCTTTGCGCTTCGGCGTCGAGCGTCCTCGATTCGATCAGCGCGTCGAGCTCCTCGAAGGTTCTGCCAAGCATGGCTCGGGTGCCGAGAAGCTGCTGGCGCTCGCGCGCCAGGCGCGATTGCTGCTCGACGCGGTGGTGATAGCCGCGCACCGCCTCCGCGATCTCCGCGAGATAGCGCTGGCGCTTCGGCGGAACGATGGCATGCACCGCGGACGAAACCTTGCCGGCGGGCTTCGGGAGTTTCCCGATCTGAAATCCCAGTTTTCCAGCCACGGCGTGGTAGAGCGAAGTCACGCCGTCGTCGTTGAAGCGCGCAGCGACGGTGCCGAACACCGGCATGTCGTCGGGCACCGTCCTGAAAGCCTCGCGGTTGCGCTGCACCTGCTTGCGCACGTCGCGCAGCGCATCGTCGGCCCCGCGGCGGTCGAACTTGTTGATCGCGACAAAGTCTGCGTAGTCGAGCATGTCGATCTTCTCGAGCTGGCTCGCTGCACCGAACTCTGGCGTCATCACGTAAAGCGAGGCATCGACGTGCGGCACGATCGCGGCGTCGCCCTGCCCGATGCCCGCGGTCTCGACTATCACCAGCCCATAGCCCTCGGCGCGGCAGGCGGCAATCGCGTCGCCGAGCGCCGCCGAAAGCTCCGTCCCGGTGTCGCGCGTGGCGAGCGAGCGCATGAAAACGTTCGGTCCGTGGATCGCATTCATGCGGATGCGGTCACCGAGGAGCGCGCCGCCGGTCTTGCGGCGCGTCGGATCGACCGATAGCACCGCGATCTTGAGCCGCTCGCCCTGGTCCAGCCGAAAGCGCCGCACGAGCTCGTCGGTGAGCGAGCTCTTGCCCGCGCCGCCGGTGCCCGTAATGCCGAGCACTGGTGCAGGCTTGCTTTTCGCCTTTTCGAGAATCTCCTTGTTATCGAGGACCCCCAGCTCCAGCGCCGTGATCACCTGCGCGAGCGACTTCGGCTCCTTGCGGCCGACGTCGAAATCGCAGCGCGCGAGCATGTCGTTGATCATTCCCTGCAGGCCCATGCGCTGCCCGTCTTCGGGCGAATAGATGCGGGCAATCCCGTAGTCCTGCAGCTCCTTGATCTCTGCAGGCACGATCACCCCGCCGCCTCCGCCGAAGACCTTGATGTGCTCCCCGCCTTGCGAGCGCAGCAGGTCCAGCATGTACTTGAAGTACTCGAGATGGCCGCCCTGGTAAGACGACACCGCGACGCCCTGTGCATCTTCCTGCAGCGCTGCGCTTACGACTTCGTCGACCGAGCGGTTGTGCCCGAGGTGGATCACCTCCGCCCCCGAGGCCTGCAGGATGCGGCGCATGATGTTGATCGATGCATCGTGGCCGTCGAACAGGCTCGCGGCGGTGACGAAGCGGATCTTGTGTTTTGCCTTGTAAACGAGCTTGCTCGAGTCCGACAGGTCGGTCATGGAACCTCCCAGCCTAGTTGACGTTTACGTTAACGTCAACACTAGTTCCAGCCGGCTCACTCGGGCTTGATGCCGGCATCGGCGATGGCGCGGCGCCAGACGGCGAGCTGCTCCCGGGTGTACGCGGCGAGCTCCTCGGGAGTCGAGCCGCCCGGCTCGAAGGCGAGCTTGCCGAACGCCTCGCGCACTTCGGGGCGCTTGAGCACGGCCTGAAGCTCGCGCGAGACGCGATCAGCGATGTCGCGTGGCAGGCCTTTGGGGCCGAACACTCCGCCCCACGGCGTGACGCTCAGCGCTTTCAGACCGGCTTCCGCCATCGTCGGCGCGTCTGGCAGTAACGGGCTGCGGCTGGGGAGCAGCGTGGCGAGCGCGCGCAGCTTTCCCTCACGCACTTGCGGCGCCGCAGTCCCCGGCGTGGCGATGGCGAAGTGAACCCGGCCGCCGAGCAGGTCGACCATGAGCGGGCCGTCGCCTTTATACGGCACGTGCACCACGTCGAGCTTCTCGCGCTGCAGAAGCTGGGCGGTCGAGACGATGGACGTGCTGTTGCCGCTGCCGTAATTCAGCTTGCCGGGGTTCGCGCGGATATAGGCGAGGAGCTCCTTCATATTCGTTGCCGGGACGCTCGGGTGGCTGAAGAGGAAGAAGCCGAACTGCCCCACCAGCGAAACGGGCGTGAAGTCATTCACCGGGTCGTAGGGCGGATCCTTGCGCACCGCCGGAACCCAGGAGAACGCGGTGTTGGTGGCGTAGAAAAGCGTGTAGCCGTCCGGCGCCGCCTTCATTGTGGCGTCGGCTGCGATCGCCCCGTCGGCTCCGGGCTTGGTCTCGATGACGACGGGCTGGCCGAGCGCCTGGCCGAGCGGCTGCGCGAAGATGCGCGCGCCGACCTCGGCGGCACCGCCCGGCGGGAACGGCACGATGAGGCGGACGGGCTTGTTCGGGTATTGCGCGTGCGCACCGCTGCAAAGAACAGCGAGCGCGACGGCCGCCAGCACTCTTCGCATATCAATCCCGGTAGCCCGGGTCGATGGAGTCGATCTGGCGCTGGAGCGCCGCGAACGTGTCCTCGCACGTGCGCTTTTCCGCTGGCCCGGCTTCGCGCACCGTCTGCGGGAAGACTTCCGGCCGGATCGCATACACCGCGCCCGCGCCGCTCGCGGCGATTTGAACGTCGCACGCACGCTGCATGGTCCAGAGCATGAGGAAAGCCTCCGGTACGCTCGGCCCCCAGGCGAGCAGGCCGTGGTTGCGCAGAATGACCGCCGGCTTGTCCCCGATGTCGCGCACCAGCCGCTCCTTTTCGCGAGGCTCGACGGTAACGCCCTCGAATTCGTGGTACGCGAGCTTCCCGACGAGCATCGCGCCGTAGAAGTTGTGCGGCGACAGGCCCTCCTCGAGGCACGCCACCGCCATGCCGGTCGTGGTGTGCGTGTGCATCACGCAGTGCGCCTGAGAAATCGAGCCATGGATCGCCGAGTGGATGACGAACCCGGCCCGGTTCACGGGCCATTCAGTTTCGCGCACCGGGCTACCCTCGATGTCGATGAGAACCAGGTTCGATGCCTTCACTTCGCTGTAGTGCAGCCCGAACGGATTGATCAGAAACCTGACTTCCGGACCGGGTACGCGCACCGTGATGTGATTGAAGATCATCTCGGTCCAGCCGAGCATCGCAAAGACGCGGTAGGCGGCAGCGAGCTCGATGCGCGCGTCGCGCTCGGCGTCGGTGAGCGGGGCTTCCTTGGCCGGACGCGAAGCGGTCTGCATGTAGATTGTCATGGCTTTAGTTTACCCTTGAGCCCATGAACCGGCGCCATTTCCTGATCGTCGCAGCGGGTGCGCTGAGCGGCCTGCGCGCGTTTGCAGCAAGCCCTGCCCCACAGTTCGAAGTCCCGGATACGCAGATGCGCCCGCGCCGGCTGTCCGAATTCAAGGGCAAGACGCTCGTCCTGGAATGGACCAGCGCTTCCTGCCCGTTCGTCAGAGCGCAGTACGAAAGCGGCGTGATGCCCGAGCTGCAGAAGTGGGCGGCGGCGCAGGGGATCGTGTGGCTCTCGGTTATCTCCACGCATCCGTCGCGGCGCGATTACTTGCCGCCGGACAAAGCCGCCGCGCTCCACCGCGCGCGCGGCGGCGCGCCCGCGGCACTGCTCATGGATTCAGCGGGCAGCATGGGCAGGGCCTACGGAGCGGTCGTAACGCCGCAGATGTTTGTGATCGACCCGAAGGGCGAGATCGTCTACTCGGGCGCCATCTCGGATAACCCGACGATGAGCACCAAGGAAGCGCATGCTGCGCGCAACTACGTCCGGGCGGCGCTCGAAGATCTGGCCGCCGGGCGAAAGGTCGCCACGCCAACCACGCGTCCCTTCGGCTGCACCGTCGCCTACAGCGGCGACTAGGCCGCGCGCACGAACGGCATTCGCAGTACGCCGCGCAGCGTAGCGATCGCGCGCAGCTCCCGCCACTGCGTGAGTCCGATTTCGAGCTCACCGCGCGGCGTGGGAGTGTAGGTGCCGAGCAGCCGGTCCCACCACGAGAGGCAAAAGCCGTAGTTGCTGTTGCGCTCCGCTTCAACCACGGAATGGTGGATTCGATGCATGTCCGGGGTCACCAGCAGCCGGCGTACCCAGGGCTCGAGCCGCGCGGGCAGAGAGGCGTTAGCGTGGTTGAACATCGCCGACGCATTGAGCAGCACCTCGAACACGAGCACGGCGAATGCGGGAATTCCCAGAGCGGCGATCGCCGTCATCTTGATCAGCATCGAGATCGCAATCTCGAGCGGGTGAAAACGGATGCCGGTGGTCAGGTCGAAGTCCGCGTCCGCATGATGCACGGCGTGCAGCCGCATGAGCGCCGGCACGGAGTGGAACAGCACATGCTGCAGGTACACGATAAGATCGAGCAGCACGATTCCAGCGAACACTATGATCCAGCCCGGTAGCGCCGCGCGATTCAGAAAGCCCCAGCCCTCGCCGGCCGCGAACGCCGCGAAAGCGACCGCGGATCCCGGCACCGCAAGCCGCACGACGAGCACGTTAAGGACAGCGAGCCCGAGATTTGCGCGCCAGCGCCTCCAGCGCGGCAGGGTAAGCCTGCGCGCCGGCGCGCGCGCTTCCCACCAGGCGAGCGCCGCGAATACGCCGAGAAAGGCTGCCAGTCGGAGCACGAGTTCGTCCATGGCTAGTGTTCAACTAATCAGTTGAATAGTAGAATACTCACCATGCCGAAGTCAAGCGATCCCGGCAAGACCCGACTTTACGAAGCCATCGGGCGGGTCGCCGCCGCGCTCGGCAGCGCCGGCCGGCTGCAGATTCTCGAGTTCGTCGCCCAGGGCGAGCGCAGCGTCGACGCGCTCGCCGCAATGACGGGCCTATCGGTCGCCAATACCTCGAAGCACCTGCAGGCGCTGCGGCAGGCGGGCCTGGTGAGCGCCCGCAAAGAAGGGCTGCGCGTCTTCTACTCGTTGGCAGGCGACGACGTTACCGCACTGGTGACCGCGCTGCGCGCCGTCGCCGAGCACCGGGTTGCCGACGTCGAGCAGCTGCTGCGCTTGTGGCTCGCGCACCGCGACGAGCTCGAGCCGGTCGCAGCTCGCGAGGTGCTTGAACGCGCGCAGAAGGGACTAGTGACCGTCCTCGACGTGCGACCCGCCGAGGAATTCGCCGCCGGTCATCTCCCTGGGGCGATCAACGTCCCGCTGGAAAAGCTGGAGAGCTACCTGTCAAAGCTGCCAAAGCGCAAGGAGGTCGTCGCTTACTGTCGGGGACCTTATTGCCTTATGTCGTTCGAAGCGGTCGAGAAACTCCGCAGCCGCGGCTGGCGGGCTCGGCGTCTTCAGGACGGGTTTCCCGAGTGGCGCGCAGCGGGCCTGCCGGTCGAAACCTCGTAACGGCTAGAAGCTGACGATCTTGTCGGCCCACGCCGTCCAGGCCGACAGCTCGTCCATCGAGCCTCGGTGCGAGCCCGCGACCAGCTCCTCGCCGCGGATGCCGCGTGCATCGAGGCACGTGCCGCAGACGCCGATCTCGCCGCCGCGCCGCGCCACCGCGCCCAGCATGTCGGCAAGGTTGTAGAACCCCTGCGCGACCTTCTGGCCGCCGTGCGCGCACGACGCGGCGTCGCCTAGAAGAAACAGTTTCACCTCCGCGTCGCCGCGCTCGAGCAGCGAGCGCGCCAGACGCAGAGCGTTATAGGAGCGCTCGGTGCCGTAGGGCGGATCGTTGAGGACGAAGAGGTACTTCACGCTTCGCGAGCATGCGCCGCCGCCCGCCGCATGGTTTGACGCAGATCAACGCAATGATCCTATGACGCGCCGAAGCGCACATCGCCGTACCACGCGCGCGTGGCGCCGCCGGCGTCGTCGCAGTCGGTCATGATCGCGACGCCATCCGCGACCTTCACGTCGATTCCGAAGAAGCGCTTGAAATCGGCGCGCACGTCGCGCCGCTCCTCGTGCCATTGCCCAGCCCCCGACGCGCCCGAGCGTAACGCCACCATGTGCGCCTGCGACGTATAGGCGCTCGACCAGTCGCTGCCCTGTGGCTCGGTGCTCGCCCAGACATACACGATAGAGCGGCTGCGCGACAGTGCACGACCACTACCCAGCACGACGTAGACGCGGGCGGGAAAGTCGTCCCCCTTCTTTTCGCGCTCGCGCACGTCCGAGTACACCCGCTCGACCTTCCAGCGCCAGCGCAGCACCGGCGTGCTCTTAAGATCGATCTGTTGCTTGCGGATCCAGCCCGAAGCGCTCGCTTGGCAATCGGCTTGGAGCACCTGGACACCGGAGTCGCGCACGAGCCGGTAGCGGGTCGGCTGCTTACCGGCGAAGGTCTGCTCGGTCCAGCCGTCGAGCCCGGTAGCCGAGAACAACCCAGCGACGCCGAGCGCCGCCAGCGCGGTCTTCACGCCGCCGGGTGGCAGGCGCACGCCTCGCCGTGCGCCGCGTGAATCAGTTCCTCAAGAATCCCGCAATCGGCGACGCGGTGGCCGCTCTCGCATTGCGCGCTAAGGGCTTCAAGCTGCCCCTCCAGCGCCTGCAGCGCCTTGCGCTTCGCCTGCACGCGCTCTAGATGTGTACGCACTAGCGTATTGACCTGGTCGCACGACACGCGCGTATCGCGCGAGAGCTCGAGCAGGCGCCGGATCTCGGCAAGCGGCATGTCGAGCGAGCGGCAATGGCGCACGAAGTTGAGCCGCTCGAGGTGCTGCGGGCCATAGGCGCGGTAGCCCGATGCGGTCCGCGCCGGAGCATCGAGTAATCCTTCACGCTCGTAGTAGCGCACCGTCTGCACGTCCACGCCCGCTTGTCGGGCAAGCTCTCCGATTCGCATAGAAGTTTGACCTTGTAGCTGCTACAGGGTTTTTGATTCCCACATGAGCGACGCCTGCTGTACAGCCAAAGGGATATCGTACCCCCGAGTACTCTGGATCGCGCTCGTCGCCAACGCGGCCATGTTCCTGGTCGAGCTCGTGTCCGCCGCTTGGTCGGGCTCCTCCGCACTCGCCGCAGACGCCGGCGACTTCCTCGGCGACTCGGCGAACTACGCCCTCAGCCTCGGCGCGATCGCCCTCGGCGGCGCGTGGGTTTCCCGAGTAGCGCTTCTTAAGGGCGCCGCGATGTCCGTTTACGGTGTCGCGGTCCTCGCCTACGCGGCGTGGCGCATCTGGCTCGGTGTGCCGCCCGAGCCGATCACAATGGGCGTGGTCGGAGTTCTCGCGCTGCTGGTCAATCTGGGCGTCGCGGTCCTGCTCTATCGCTTTCGCGACGGCGACGCCAACATGCGCTCTGTCTGGCTCTGCACGCGAAACGACGTGATCGCCAACCTGGCTGTTCTCGCCGCGGCCGCCGGCGTCCTGGGAACTGGCACCGTGTGGCCCGACGTCCTGGTCGCCGCGATACTTGCCGTCCTCGGCCTCGCCTCCGGCCGCATCGTCATGCGCCACGCCCAAGCAGAGCTAACCGGGCGAAATACAACGCCACCAGCGGCACTACGAGCCACTGCAGGAGCGGCGTCAGCCCAATCCGCGCGTCACCGAAGCTGATCGTCGGCATCGATTCGGCGTAAGCCCAGCTGCGCAGGACGGTGAGGTTCATCCACTCGCTGAATATCGTGTATGCCATCCCCAAGGCCACTGTCACCGCAGCGATTGGCTGCCAGCGCCAGGAGCCGACTGCCCCTTGGCGAAGCAAGGTCAGCGAAAGCGCGAGCGAGATACCGCCGATGAGTACATCGCCGAGCGTGCAGTGCAGGATCGAGAAAGCGATGTATCCGCCCTCGGCTTCGCGCCACAGCGCATAGAGCCGGGCCTGCGCAATTTCCCAAACAAGCATCAGCGCGCTTAGCCACGTCAGATAGCCACGCGCGATCAGCCGCCAAGCCTCGCGATCGCGAAACCAGGGCCTGCTGCTCACTTTGCCGTGCCGTGAGCCGCGATCTGCGACCAGGTCTTTCCGCCGTCCCTCGAAAGATAGACGCTGCGCTCGAAAGTCGCGATTGCGTATTCGAGCCGTCGCGTCGGGTTCTGAGCGATGTAAGCCACCGCGTCGTTTGTGAGAGGAGGCAGCGCGACGCTGATCGGAAGTCCATCCTGGACCGACAATCGCGAAAGGGTCGGGCGGCTGCCGAAGGCGCCGTACCAGACATGCATCCCGTCGAGGTCGAAGAACGCCGCCAGCCCTTGTCCGTTGCCTGCAATGCGTTCGAAGCGCTCGCCTGAGTCCCTGGAAAGGTAAAGCCCTTGCGAAGTTGCCACTGCTACTACGCCGCGGTCGTCCGGATGCACGGCGAGCGCCTGCGCCTTCCCGGCGAGCCCGTGGGCGGCGCCGCGCTTCCAGGAGAAGCCGTCGTTCAGCGAGAAGTGCAATCCGGGTGACTTGAGGCGCGAGCTCGGCTCGGGGTTCCAGACATAGATCGCATTGGTGTTCCAGCCTGCTGCGAGCAGATGGAAATCGGTCTCTCCTTCCATGCCCAGCTTCTCCCAGGTCCTGCCGCCGTCGCGGCTGCGGATGATGCCGAACGGATTCACGAGCCCCGAGCTCGGCGCGGGATGCCCGCTGCTGTAGAGGTGTTTCGTGGTCGCGGTGAACCCCATGTAGTCGTGCGCCGGCCCCGGCGCCTTTGACCATGTGCCGTTCTCGAATATCGCGAGCCCGTGGTGGCTCGGAATCATGAGTCGCTTGCCGTCGCCGCTGTAGGCCAGCCCATGGACGTGATGAAGCGTGATCGATTGCGCCGGCGCCGTGAATGCGGCCGCCGCAAACAGGAGAAAAAGCGCAACCCTGACCATCATCGATTCCTCACGTTGGCAATCATTTCGGCACGCACCTTCGTCACCTCGGGCGACCACTGTGAGGCAATGTAGGCGAGTACCGCGCGGATCTCCTCGTCGGTGAGCGTGTTGGCGAATGCCGGCATGTCGCTCTCGTAACCGGGCGGCGCGTACGGCGGCACAAGCCCGTGCTTGGTGATGCCGAAGAGCACCTCGTCAGGGTGGTGCCAGGTATGGCCGCTGTCGTCGTGCGGTGGCGCGGGCATGCGGCCGTTCGGCAGTTTCGCGCGCCAGTTGGGCTGGCCCTCGAGCTTGGCGCCGTGGCATGAAGCGCAGTGCTGTAAGTAAACCTTCTCGCCTGACGCGAGCTGCACAGGATCCGGATTGCCTTCGCCGCACCCCGACGTGAGCGAGCTAATGGCGATGACGATGATGCAGGTCGGGAAAATGCGCATGACGGTGCCGAAGCGGCGCATGGCTGTGGAAATGCGAGTGCGGCTCGGACCCTTCGTCGCCCTGATGCGCGTGCCGGTGGTGCTCGTCGTGCATGTGGCGGTGCTCGTGCTC
Source organism: Burkholderiales bacterium (assembly GCA_035762345.1). GTDB lineage: Bacteria > Pseudomonadota > Gammaproteobacteria > Burkholderiales > SG8-39 > SCGC-AG-212-J23. The sequence continues at coordinate 57,933 of DASTPE010000020.1, forward strand.
CATCGCCTCGTGCGTGTGCTCGTGACCGTGGTGCTCGCTGAGCGTAAGCCAGGTCGCTCCGGCCGTCATTGCGAACCCGGCCACCAGAACCGCGGTAAGCGGCTCGCCGAGAAGCGCGACTGAAAGCGCGGCGCCGAAGAACGGCGCGGTGCCGAAATGCGCGGCCGTGCGTGCGGCGCCGAGATGGCGTTGTGCGAGCACATACAGCATCAGGCTCGCCCCGTAGCCGATAGCGCCGATGGCCAGCGCGGCAAACCAAGACATACCCGGAGCCGACGGAGCGAGCACCAGCCCAAGCACAGTGTTGACTGCGCCCGCGGCCAGCCCTTTCCACATGGCGATCGCGAACGGGTCGGCGAGTGCGATGCGGGCAGTGAGGTTGTTGTCGAGCGCCCACAGCAGGCAGGCCGCAAGTACCGCGAGCGCATGCAGCGAAATCGGCAAGCGTGTCCCCGGAGTCCAGGCGAGCAAGGCAGCGGCGACGAGAATCAGGAGCGCCGCCACCCACACGCGCCCGGCGACTGCTTCGCGAAAGAGAAACGCCGCGACCAGCATCGTCAGAACCGCCTCCGAAGCGAGCAGCAGCGACGCGGCTGAAGCCGTGAGGCCACTCAGGCCCCAGACCAGCAGCACCGGGGCGAGCAGTCCGCCCGAGACGATAGCGCCCACGAGCGCAGGCAGGTCCTTGCGCTGGAGGCGCGCTTCCTCCTGTCCGCGACGAACCGAGCGCGCGGCGAACAGGCCAATGAAGGAGCCAAGGTACAGAAGCCCTGCGAGCAGGACCGGATGCATCGCGCCAGCGATCGGCTTCAACGCAGGCGTCGCCGCGCCGAAGAGCAGCGCCGAACCGAGCGTAAGAACTGCGTAGCGCTGCATGCTGCGGTCGCTCACGCCACGCGCACCACGGCCATCATGCCGCTCGCCTGATGCTCGAGGACGTGGCAATGGAGCATCCAGTCGCCGGGGTTGTCGGCGACGAAGGCGATCTCGGCGCGGCTGCGCGGGTCGAGCAGCACGGTGTCGAGCCACTCGCGATGCAGGGTCGGCTTGCCGTCGCGGCCAAGCACGCGGAAAACGTGGCCGTGAAGATGGATCGGATGATGCCACTGCGTATCGTTCACCAGCTCGAGCAGGTAGGAGCGGCCGAGCGCGAGGCTGAGGATCGGGTCGTGCGCGTGAGCGTTGTCGGGTATCGCCTTGCCATTCACGGTCCACGCTAGGCGCTGCCCGCTGCCCATCATCCCCATCATGCCCCCGGGCATGGCGCCCATCATGCCGCCGCCGAACTCGATGCGATGGCGGCTCGCCGCCGCTAGGTCCGGCTCCGCAAGCGCGTTCGGCACGAGTTGCGGCAGCGGCGCGCCCGCTCGCCCGCCCTGCAAGCGTTGCTTCCCATACTGGAAATCGAGCAGGCGGTAGGCGCGCCGTGCGTAGAAATCGTCGACCACGGCGTAGGCGCGTCCCGGCTCTCCGGTCGCATCAAGCAGCACGTCCGCGCGCATCGAGGGCCCGAGCACGACGCGCCCGCCCTGCGGGCGGTGCGGGGCCACCGGCTGGCCGTCGAGTGCGATCACCAGCGGATCGTGGCCGCGGAATTCCAGGCCGAAGATGCGCGCGTTGGCGGCGTTGACCAGCCGCAGCCGGATGCGCTCGCCCGCGCGCAGCTCGAAGGTCTCGCGGATCGCGCCGTTCACCGTTACCGTGTTCCCGATGCGGCCGGCGTGGCTCGCGTCCATGAAGTTGCCAAAGTCTGCGACGATGCGCGCTTCGCGGTCGAGCCGCCAGTCGCCCAGCATCCAGACCACGTCGCGATCGACCGCCAGCGGCTGCGCTTCATCGACGATGAGCGGCCCGTACAGGCCGCGCCCGACCTGCTCCGGGCTGCCGAGATGCGGGTGGTACCAGTAAGTGCCGGCGTCGCGCAGCTCGAACTCGTAAGAGAACCTGCCGCCCCTTGCCCCGATCGGCGCCTGTGTCAGGTTGGGCACGCCGTCCATCGCGTTCGGCACCCGCACCCCGTGCCAGTGCACCGTGGTCTCCACCTCGAGCGCGTTCTCGACCTCGATGCGCAAGCGCTCGCCCTGCTTGAAGCGCAGCTCCGGCCCCGGAACTGCGCCGTTGTAGCTCCACACCGCCGTGTCCCGGTTTCCGGCGCCCACCAGCGCCTGCCGGGCGGAAACGAGCCGCAGGCTCCGGGGACGATCCTGCGAAAAGGCGCGTGGCGCGAACGCGAGCGCGGGCAAGGTCAGTCCCGCCCGCAAGACCGAACGCCGCCGCGAGCTGAAACGCGCCGTCACTTGATCGACGTGATCACGTACTGCTGGCCCTGCTGCACGAGCTCGAACTCCACCTTCTTGTCCTTTGCCAGCTTGTCGAGCAACGCCTTGTCCTTGACCGCGAATGCCATGGTCATGCCCGGCCAGTTTAGGCTCGCGATTGGGTCGTGCTTGAGGGTGACCTTGCCCGCGCTGCGGTCGATGCCGGTCACCACGCCGGTCGCTTTGTGAACCTGCTGCGCGCCAGCCATGGGGACGGCAGCGAGGAAAAGAACGGCAACCGCCCAGGCTCGAACTCGATGTTTCATGTGCGCTTCTCCTTTTGCGATATCCAGTCGAGGTATTCCGCCTTCTACGCGCTCGGCGCGCTCGCGCGCCGAATCATGTGGCCCTTCACCACGGCATAGATCGCCGGGATCACGATCAGCGCGAGGACGGTCACCGAGACCATGCCGCCCACCATGGGCGCGGCGATGCGGCGCATCACTTCCGAGCCGGTGCCGCTGCCCCACATGATGGGCAGCAGGCCGCCGATTACCGCGGCCACCGTCATCATGATCGGGCGCACGCGCATCAGAGCCCCCTCGACGATCGCCTCGCGCAGGTCCTCGACGACGAGCGTCTCTCCTGAAGCTTCGCGCGCGGCCGCACGTTTCTTCAGCGCCTGATCAATGTAGATGAGGATCACGACGCCGATTTCGGCGGCGACGCCCAAGAGCGCGATGAAGCCAACCGCGACCGCGACGCTCAGGTTGTAGCCGAGGAGATACATGAGCCAGATGCCGCCCACCAGCGCGAAGGGCACCGAGAGCATGACGATCAGCGTCTCGGTCAGGCGCCGGAAGTTAAGGTAGAGCAGCAGGAAGATGATAACGATGGTGAGCGGCACCACTACTTTTAGCTTCTCCTTGGCGCGCTCCATGTATTCGAACTGGCCGCTCCAGGTGACGAAGTACCCCGGCGGGAACTTGATCGCCTCGCGCACGGCTTTCTGCGCGTCGGCGACGTAGCCGCCGATGTCGCGGCCGCGGATGTCGACGTAGATGTAGGCGGCAAGGAGCGCGTTCTCGGTGCGGATGCTGGGCGCGCCCTTCACGAGCTTCACCTGCGCCACTTGGCCCAGCGGGATCATGGTCGCGCCCAGGGTCTTCAGCCCGCTCGCATTCGACGAGCTTCCCATCCCAGCCGGGGCGCTTGCTGGCATAGCTGCCATTACAGGAACGAGTACCTGGGAGGCGATGGCCGCCGGGTCGCTGCGGAAGTCGCGCGGATAGCGCACGACCACGCCGTAGCGCTCGAGTCCCTCGACGGTGGTGGTGACCATCTCGCCGCCGAGCGCTGTGCCGATCACTTCCTGCAGGTCGCCCGGCGTGAGGCCGTAGCGCGCGAGCGCCATGCGGTCGGGCTCGATGTCGATGTAGTAGCCGCCGGTGAGGCGCTCGGCGTAGGCGCTGGTCGTGCCGGGCACTTTCTTCACCGCCGCCTCGACCT
>DASTPE010000021.1:0-8584 GCA_035762345.1 Burkholderiales bacterium
GCCCGCCTGGCGGCAGGGCTTGGAGCCGGAGTGCACGTACTGCGCGATGTTCTCGTGCAGCGCGTCCATGTATTTCCAGCCCTCCGCCTCGCCGAAGAGCTGCAGCCACGCCGTGACGTCCAGGAAGCCGGTTCCGCTCGAGGCCGGGTGCGGCATGGTGATCTGGCCCTTATAGATCGGCTTGAGCAGATCCTTCCAGCTCTCGGGCTTGGGCAGGCCGCGCTTCTGCGCTTCCACTGTGTTGAAGCAGATGGTGGCGCCCCAGACGTCCATGCCGACCCACATCGGCGGCTTCTTGCTGTCGACGAAGCGAGCATTGAGCTTTTCGACCCCCTTCGGCGCATACGGCTGCAGCATGCCTTCCTGCTCGAGCACGAGCAGGCTCGTGGCCGCCAAGCCGAGCACCATGTCCGCCTGCGGATTCGCTTTTTCGGCGAGCAGCTTGGCGGTGACGATGCCGGTCGAGTCGCGCACCCAGCGCACCTCGACGTCCTTGACCGCGGCTTCGATCGAATCCTTGAAGCCCTTGAGCTGGTCGGTTTCGAGCGCGGTGTAAACGAGGAGCGGGGTGCGCTGCGCCAGTGCCAGCGAGCCGCTTGCGGCCAGAGTGAACAGCGCGAGGAGTTGCAGCAGACGCTTCAACATGGATAGTCTCCCAAATAACGCAGTGAATAGCCCAGCAATGACCCGGTTGATTATTCTTCTTCTTATTGTCTGAGGGCATTGTTACCGGATGAAGCAGGGGTTGCAAGGGGAACTCGGCCACCATCTCGCGGCGTACCGGCCGGGCTTCAGTCTGCCGCAGCCCTTCTACAGCGATCCCACGATCTACCGCGCTGATATGGAGCAGGTCTGGCGCAAGGGCTGGCTGTTCGCCGGCCACGCCTGCGAGCTGCCCAAGCCCGGAGACTGGCTGACGCTCCAGGTGGATACCGACTCCGTCATCGTCATTCGAGGCGAGGACGGCACGGTGCGGGGCCTGCACAACGTGTGCCGCCACCGTGGCTCGCAGATCGTGGCGCCGGGGCGCGGCTCGGCCAAGCGGCTGGTCTGCCCTTACCACCAGTGGACCTACGACACCCGGGGCGCGCTCGCCTTCTGTCGTGGCATGCACGACATTGATCGATCGAGTTTTTCTTTGAAGCGCGTGCACTGCGAGGACATAGAGGGACTCATCTTTATCTGCCTTGCACAAAGCCCGCCGCCGTTCGGCCCGGCGCGCGAGCTGATGGCACCGTTCCTGCGGCCGCAGGGCCTGGAGCGTGCCAAGGTAGCGAAGCAGGTCGACTACGAGATTCACGCCAACTGGAAGCTCGTCTGGGAGAACAACCGCGAATGCTTCCACTGCAACGTCAACCACCCGCAATACATCAAGGCGAACTGGGACCACTACAACGCAGACGACACGACTGCCGAGATCCGGGCAGCCATGAATCAGGCTGTCCAAAAAAGTGAACGCAAATGGGCGACCGCGGGCCTCGCGGTCTCGCATCGGCAGACCGGCATGACCGAGTTTCCGGACGCGGAGCGTGGCATTTGGTACTCCGCGAACCGAACCGCGCTCGTCGAGGGCTGGGTGAGCGAGTCGATGGACGGAAAACAGGTCTCGACCCTGATGGGCGCCTACACCGACCCGGACATCGGCACACTGCGCGCCCGCACGCTGCCGAACTTCTGGAACCATTCGAGCTGCGACCACGGCGTGAGCACGCTCCTCCTGCCCGCGGGGCCGCGCAAGACGCTCGCGCGCGTGTCGTGGCTCGTGCATGAGGATGCGGTCGAAGGGCGCGACTACCGGCTGGGAAAGCTCATGCCGTTCTGGCAGCTGACCTCCGAGCAGGACTGGGAAATCTGCGAGCGCCAGCAGAAGGGCGTCGAGTCGAGCGCTTACGAGCCGGGCCCCTACTCGACCTACAAGGAGTACAACGTCGACGCTTTCGTCCGCTGGTACGTGAAGACGCTAGCGGCGGGGGCGAGCGCCTGAACGCCGAGATCGTCATCATTGGCGGCGGGGCGATCGGCTGCTCGATCGCCTACCACCTTTGCCGGCTCTCGAAGAAAAGCATCCTGCTCGTCGAGAAGGCACAGCTCACGCACGGCTCCACATGGCATGCGGCGGGGCTCGTCGGACAGCTGCGCAGCAAGCGCAACCTCACGCGCCTCATGCAGAACAGCGTCGCGCTGTATCGCACGCTCGAGCGCGAAACCGGCCAGGCAATCGACTGGCACGAAGTCGGCAGCGTGCGCCTCGCGTCTTCCGCCGAGCGCTGGTCGGAAATGAAGCGCGCCGCCACCACCGCGCGCGGCTTCGGCTTCGAGATGGCGCTTATCTCGCCGAAGGAGGCGATGGAGAAATTCCCGTTCATCACGCTCGACGGTATCCATGGCGCGGCCTGGGTGCCGAGCGACGGTTACGTCGATCCGTCGAGCCTCGCGCAGGCGCTGGCCAAAGGCGCGCGCGCCGGCGGCGTGCAGTTGCTGCAAAACACGCTGGTGACAGGTTTCGAGATTCAAAAAAACAGGATTTCCAGAGTCCTGACGAGCAAAGGCCCCATCGCATGCGAGACGGTCGTGATCGCGGCCGGCATCTGGTCGCGAGCGGTAGGCGCCCTGATGGGTGTGAAGATTCCTGCGGCCGCGCTCGAGCATCAATACGTCGTCACCGAACCGATGAAAGAGCGCAACCCCGGCCTGCCGACGCTGCGCGACCCGGACAAGAATTTCTATCTCAAGCCTGAGGTCGGCGGCTTTGCGGTGGGCGGGTGGGAGATGGGTGCTCCCGCGTTCCACCCGAGCGGCGTGCCGTTCGATTTTGCGCAGGAGCTGCTCGCGCCGAACATGGAGCGCTTCGAGGAGATCGCGCTTGCCACGGCGGAACGCATCCCGGTCTTCGGCAAGCTTGGCTTCAAGCAGCTCATCAACGGCCCGATTCCAGTGTCGCCCGACGGCGAGCCGATCATGGGAAGAGCGGTCGAGCGCGACAACGTGTTCGTGGCCTGCGGTTTCACCTCGGGCATCGCCGCTGCCGGCGGCGCCGGCCGCGCCATGGCTGAATGGATCCTGCAGGGCACGCCCGAGATGGACCTGTGGTCGTTCGACCTGCGGCGCTTCGGCGATTTTCATTCGGCCACGCGCGCCTTGCACGAGCGCGCGGCGCACGCGTACGGCTCGTACTACCACCTGCATTACCCGGGCGAAGAGCTTACCGTTGCGCGCGACGCGCGCCGCAGCCCGCTCTGGCAGAACCTCAAGCAGCGCGGCGCGGTCTACGGCTCCAAGTTCGGCTGGGAAAGACCCAACTGGTTCGCGCCGCCCGGCATCAATATGAGTGACGAAGCGAGCTTCGAAGGCAAGCCCAACTGGTTCGAGCATGTCGCCGCCGAGCACCGCGCGACGCGCGAGCGCGTGGCCCTCTTCGATCTTTCCTCGTTCACCAAGTTCGAGCTCACCGGCCGCGGTGCGCTGGCGTCGCTACAGCGCATCGCCGCCAACGATTTGGACAAGCCCGACGGGTCGGTGGTCTACACGCAGCTCTGCAACGAGAAGGGCGGCATCGAAGCCGACTTGACCATCGTGCGCCTTACCGCCGAGCGCTTCTACATCGTTACCGGCTCCGGATTCGGCGTCCGCGACGGCGCGTGGATCAGAAATCATCTTCAGGAGGAGATCGAGCTTAGAGAGACCACGTCAAGCCGTAGCGTCATCAACGTGCAAGGACCGCGCTCGCGCGATCTGCTTTCCAGAGTGACGGAAGATGAGGTTTCCAACGAGGCGTTCCAGTACCTGGCGGCGCGTGAAATTCGCGTCGGCTACGCGCCGGTGCTCGCGCTGCGCGTCACCTACGCGGGCGAGCTCGGCTGGGAGCTGCACGTGCCGAGCGAGTACGCGCTGCACGTCTACGATGCGCTCTGGAACGCCGGCCAGGACCTTGGAGTGGTGAACGCCGGCTACCGCGCGCTCGATTCGCTCAGGCTGGAAAAGGGTTACCGGTATTGGAGCAGCGAGCTTTCCCCGGACACCAATCCGTACGAAGCGGGGCTCGGTTTCGCGGTCGCCTTGAAAAAGAAGAAAGACTTCATCGGTCGCAAGGCATTGGAGCGCATCAAATCCGAGGGAGTGAAGCGAAAGCTCGCGTGCTTCCTCATGGACGGCTTCGTGCCGCTGTACGGCGGCGAAGCCATTCTGCACGAGGGCAGGGTGATCGAGACCGTGACGAGCGGGGGCTACGGTCACACGATTGCAAAGTCGATCGCCTATGGCTACGTGCCGGCCGCGCTCTCAGACGCAAAAGGCTTTGAAATCGAGAGCTTCGGCATCCGCCACCCGGCGCGCGTAAGTATCCAGGCTCCGTACGACCCCCAACGCCGTAAGATTGCAGCATGAAGACAGATCGTGCTCCGGTCACCGTCAACGGCGTGCAATACCGCTGGCCGGATCAGCCCCTGGTCGTGGTCTGCATCGATGGCGGCGACCCGGCGTACTTCCGACGATTTCTCGCCGACGGCGCCATCCCCAACATCGCCCGCTTCATCAAGCAGGGCTTCGGCGCGGTGGCCGACGGCACCATGCCGAGCTTTACCTGCCCGAACAACATGTCGATCATCACCGGCACGCCCGCGTCGCGGCACGGTATCTCCGGTAATTTCTACCTCGATACCGCGACCGGCAAGCCGGTGGTGATGACCGGCCCTGAGCTCCTGCGCGGCGACACGATCTTGTCGCGCTTCGCGAACGCGGGCGCGCGCGTGATCTCCATCACGGCGAAGGACAAGTTGCGAAAGCAGCTCGGCAAGAACCTCGACGTGTCGAAGGGCAACATCAGTTTTTCTTCCGAATGCGCTTCGAAGGTCACGTGCGCGGAGAACGGCATCGAGGACGTGATCGGCCTCACCGGCATGGCCCAGCCCGACATGTACTCGATGGAGCTCTCGCTTTTCGTGCTGGAGGCCGGCATTAGGCTTCTCGAGCGCGAGCGTCCTAACCTCATGTACCTCTCGCTCACCGACTGGGTACAGCACAAGTACGCGCCCGAGGAATCCGAGGCGAAGCGCTTCTACCGGGAGCTCGACGCGCGCTTCGGGCGCCTCGCCGAGCTGGGCGCTACCGTGGCGCTCACCGCCGATCATGGCATGAACGACAAATCGAACGCCGAAGGCAAGCCGAACGTGATCTGGCTGCAGGACATCCTGGACGAGCGCTTCGGCAAGGGCGACACGCGCGTGATCTGTCCGATCACCGACGCCTTCGTCGCTCACCACGGCGCGCTCGGCGGCTTCGTGCGCGTGTACTGCCAGGGAAGCGCGACGCCGCGCCAGGTGATCGAGGCGGTCGCCGCCATCGACGGCGTCGAGCAGGCGCTCGACAAGCAGAACGTGTGCCAGCTCTTCGACCTGCCCGCGGACCGCGAAGGCGACGTCGCGGTGATCTCGCGCGCCGACGTCTGCATCGGCGCCGCCGAGGCCCACCACGACCTCTCGGGGCTGCGCGGTCATCGCCTGCGCAGCCATGGCGGGGTATCGGAAGCCCGGGTCCCGGTCATCATTAACCGGCCGCTGAGCGACGAGTACCGTCTCAAGGCAGCCGGCGGGACGCTGAAGAGCTACCAGATCTTCGACTACGCGCTTAATGGGGTGGTGTTCTCATGAACTACAGCTACAAACGCAGCTATTCCGGACCGATCGAAGCGGTGCTGCTCGACTGGGCCGGCACGACCATGGACTTCGGCTGCATGGCGCCGGCGGTCGTGTTCGTCGAGGTGTTCAAGCGCAAGCGCGTGCCGATCAGCATCGAGGAGGCGCGCGCGCCCATGGGGGCGCACAAGCGCGTGCACATCCAGCGCATCACCGAGCTCGACTCGGTGCGCCGGCGCTGGCAGGAAGCGCACGGGCGGCCGCCGAACGACGACGACGTAGGCGCGATGTTCGCCGAGTTCGTGCCGTTGCAGCTCGAGTGCCTGTCGAAGTACTCCGCGCTGATCCCGGGCACGCTGGACGCGGTAGCCGCGCTGCGCGGCCGGGGCATCAAGATCGGCTCGACCACCGGCTACCTCACCGACATGATGAAGATCAATCTCGCCGACGCAAGACGCCAGGGCTACCAGCCCGACTCAACGGTCTGCGCTTCTGACGTCCCGGCCGGGCGCCCCTATCCCTACATGTGCCTGCAGAACGTCATGAACCTGCGCTGCAGCGCCGTGCAGGCCTGCGTCAAGGTCGACGACACTATTCCCGGCGTCGAGGAGGGCCTGAACGCGGGCATGTGGAGCGTCGGGCTCGCGGTGAGCGGCAACGAGGTCGGGATGACGCTCGAGCAATGGCAGGCCCTGCCCGAAGGCGAAAAACGTTTGAAGCGCGAGCGCGCGCACACCCGCATGCGGCAATGCGGCGCGCACTACGTGGTGGACAGCATCGCTGATCTGCTGCCGTGCATCGACGACATCCAGGCGCGAATCCACCGCGGCGAAAGCCCGTGAAGAAGAACCTGGCCTCGGAAGGAGACGTCAACCTTTCGCGGAGGAGGAAAGCCTGGGAAGAGAAAACCGTCGGCGCCGCCAGTCGCACGCTGCTCGCCGAGGATGCGCGCTACTTCCTGCATCAGTCGCTCTCCACCCCGTGCCTCGAGGCCCTGAAGTCGGCATCCGGCATCTGGCTGGAAACGCTCGACGGCCGGCGCATCATGGATTTCCACGGCAACAGCGTGCACCAGCTCGGTCACGGGCATCCGCGCGTCGTGGAAGCAGTGAAGCAAGCGCTCGACACGCTGCCGTTTTCCCCACGACGTTACACGAACGATTATGCGATTCAGCTGGCAAAGAAGCTCTCGGCTTTGACCGGTCTGGAGAAAGTTCTGTTCGCCCCGGGAGGCGCGGAGGCGATCGGCATGGCGCTCAAGCTCGCGCGCCTCGCCACCGGCCGCCACAAGACCGTCTCCATGTGGGACTCGTTCCACGGCGCGTCGCTCGATGCGATCTCGCTGGGCGGCGAGGCGCTCTTCCGGAGCGGGATCGGACCGCTGCTCCCCGGTACCGAGCATGCGCAGCCGTGCGATCCGCGCCATTGCAATTTCGGCTGCAACGGCTCCTGCAATCTGCGCTGCGCGGACTACGTCGACTACGTGCTCGCGAAGGAAGAGGATGTAGCCGCGGTAGTGGTCGAAACGGTGCGCTCGACCGACGTCCAGATCCCGCCGCGCGATTACTACCGCAAGTTGCGCACGGCGTGCGACCGCCACGGTGCGCTCCTTGTTCTCGACGAGATCCCGGTGTGCCTCGGCCGCACTGGCACGATGTTCGCCTTCGAGCCGTACGGCATCGTTCCCGACATGGTGGTGCTCGGAAAGGGCCTCGGCGGGGGCGTGTTCCCGATGGCCGCGCTCGTCGCACGCGCCGGGCTGGACATTGCGCCCGAGCGCGCGCTCGGCCACTACACGCACGAAAAAAGCCCGGTCGGCTGCGCCGCGGCGCTCGCCGCGCTGCAGGTTATTGAGGACGAGAAGCTCCTCGAGCGTTCGCGCCGCCTGGGCGAGCGCGCGCTTTCGCGATTGCGCGCCATCAAGCATAAGTCGGTCGTCGAGATGCGCGGCGTGGGGCTGCTGCTGGCCCTGGAGCTATCGGACCGCGAGCTCGCCGACGAGGTGCTCTACCGCTGCCTTGCGCGCGGGCTGTCGTTCAAGGTTGGGCAGGGGAATGTGCTCGTGCTCGCACCGCCGCTCGTGATCGCCGAAGCCGACCTCGATCGCGCGCTCGACGTCGTGCAAGAATCGCTCGGTGCCTGAACTGACCTTGGGCGTCACCGCGGCGGTGCTCGCCGCGGCGCTTGCGCACGCCACCTGGAACGCGATGATCAAGTCGAGCGGCGACGTGCTGCTCGACATGACGCTCGTGGTGTTCTTCGCCGGGCTCGTCACCACGCCCTTCGTGTTGTTCGTCGACGTGCCGGGGCCGGCGGTATGGCCGTACATCGTCACCTCCATGGTGATCCATATTGCGTACTACATCGCGCTGGTCGGCGCCTACCGCGCGGGCGACCTGTCGCACGGCTACCCGATCATGCGCGGCATCGCGCCGCTCCTCACCAGCCTGTGCGCAATCTGGTGGCTCGGCGAGGCGCCGCGACCGCTCGTCTGGGTGGGGATCGTGCTCATCTGCGGCGGCGTGCTCTCGCTCGGCCTCGCCGGCTTCCACTGGCGCACCTCGCGCGTTTCCACCCGGTGGGCGCTGGCGAATGCCGTGATCATCGCTGCCTATACGCTGGTCGACGCTGGCGGCGTACGCGCCGCGGGCAGGCCGGAAACGTATGTCGTATGGCTGTTCGTCCTCGACGCGCTGCCTTTTCCGCTCTTGATCCTTCTCCTGAAGAAAAGACAGCTCGCTTCGTATGCCGCCCGGTTCTGGCTGCGCGGGTTGTTCGGCGGGGCGCTGTCGGCGGCGGCGTACGGCATAGTCCTGTGGGCGATGACGCGCGCTCCCGTGGCGGCGGTCGCCGCGCTGCGGGAGACCTCGGTCATCTTCGCCGCGCTGATCGGCGCATGGCTCCTCAAGGAAGGGCACATCGCGCGCCGCCTGATCGGCGCAGCGACGGTGGCC
>DASTPE010000022.1:0-25721 GCA_035762345.1 Burkholderiales bacterium
CCGCCACGCGCAAAGAGAAAGTCGAGGACCGCGTCGCCGTAGCGGATTCGGCCGGATTGAAGGCGTGGGTTATGGACGTCGAGTCGTTCGCCCAGCAGACCGCGCTGTCGCTCGTGGTGCAAGCGCTGCCCGGTGCCGGCAAGGATCAGAACGTCGCGGTCGTGGACGTCGGCGCAAACGTCATGAACGTGGCCGTGCTGCGCAACGAGCAATCCATCTATACGCGCGAGCAGGCCTTCGGCGGCAACCAGCTTACCCAGGACATCGTCAGCCGCTACGGCATGACCCCGGAGGAGGCGGAGAGCGCGAAGCGTTCGGGCGAGCTGCCCGACGACTTCGGGATCGAAGTCATGAAGCCGTTCATGGAGAATCTGTCGATGGAGGTGCAGCGCGCGCTGCAGTTCTTCTTCACCTCGACGCAGTACCACGCCGTGGACCACATCCTGCTCGCCGGCGGTTCGGCGGTGATCCCCGGGCTCGATGAGGTCGTGCATACGCGCACGCAGGTGCCCACGAGCATCGCCAACCCGTTCGCGCTGATGCAGGCGTCACCGAGAATCCAGCTCAAGCGCCTGATGTCGGACGCGCCTTCGCTGATCGTCGCATGCGGTCTGGCGATGAGGAGGTTCGATCCCCAATGAACCCGCGCATCAACCTGCTGCCTCACCGCGCCGACCGGCGCAAGCGCGCACGCCAGCACTTCGTCACCATCTCGCTCGGCACTTTCCTGGTCGCCGCCGCGCTCGCGGGCCTCGTCTATCAGTTTTACGCCCGCCAGATCGAGGTGCAGAACGACCGCAACGCATTCCTCACGAGCGAGATAAAGAAGCTCGACAAGGACATCGCCGACATCAACGAGCTGCGCAATCAGATCCAGGCGCTGCTTGCGCGCAAGCAGATCATCGAGACGCTACAGGCCGATCGCGCTCAGACCGTCCACCTGCTCGACCAGATGGTGCGGCAGATGCCGGAGGGCGTGTACCTGCGCTCGATGAAGCAGAGCGGCGGGAAGGTCCACATCGCCGGCTTCGCGCAGTCCAATGCTCGGGTCTCCACGCTCATGCGCAACATCGAAGCCTCCCCGTGGCTCGAGCAGCCGACCCTGGTCGAGGTGAAATCAGCCGTCGTCGACAGGCGGCGGATCTCGGATTTCAACCTGTACCTCAACCTCAAGCGCGCGGAGGCCAAGGACCCGGCCAAGGATCCGGCCAAGGACGTCGCCAAACCCGCGGCGACAAAGGGATAGGCCATGGCAATCAGCTTCAACGCACTGGTCGAGGAATTCAGGCGCACGAACTGGCGGGATGCGGGGACCTGGGGCGCAGGCCCCAAGATTCTGGTGCTGCTCGCGATACTGATCGGCGTTCCGGTCGCCGGGTTTTTCATTTTCAACAAGGGGCAGATCGAGGAGCTCGAAGCCGGGCGGCTCAAGGAAACCAAGCTGAAGCAAGAGTACGTGCAAAAGAAGAAGCAGGCGATCAACCTCGACCTGCACCGGCAACAGCTGCGCGAGATCGACACCCAGTTCGGCGCGCTGCTGAAGCAGCTGCCCAATAAATCGCAGATGGATGCGTTGCTGGTCGACATCAACCAGGCGGGGCTCGGCCGCGGCCTGCAATTCGAGCTGTTCAAGCCGGCCGGAGCCGAAATGCGGCGCGAGTTCTACGCCGAGCTGCCGATCGACGTGCGGGTGACCGGTACCTATCACGACATGGGCGCGTTCGCGAGCGACGTCGGCCAGCTCTCGCGCATCGTTACGCTCAAGGACGTCAGCATCGTCGCCGGCAAGGACGGCGTCCTGACCATGGACGCCATCGCACGCACTTTCCGCTACCTCGACGACGACGAGATCGCGGAGCAGCGCAAGGCTACGAAGAAAGGCCCGGCCAAGAAATGAGCATCGCGGCCAGATTGGGAAGCATGCTGGCGGCCTTCGCCGTCGCCCTCGCCGCCGGCTGCGGCGGCGACGAACACCGCGACCTGAAGGAGGAGCTCAACGAGCTCACCAAGGACCTGCGCGGGCGAGTCGATCCGCTTCCGCAGGTCAAACCCTACGAGCCGGTGCCCTATACCGCCGAGGGGCAGATAGACCCGTTCCGGCCGCAGCGTATCGAGGTCGTGCAGGCCGGTCGCGTTACCCCGGGCGCTACGTCGAGCCTCATCGAGGAGCAGCGCAAGCGACCGCCCGAGCCGCTCGAGGCATTCCCACTCGAGTCGATCCAGATGCTGGGTACGATCACGCAGAAAAAAGAGACCCATGCGCTGGTGAAGGCCGGCCCGCACCTGTACCGGGTGAAGAAGGGCAATTACATGGGCCAGAACTTCGGCGTCATCACCGAGATCGACGAGGCCCAGATCAGCCTGAAAGAGCTGATCCAGGACTCGACCGGAGACTGGGTGGAGCGCATGAGCTCGCTGCAACTGGTGGAGGCAAAACGATGAATACCAAAGCCACGACCATCATCCACGCGTTCCTTCTCTGGTTAGCTGGCGCGGGACTGTGCGCCGCGCAGACCAACAGCATCGACAAGTTCCAGGTCGGCCAGGAGGGGGGTCGTACGGTCGTGCGAATCACCACCAAGGAGCCGCTGAAAAGCGTGCCGCCGAACTTCTCGGTCGCCTCGCCGGCGCGCATCGCATTCGATTTCCCGAACACCGTGAACGCGCTCGGCCGTGCCAGCGAGGACATCGGCCAGGGCGAGCTGCGCAGCATGAATGTCGTGCAAGGCGCCGATCGCACGCGGCTGGTTCTCAACCTGCGCCGTCCGCTCGGGCACCAAGCGACCCTCGACGGCAACACGCTCGTGATCACGCTCGCCGAGGCCCCGGTCGCGCGGCCCTCCAGCGCATCCGGCGCCCAGTTCGCCGAGGGCCGGCAGGACATCAAGCATGCGGTGCGCGATATCGACTTCCGTCGCGGCCGCGCGGGCGAGGGCCGGATCGCCGTGGACCTTTCCGACAGCACCACGGGCATTGACATCCGGGTGCAGGGTCAGAACATCGTGGTCGATTTCCTCAAGACCTCGCTGCCGGAGAACCTGCGCCGGCGGCTCGACGTAGTCGACTTCGGCACGCCGGTCAACATCGTGAGCACGTTCCAGCAGGGCGACAATGTGCGCATGGTGATCGAGCCGAGGGGACAATGGGAGCACAACGCCTACCAGTCCGACACTCTGTTCGTGCTGGAGGTCAAGCCCATCGTCGCCGATCCGTCGCGCGCGGGCGCGCAGAAAGGCCGCTATACGGGTGAGCGGCTGTCGCTCAACTTTCAGAACGTCGAAGTGCGCGCCGTGCTGAACGTGATCGCGGATTTCACCGACCTGAACATCATTACGAGCGACACCGTGACGGGTAACCTCACGCTGCGCTTGAAGGACGTGCCTTGGGACCAGGCGCTCGAGATCATCCTGCAGACGCGCGGTCTCGACAGCCGCCGTGCCGGCAACGTCATCTGGATCGCACCGCGCGACGAGATCGCCACGCGCGAGAAGCTCGCGCTCGAGGCGGCAAACCAGATTTCGGACCTCGAGCAGACGCGCACCGAATCGTTTCAGATGAACTACCAGAAAGCGGCCGACGTGCAAAAGCTGCTTTCCGACCCGACCCAGCGCATCCTGTCCAAGCGCGGCAGCGCGGTAGTGGATGCGCGCACCAACACGCTCTTCGTGCAGGACACGCCGAGCCGCCTTGAGGAGGTGCGCCGCCTGATCGCCAAGATCGATGTCGCGGTGCGCCAGGTGATGATCGAGGCGCGCATCGTGGAGGCGAACGACTCGTTCAGCCGTAATTTGGGCGCCCGCCTCGGCCTCCACGACACCCAGGCGAGCGGCCACCGCATCCTCGGCCAGAACAGCCCGCGCGCCCTCGCCGGCGCTGGACTCGCCGATACCGGATTCCACACCGGCCAGATCGCGACCATTCCCGATTTCTTCACCAACGCCACCAACGTCAACCTGCCGGCGGCGGGCCTGAACGCGTTCCAAGCGGGCCAGTTCTCGTTCGTTCTTTTCAACAGCGCGGCAACCCGGTTCCTCAACCTCGAGTTGACCGCGCTCGAGGCCGACGGCAAGGGCAAGATCATTGCCAGCCCGCGGGTGCTCACCGCTGACCAGGTGGAGGCCGTGATCGAGCAGGGGACCGAGATCCCGTACCAGCAGGCAACCTCGTCGGGCGCCACTTCCGTGACCTTCCGCAAGGCGAACCTCGCTCTCAAGGTGAAGCCTCAGATCACGCCGGACGGGAACGTGATCATGACCCTGGACGTCAACAAGGACCAGCCGGGCGCGGTTACCCCGGCGGGCGTGTCGATAAACACCAAGCACGTCAAAACCGAAGTCCTGGTCGAGAACGGCGGCACGGTCGTGATCGGTGGAATCTTCGAGGAGAACGACCGCACCGACGTGACCAAGGTTCCGCTGCTCGGCGATATTCCGATCCTGGGCTACCTGTTCAAGAACACGACTTCGACCACCTCGAAAACCGAGCTTCTCGTATTCATCACCCCGCGCGTGGTTAACGAGCGGCTCACCATTCGCTAGCATCGCCCGCTTCTTCTTCCTCTGTTGAGCAAGCAGCGGCCGGACCCCCGGCCGCTTTTGTTTCTACAATGCGGGAATGCAAAACGCGGGCAACCTCTACCTCGTCGGCATGATGGGCGCTGGCAAGACCACCGTCGGGCGAATGCTCGCGCGGCGCCTGAAGTTGCGCTTCGTCGATTCGGATCACGAGATCGAGGCTCGCTGCGGGGTGAGGATCCCAGTGATTTTCGAGATCGAGGGAGAGGCGGGTTTCCGCGCGCGCGAGGCGCAGGCGATCGTAGAGCTCGTCAGGCTCGAAGGGATCGTGCTCGCCACGGGCGGCGGCGTGGTGCTTGCGGCCGAGAACCGGCGGCTCCTCGCCGAGCGCGGCACAGTGGTGTACCTGCGCGCTACGCCCGAGCACCTCTACGAGCGCGTGCGCCAGGACCGCAACCGCCCGCTGCTCGCGACCGGCAATCCGCTCGCGCGCCTGCGGGAGCTCTATCGCGAGCGCGATCCACTGTACCGCGGCATCGCCGACCTGATCGTGGACACCGGCAGGCAGAGCGTGCAGGTGCTGGCACGCGGCCTGCTCGAGCAGCTCGGAGAGCGATGGAAAGCCTCCGCGTAGCCCTCGGTAGCCGCTCCTATCCGATCCACATCGGCGCAGGCCTGATCTCGTCGTCGGAGCTGTATGCCCAGCATCTGCGTGGCGGGGGCGCCGCGATCGTGACCAACGAGGTAGTCGCGCCACTGTACCTACAAAAGGTGAGACTCGCGCTGCAGGGCACGCGCCTCGCGGACATCATCGTTCCCGACGGTGAGCAAGCCAAGAGCTGGCAGACGCTCAACCGCGTCTTCGACGCCCTGCTCGAGGCGCGCTGCGGACGCGATACGTTAATCGTCGCGCTCGGCGGAGGCGTGGTCGGCGATCTCGCCGGCTTCGCCGCCGCGGTCTATCAGCGCGGCGTTGCGTTTTTGCAGGTGCCGACCACGCTTCTCGCCCAGGTCGATTCCTCGGTCGGCGGCAAGACGGCAATCAACCACGCGCTCGGCAAGAACATGATCGGCGCGTTTCACCAGCCGCGCGCAGTGATCTCGGACGTGGCCACGCTCGACACGCTGCCAGAGCGCGAACTGCGCTCTGGACTGGCCGAGGTGATCAAGCACGGCCTCGCGCTCGACGCCGCTTTCTTCGAATGGCTGGAATCCGATCTGGAGAAGATCCTCAAGAAGGACCCCCAAGCGCTGGCGCACGCCGTGCGCCGGAGCTGCGAGCTCAAGGCGCACGTGGTGGCCGAGGACGAGCGCGAGTCGGGCGCGCGGGCGTTGCTCAACTTCGGCCACACCTTCGGCCATGCGATCGAGGCGGCGACCGGCTACGGCGCGTGGCTGCACGGCGAGGCGGTCGCGGTCGGCATGGTGATGGCAGCCGAGTTGTCGGCGCTAATCGGCCACTTGAAAAAAACTGAAGTCAGGCGCGTACGCGAGCTCGTGAAGCGCGCCGGCTTGCCGGTCAACGGTCCGGCGCTGGATCCCGAGCGCCTGCTCGAGCTGATGGCGCTAGACAAGAAAGCGGCCAAAGGCAAGACGCGCTTCGTCGTGCTTGAGGCGATCGGCCGCGCGGCACTGCGCGCGGATGTCGAGGAGCGCGCGGTTCGCCAAGCCATTGTCGCTGCAGCGCAGTAAATGTATATTGGGTAGTCTGGTCATGAGTTCGCCTGCGCAAGGGTTGTATCACCCCTCCTACGAGCATGACGCCTGTGGCGTCGGCTTCGTCGCGCACATCAAGGGCAAGAAGTCGCACGCGATCATTGAACAGGGGCTGTCGGTGCTCAAGAACCTGAGCCATCGCGGCGCGGTCGGCTACGACCCGAAGCTCTCGGACGGCGCGGGCTGCCTGATCCAGATCCCCGACCGCTTCTATCGCGAGGAGATGGCGAGGCAGGGCGTGAAGCTTCCCCCGGCGGGCCAGTACGGCGTAGGCATGGTTTTCCTGCCGCGGGACCCGGCGTCGCGCCTCGCCTGCGAGTACGAGATCGAACGCGCGATCAAGGACGAGGGCCAGTTGTTGCTTGGCTGGCGCGACGTTCCGGTGGACAACTCCGACTTGGCCGAGCCGGCGAAGAAGCTCGAGCCCGTCATCCGGCAGGTGCTCATCGGTCGGGGCCGGCGCGTCACCGTGACCGACGCGCTCGAGCGCAAGCTCTACATCATCCGCAAGAGCTCGGGGCACGCCATCCAGGCGCTGAAGCTCAAGCATGGCAAAGAGTTCTACGTGCCTTCGATGTCGGCGCGCACCGTCTGCTACAAGGGGATGCTGCTCGCCTATCAGGTGGGCGAGTACTACCTCGACCTGAAGGACGCGCGCGTGGAATCCGCGCTCGCGCTCGTGCACCAGCGCTTCTCGACGAACACGTTCCCCTCCTGGGACCTCGCGCACCCGTTCCGCATGATCTGCCACAACGGCGAGATCAATACCCTGCGCGGCAACGTCAACTGGATCCGCGCGCGCCAGGGCGCGATCTCCTCGCCGATCCTCGGCAAGGACCTCGACAAGATCTGGCCGCTGATCTACGACGGCCAGTCCGACTCGGCATCTTTCGACAACGCGCTCGAGCTGCTCGTCATGGGCGGTTACTCGGTGGCGCACGCGATGATGTTGATGATCCCGGAGGCGTGGGAGAACCACACGCTGATGGATCCGGCGCGCCGCGCGTTCTACGAGTACCACGCCGCGATGATGGAGCCGTGGGACGGGCCCGCGTCGATCGCTTTCACCGACGGGCGGCAGATCGGCGCCACGCTCGATCGCAACGGCTTGCGGCCCTCGCGCTACATCGTCACCGACGACGAGCTGGTGATCATGGGCTCGGAGTGCGGCTGCCTGCCGATTTCCGAGGAGAAGATCGTCAAGCGGTGGCGCCTGCAGCCGGGCAAGATGTTCCTCGTCGACCTGGAGAAGGGTCGCATTATCGACGACAAGGAGCTCAAGGACACGCTGGCGGGCGCCAAGCCCTACGCCGAGTGGATCGAGCGCATTCGCGTCAAGCTCGATGAGGTCGAGAGCGAGAAAACGCGGCCGCTCAAGTCCGCGGTGCCGCTCCTCGACCGGCAGCAGGCGTTCGCCTACACGCAGGAGGATCTCAAGTTCATCCTGCAGCCGATGAGCGCCGCGGGCGAGGAGCCGGTTGGCTCGATGGGGAACGACTCGCCGCTCGCAGTGCTTTCGAACAAGAACAAGACTGTGTATCACTACTTCAAGCAGCTCTTCGCGCAGGTCACCAACCCCGCGATCGACCCGATCCGCGAGGAGCTCGTGATGTCGCTCGTCTCGTTCATTGGCCCGAAGCCGAACCTGCTCGGCATCGACGAGCTCAACCCGCCGCTGCGCCTGGAAGTGTCGCAGCCGGTGCTCGACTTCTTCGAGATGGAGAAGATCCGCCACATCGAGCGCTACACCGGCGGCAAGTTCAGGGCGTGCGAGCTCGACATCACCTACCCCGTCGCCTGGGGCAAGGAGGCGATCGAGGCGCGTCTCGCCTCACTGGCCGCGCAGGCCGAGGACGCGGTGCGCTCGGGCTACTCGATCATCATCATCTCCGACCGCCTGATCGACAGGGAGCGGGTTGCCATTCCGGCCCTCCTCGCGCTGTCGGCCATCCACCAGCACCTTGTCGGCAAGGGGTTGCGTACTTCGACCGGCTTGGTGGTCGAGACCGGCAGCGCGCGCGAGGTGCATCACTTTGCGCTCCTCGGCGGTTACGGCGCCGAGGCCGTGCACCCGTACCTCGCGCTGGAGACCGTGCTTGCGTCGGCGCAGGACAAGAGCAAGGCGGTCAAGAACTACGTCAAGGCGATCGGCAAGGGACTGAAGAAGGTGATGTCCAAAATGGGCATCTCGACCTACATGTCCTACACCGGGTCTCAGATTTTCGAGGCGGTCGGCCTGGCGAGGTCGCTCGTCGACAAGTACTTCACCGGGACCGCCTCCAATGTCGAGGGGATCGATCTGTTCGACCTCGCGGAAGAAGCGATCCGGATCCACCGTGCCGCGTTCGACGAGCGTGATCCCGTGCTCGCGACCATGCTGGACGCGGGCGGCGAGTACGCATGGCGCATACGCGGCGAGGACCACACTTGGACGCCCGACGCCATCGCCAAGCTGCAACATGCCTCGCGCGCCAACTCCTACGCCACCTACAAGGAGTACGCGGCGATCATCAACGACCAATCGCGGCGCCACATGACCTTCCGCGGCCTGTTCGACTTCCGCTTCGGCCTGCGCCCACCGGTGCCGATCGAGGAGGTGGAGTCTGCCGCCGAAATCGTCAAGCGCTTCTCCACCGGGGCGATGTCGCTCGGCTCGATCTCGACCGAGGCGCATACCACGCTCGCGGTCGCCATGAACCGAATCGGCGGGAAGTCGAACACCGGAGAGGGAGGCGAGGACCGCCGACGGTATGCGCCGGTGAAGGCGGGCGAATCCCTGCAAACCAGGTTGGGAAAGAGCCGCGTTGAGGTCGACATCCCGCTACGCGAGGGCGATTCGCTCAAGTCGAAGATCAAGCAAGTCGCCTCCGGCCGCTTTGGCGTCACCGCCGAGTACCTGGCGAGCGCCGAGATGCTGCAGATCAAGATCGCGCAGGGCGCCAAGCCCGGCGAAGGCGGCCAGCTGCCAGGCCGCAAGGTGTCGGAGTACATCGCCGAGCTCCGCTACTCGACCCCGGGGGTCGAGCTGATCTCACCCCCACCACACCACGACATCTATTCGATCGAGGACCTGGCGCAGCTCATCCACGATCTCAAGAACTCGAACCCGAATGCCGCGATCTCGGTGAAGCTTGTGTCCGAGGTGGGTGTCGGCACGGTTGCCGCGGGCGTATCAAAGGGCAAGTCCGACCATGTCACGATCGCCGGGCACGACGGCGGGACCGGAGCGTCTCCGTGGTCCTCTATCAAGCATGCCGGCACGCCGTGGGAATTGGGCCTTGCCGAGACTCAACAAACTCTGGTCTTGAACAGATTAAGAGGCCGTATTGCGGTGCAGGTCGACGGCCAGATGAAGACCGGGCGCGACGTGCTGATCGGCGCGATCCTGGGGGCCGACGAGTTCGGCTTTGCCACTGCGCCGCTGGTGGTCGAGGGCTGCATCATGATGCGCAAGTGCCACCTGAACACCTGTCCGGTCGGTGTCGCGACCCAGGATCCGGTGCTGCGGCGCAAGTTCGAGGGCAAGCCCGAGCACGTGGTGAATTACTTCTTTCACGTCGCCGAAGAGGCGCGCGAGCTCATGGCGCAGCTGGGAGTTCGCTCCTTCAACGAATTGATTGGTCGTACCGAATTGCTCGACACGAAGAAGGGCATCGAGCACTGGAAGGCAAGGGGACTCGATTTCTCGCGCGTCTTCGCGATGCCGAAGATGCCCTCGGAAGTTTCTCGCTTTCATAATGAAGTCCAGGCGCATGGGCTCGAGAAAGCCCTCGACAACCGCCTGATCGAGCTCGCGCTGCCGGCGCTCGAGCGCGGCGAGAAAGTGGCGATCGAGACGCCGATACGCAACATCAACCGCACCGTCGGCACGATGCTGTCGTACGAGATCGCGAAGCGCTACGGCCACGAGGGGCTGCCCGATGACACGATCCACATCCGCTTCGCCGGCTCGGCCGGCCAGAGCTTCGGCGCCTTCCTCGCGAAGGGTGTGACGCTCGACCTGGTGGGCGACACCAACGATTACTGCGGCAAGGGACTCTCCGGGGGCCGCATCTCCGTGCAGCCCTCGCCCAAGTTCCGCGGCGAGCCGACCGAGAACATCATCACCGGCAACGTCGTGCTTTACGGCGCGATCGCGGGCGAAGCCTACTTCCGCGGCGTCGCCGGCGAGCGCTTCGCGGTGCGCAATTCGGGTGCGCATGCGGTGGTCGAGGGTGTAGGCGACCACGGCTGCGAGTACATGACTGGCGGCACCGTTGTCGTCCTCGGTACAACGGGAAGAAATTTCGCCGCGGGCATGTCCGGCGGCTTCGCCTACGTGCTCGATGTCGAGGGGGATTTCGAGAAGCGCTGCAACCCGGCAATGGTCGATCTCGAGCCGCTGGTCGACCCTGAAGACGAGGCGCGGGTCAAGCGCCTGATCGAGAACCATCAGAAATACACCGCCTCCAGGCGGGCCGCAGAGATTCTCGGAAAGTGGCCGCAGTACCGCGCTCGCTTCGTCAAGGTGTTCCCGAAGGAATACCGCCGCGCGCTCGCTGAGCTCGCGCATAAGAAGGTGGCCGCGTGACGGTGCACGCAGTGACGGTCGCCGCATAATGGGGAAGGTGACAGGGTTCCTCGAGCACGAGCGGCTCGAGGAGCCCCACGAGCCGGTCGAAGCGCGAAAGAAGCATTACCGCGAGTTCTACCTGCGCCTGTCCGATGAGGCCGCCGCATTGCAGGGCGCGCGCTGCATGGACTGCGGCATCCCGTTCTGCCAGTCGGGCTGCCCGGTGAACAACATCATTCCGGACTGGAATGACCTCGTGTATCGCCAGGACTGGAAGGCGGCCATCGAGGTATTGCACTCGACCAACAATTTTCCCGAGTTCACCGGCCGCATCTGCCCTGCACCGTGCGAGGAAGCATGCGTGCTGCGCATTAACGCCGACCCGGTCGGCATCAAGTCCATCGAGCACGCGATTATCGACAAGGCCTGGGAAGAAGGCTGGGTGCAGCCGCAGCCGGCCGCGCACAAGAGCGGCAGGAAAGTGGCAGTCGTGGGCTCGGGTGGGGCAGGCCTTGCGTGCGCGCAGCAGCTCGCGCGCGCGGGGCACGCGGTTACTGTGTTCGAGAAAAGCGATCGCATCGGCGGGCTGCTGCGCTATGGCATCCCGGACTTCAAGCTCGAGAAGGCAGTCATCG
Organism: Burkholderiales bacterium; assembly: GCA_035762345.1. GTDB lineage: Bacteria > Pseudomonadota > Gammaproteobacteria > Burkholderiales > SG8-39 > SCGC-AG-212-J23. Next base: position 11,418 of record DASTPE010000022.1, read on the forward strand.
ACCGGCGCCTCGAGCAGCTGCGCGCCGAGGGCGTGAACTTCCGTACCGGGGTGCTAGTAGGCGTGCAGCGGCCCGGGAGCGCGATACCGAACGACGCGCACCAGAACATCGCGCCGCCGAGGATTCTTGCCGAGTTCGACGCCGTAGTCCTCGCCGGCGGCGCCGAGCAGCCGCGCGACCTGCCGCTCCCGGGCCGCAGCCTCGACGGCGTGCATTTCGCCATGGAGTTCTTGCCGCTGCAGAACAAGCGGGTCGCCGGAGACGCCGGCATCCGCGATCTCTCGGCCACCGGCAAGCATGTCGTGATCATCGGCGGCGGCGATACCGGATCGGACTGCGTCGGCACCTCGAACCGGCAGGGCGCGAGATCGATCACCCAGTTCGAGCTGCTGCCGATGCCTCCCGACGTGGAGCGCAATCCGATATGGCCTTACTGGCCCACGCGGCTGCGCACCTCGTCGTCTCACGAAGAAGGGGTGAACCGCGACTGGTCGGTCGCGACCAAGGAGTTCCTGGGGAAGAACGGCAAAGTGGACGCGCTGCGCGCGGTGCGCCTGGAATGGAAAGACGGCAAGCCGCACGAGGTCCCCGGCTCGGCATTCGAGATGCCGGCCGAGCTCGTGCTACTCGCGATGGGCTTCGTGTCGCCGTTGCAGAGCCTGCTCGAGGAGTTCGGCGTGCAGCGGGACGAGCGCGGCAATGCTAGGGCGCCGACCGAAGGCCCCGGCGCCTACGCCACCTCGGTGCCGAAGGTGTTCGCAGCAGGCGATATGCGCCGCGGCCAGTCGCTCGTCGTGTGGGCGATTCGCGAAGGCCGACAGTGTGCGCGTGCTGTGGATGAGTTCCTGATGGGCTTCTCGGAGCTGCCGCGCTAGGGAACCTCGCCCAGAGCGAGCGCGGCGAACGACGCCAGCCAGTGCTCGCCGGCGTAGTCCCCTCCCACGACATGAGGCAGCGCCGCCGCCAAATGGCGCTCTCCCGCGGCGGCGTAGCCGAGCTTTTTCAGGCACCACGCACGCGACAGGCAAAGCCCGTCGAGATGGCTTTGCTTTGGGTCTGTCCGATCAGCCACGGTCGGCAGCTCAAGCTTCCCGGGATCAATGGAAAAGAACTTCTTCGACCAGGCAAGGAATTCATCGGCCGCCATGACCAGCTGCATCAGCGCGGCTTCGACCAGGGAAGGCGAGAGAAAGTCGTCGAGCGAGGGCTCGTAGCCCAGCGGCGCATCGCGGTCGGCGCGATACCAGCGCAGAGAAGCGGTTTTGATCTCGTTCTCAAGTCGTTTGTCTGCTGTGGTATGCGCATAGTCGAGCGCGAGCAGGCAGGCGAAGGCGGTATTACCATGGCTGCCGGCGCGGATTGGATACGGGGCGCCGCTCACGAAGCCGGCCATGCGCTGGGCGAGCTCGGCAGCGAGCGGCTGCACCGCGCTTGACCAAGGGTCGGTTCCGAGCCTGAGAAGCTCGGCCTGCAGCTCGAGCAGCCAGGCCCATCCGTACGGCCGCTCGAACGTTTTGCCGGCCGGGGTGTGGAGGTATGCGAGCTCCGCCGCTATCGCGGACGGCGAAAGATGCCGGTCCAGCATGACTCGGATTTCGCTTTTTCCGGGAAAAAGGCGAAGGACTCGGACGAGCAGCCAGTGCATGTGGACGGCAGAATGCCAGTCGTAGCTGCCGTAGAACGCCGGGTGCAGCTTGCGCGGGGCCAAATCCTCGTCCGCCCGCGTCAAGAGGTGCCCGACGTGTCGTGGGTACTCGCGCACGACGTTCGCGAGCGCGGTCGCGGCGAAAGCGCACGCCTGCGCTTCAGTCACCCGTAGGCGCGATGCGGAATTCCAGCACCGAGGGATCTGCCTTCAGCTTGTCGGACAACGTTCGGGCGTTGGAGGCGTCGAGTGTACGCAGCACCATCCGGTATTCGAACTGGCCGAGCTCGCCGTGCAGGCGGTAGCTCAGATTGTGGAGGGAAAAGCCGGTGGACTCGATCAGCTCACGCAGCGCCGGCTCGGTCATCGATGCGTCGCGCCGGAAGCGCACCATGAAGATGGCATAGGTCTCGGTCGGCAGGCGCGCCTCGATCCAGCGGAACGTCGAGAGCGTGCCGAGCACGAGAATCGTGCCGACGAGCGCAGCGAAGTAGAAGCCGATGCCGGTCAGGATCCCGATCGCCGCGGTGATCCAGATCGACGCGGCAGTGGTCAGGCCGCGCACCGTGAAGCCTTCCTTGATGATCGCACCCGCGCCGACGAAGCCGATGCCCGTCATGATCCCCTGTGCCATGCGCGTCGGGTCGAGAATCACGCGAGCGGCGGAGTCGCGCGGAAACCAATGGCTTTCGTACACGGTCACGAGCATGAGCAGGCTCGAAGCGAGACAAACGAGCGCATGCGTGCGAAAACCGGCTGGACGCCCGCGGTGGCTGCGCTCGAGGCCGATCAGTCCGCCGGCGACCAGCGCCGCGATGATGCGGAACACGATCTCGAAGTACTCCTGAGCCATGGGCCGAGTCTAGGTGAAAACGCTAGAATCGGCACGGAATCAGCCGGATGGCGCTAGAAATCCTCATTCTCGCGGCGGGGCTGGGCAAGCGCATGCGCTCCGACCTTCCCAAGGTGCTGCACCCGCTTGCGGGCCGGCCGCTGCTTGCGCACGTTGTCGACACGGCGCGCGAGCTTTCACCGCGGCGGATCGTCATCGTGCATGGGCACGGCGCTGCACAAGTAAAAGAAGCGTTTCCACAAGAGGGCCTCGAGTGGGTCCTGCAGGCCGAGCAGCTCGGGACGGGCCATGCGGTGATGCAGGCGATGCCGCGGGTGAGCCCCGACGCCAAAGTGCTTCTCCTCTACGGCGACGTGCCGCTCGTGCGCGCGGCGACGCTTCGGCGCCTGCTCGATGCCGTGGACGACGGGCTCGCTCTCCTTACCGCCGAGCTGGACGACCCGGCCGCCTATGGACGGGTGGTGCGCGATGTCGCGGGGCGCGTAAAGCGCGTGGTCGAGCTACGCGACGCCTCTCCAGTGGAGCGCGAAATCCGCGAGATCAATGCCGGGTTCTATGCGCTTGGCGCGAAACGGCTCTCAGCGTGGCTCAAGAGCATCGACAACCGCAACGCGCAAAAGGAGTACTACCTCACCGACCTAGTCGCGTTGGCGGTTGGCGACGGCGTGCCGGTCGCCGCGGTGAAGGTGGAGGACGCCTGGGAGGCGGCCGGAGTGAACTCCAAGGCGGAGCTCGCCGCCCTCGAACGGCGCTATCAGCAAATCGCCTCCCAGAGACTCCTGGAAATGGGCGTCACGCTCGCCGATCCGGCGCGCATCGATGTGCGCGGCGCGCTCGAATGCGGCCGCGACGTCTTGATCGACGTGAATTGCGTGTTCCATGGCCGCGTGACGCTCGGCGATGGCGTGCGCGTCGGCGCAAATTCCATCCTGAGGAACGTCTCGGTAGCGGCCGGCAGCGAGATCATGCCGTTCTGCCACCTCGAGGACTCGATTATCGGCGAGCGCTGCCGCATCGGCCCGTACGCGCGCCTGCGTCCCGGCAACACCCTCGCCGAGGGTGTGCACATCGGCAACTTCGTCGAGGTCAAGGCGAGCCGCATAGGCAACGGGTCGAAGGCGAATCACCTCACCTATCTGGGCGATAGCGAGATCGGGGCGCGTGTGAACGTCGGCGCCGGGACGATCACCTGCAACTACGACGGCGCGGCCAAGCATCGCACGGTGATCGAGGACGACTGCTTCATCGGCTCGGATGCCACGCTGGTCGCGCCGGTGCGCATCGCACGCGGCTCCTACATTGGCGCCGGCTCGACCATCAACAAGGACACCCCCGCGGACCAGCTTACCGTGGCGCGCGCACGGCAGATTTCCATTCCGGCTTGGAAGCCGCGCCGGAAGAAAGCCTAATCTATGTGCGGAATCGTGGGCGCCGTGGCGCGGCGCGACATCGTTCCAGTGCTGATCGAGGGCCTGCGGCGGCTCGAGTACCGCGGCTACGACTCGTGCGGGCTCGCCCTGGTGAACGCCGGTACGCTCGACCTGATTCGGACTGTCTCGCGGGTCGACGACCTCGCGGCAAGGACCAACAAAACGACCGGCGAGACCGGCATTGCCCATACCCGCTGGGCGACGCACGGGGCGCCCGCGACCGAGAACGCTCACCCGATCGTGTCGCGTGGCGAGATTGCGGTGGTCCACAACGGCATCATCGAAAACCACGATGAGCTGCGCGCTGAGCTGCAGGCGAAGGGCTATCAGTTCGCGAGCCAGACCGACACCGAAGTGATCGCGCATCTCGTTCACAGCCTTCACCAAGGCGATCTCCTCGATGCTGTGCGCCGCGCCGCGCAACGCCTGAAGGGGGCTTATGCGATCGCGGTGGTGTCGAAGAAGGACCCGCGCACCGTGGTGGGCGCGCGCGCCGGCAGCCCGCTCGTCGTCGGGGTCGGACAAAACGAGCACTTTGTCGCTTCCGACGCGCTCGCGCTCGCCGGGACCACCGATCGCATCGCCTACCTCGAGGAAGGCGACATCGTGGCGATCAACGAGCGCGCATGGTCGGTCGTGGCGGCGGATGGACGAGCGGTGACCCGCGAGTTGCGCACGGTCAAGGTGAGCGGCGCTGCCGCCGAGCTCGGGCCCTACCGGCATTTCATGCAGAAGGAGATCTTCGAGCAGCCGCGCGCGGTCGCCGATACGCTGCAGAGCGTAGCGGCAGTTACGCCGGCACTCTTCGGCGATGACGCCGAGCGCGAGCTGCGCAACGCCCGTTCGGTCCTTATTCTGGCGTGCGGCACGAGCCACTACGCGGGCCTCGTAGCCCGGTTCTGGATCGAGGAGCTTGCGGGCATTCCGTGCAATGTGGAGATCGCGAGCGAGTATCGCTACCGTACGAGCGTCCCGGACCGCAACGCCCTCGTCGTCGTGATTTCGCAGTCCGGCGAGACCGCGGATACGCTCTCGGCGCTGAAGCACGCCCAGTCGCTCGGCCAGCAATGTACGCTCGCCATCTGCAACGTGGCCTCCAGCGCGCTCATGCGCATGACGCGGCTCCAGTTCCTCACGCATGCCGGCGTGGAGATCGGCGTCGCTTCCACCAAGGCCTTCACCACTCAGCTGTGCGCGCTGTTTTTGCTGTCGTTGGTATTGGGCAAGTTGCGCGGCCGGCTCGCCCCCGAGGACGAATTGAAGCATCTCAAGGCGCTGCGTCACCTACCGACCGCGCTTGGCGCGGTGCTCGCGCTCGAACCCTCGATCATCGCTTGGGCACAGCGGTTTGCCGCCAAAGAGGACGCGCTGTTCCTCGGCCGCGGGCTGCACTACCCGATCGCGCTCGAGGGGGCGTTAAAGCTCAAGGAAATCTCCTACATCCACGCCGAGGCGTATCCGGCCGGCGAGCTCAAGCATGGGCCGCTCGCGCTGGTCACCGGCGAGATGCCGGTCGTGACCGTGGCGCCGAACGACGCGCTGCTGGAGAAGCTCAAATCCAACATGCAGGAAGTGCGGGCGCGCGGCGGCGAGCTCTACGTGTTCGCCGACGCCGATACAAGAATTTCTTCTTCCGAAGGAACGCAGGTGGTCCGGCTGCCGGAGCATTACGGACTGCTGTCGCCGATCCTTCACGTGGTGCCGCTACAGCTGCTCGCCTATCACACCGCGCTCGCACGGGGAACCGATGTCGACAAGCCGAGAAACTTGGCGAAGTCGGTCACGGTGGAATAACCTTTGGGGTTCTAGAGGAGGGAGCATGAAATTGAACGGACTGGCCGCCGCCCTGGCGGCGGCAATCCTGTGCGCCCCGCAGGCGCACGCGCAGATCGAGATCCAGTGGTGGCATTCCATGGGCGGCCAGCTCGGCGAGGCGCTGAACGAACTGGCCAATAAGTTCAACGGCGAGCAGAAGGACTACAAGATCGTGACCTCGTACAAGGGGTCCTATCCCGAGTCCATGACCGCGGCCATTGCCGCCTTCCGCGCCGGGCAGGCGCCGCACATGTTGCAGGTGTTCGAAGTTGGCACGGCGACCATGATGGCCGCCAAGGGCGCGGTCAAGCCCGTGTACCAGCTGATGAAAGAGCAGGGAGAGCCGTTCGACCCGAAGGCCTACCTGGCGACGGTGACGGGCTACTACAGCGACGCGCAGGGCAACATGCTGTCGCTGCCTTTCAACAGCTCCACCGCGCTCTTCTATATCGATCGCAACAAGTTCAAGCAGGCCGGCCTGCCGCCGGTACCGCCGAAGACATGGAAAGAGCTCCTCGCCGTGGCGGAGAAGCTGAAGGCGGCCGGCCAAAGCTGCGTCTATACCACCGGCTGGCCGTCCTGGGTCCACGTCGAGAACTTCAGCGCCTGGCACAACCTGCCGATCGGCACCAAGCAGAACGGAATGGCCGGGCTGGATACCCAGTTCACGATCAACTCGCCGGCGCACGTCAAGCACATCGAGATGCTCGCCGACATGGCGAAGCGCGGGCTGTTCACCTACGCCGGCCGCACGAACCAGGCCGACTCGAGGTTCGCCGCCGGCGAGTGCGCCATGGCGACGATCAGCGCAGGCGCCCTGGGCAATGTCATCAAGACGGGGAAGACGGACTGGCAAATCAGCGTCCTGCCCTACCACGACGACGTGAAGGGAGCGCCGCAGAACTCGATCATCGGCGGCGCCTCGCTCTGGGTGATGAGCGGCCGCAAGCCCGAGGAGTACAAGGGTGTGGCGAGGTTCATGTCCTTCCTGTCGCGGCCGGAAGTACAGATGGATTGGCACGTGAAGACGGGTTACGTGCCCATCACGCAGGCCGCCTTCGATCTCACCAAGAAGTCCGGGTTCTACGACAAGAACCCGGGTCGCGACATGGCAGTGCGGCAGCTCACCAACAAGGCGCCCACGGAGAACTCCAAGGGCCTGCGCTTCGGCAACTTCGTGCAGGGTCGCACCGTCATCGAGGAGGAGCTGGAATCCGCTTTCGCCGGCAGGAAGACCGCGAAAGCTGCGCTCGACGACGCGGTCAAGCGAGGCAACGAGATCCTGCGGCAGTTCGAAGCGGCGAACAAGTAACCCGTAGGAAACGCCGGGCGGAATGGAAAATAGAGTCGTTTTCCGTTCCGCCTGGCTGCCGTACGCGTTGGTCGCGCCGCAGATCGCGATCACGCTGATCTTCTTCTTCTGGCCGGCGGCGCAGGCGGTGTGGTACTCGTTCCAGCTGCAGGACGCTTTCGGCCTGAAGAGCCAGTTCGTCGGCCTGCAGAACTTCGTCACGCTTTTCAGCGACCCGCACTACCTCAATTCCTTCCGCGTCACCGCGGTGTTCAGCGTGTCGGTGGCAGTGCTGGCCCTCGCCGCCTCGCTGCTGCTCGCGTTGATGGCCGATCGGGTTGTGCGAGGCGCGATGGGTTACAAGACGCTCCTCATCTGGCCCTACGCGGTGGCGCCCGCGGTGGCGGGTGTCCTCTACGCGTTCCTCTTCGCCCCCTCGATCGGCATCGTTACCTACGCGCTGAAAGGCTGGTTCGGCATCGAGTGGAACTGGCTGCTTGACGGCGAGCAGGCGATGCTGCTCGTAGTGATGGCGGCGGTGTGGAACCACGTCAGCTACAACTTCGTGTTCTTCCTCGCGGGTCTGCAGGCCATCCCGCGCTCGCTCATCGAAGCGGCGGCGATCGACGGCGCCGGACCGGCGCGGCGCTTCTGGACGGTGGTGTTCCCGCTGCTCTCGCCGACCACGTTCTTCCTGCTCGTGATCAACGTGGTGTATGCCTTCTTCGGCACCTTCGGCCTCATCGATGCCACCACCCAGGGCGGCCCGGGACAGGACACCCAGATCCTCGTCTACAAGGTCTACCACGACGGCGTGAAAGCCGCCGACCTCGGCGGCTCCTCGGCGCAATCGGTGATTCTGATGCTCATCGTGATCGCCCTGACGGTTGTGCAGTTCCGATTCATCGAGCGGCGGGTTCAGTACTAATGGTCGAAAAACGGCCACTGCTGACCGTTCTCTCGCACGGCGTGCTGATCCTCGGCGTGCTCCTGATCGCGTTTCCCGTTTACGTCACGTTCGTCGCCTCGACGCATAGCCTCGAGCGCATCCTGGAAGTGCCGATGCCGCTCGTGCCGGGCGACCAGCTTGTCGAGAACTACCGGCAGGCGCTGGCTGCGGGCTCGACGAAGGGTTCGAAGGCCGCGGTCGGCACCATGCTCGTCAACAGCACGGTCATGGCGCTCGGCGTCGCGCTCGGCAAGATCGCCATCTCGATCATCTCGGCCTTCGCCATCGTGTACTTCCGCTTCCCGCTGCGCATGAGCTTCTTCTGGATGATCTTTGTGACGCTCATGCTGCCGGTCGAGGTGCGCATCATCCCGACTTTCAAAGTGGCCGCGGACCTCGGCATCCTCAACTCCTACGCCGGGCTCACGCTGCCGCTCATCGCTTCCGCCACGGCCACCTTCCTTTTCCGGCAGTTCTTCCTGACCGTCCCGGACGAGCTTGCCGAGGCGGCCCGCATCGACGGCGCGGGGCCGATGCGATTTTTCTGGGACGTCCTACTGCCGCTCTCCAAGACCAGCATCGCGGCGCTGTTCGTCATCCAGTTCATTTACGGCTGGAACCAGTACCTCTGGCCGCTGCTTATTACGACGGACGAGTCGATGTACACCACGGTGATCGGCATCAAGCGGATGATCGTCGGCAGCGATGCCACCAACGAATGGAACTTGATCATGGCCACCGCCATGCTCGCCTTGCTGCCGCCAGCCATCGTGATCCTGCTGATGCAGCGCTGGTTCGTGAAGGGCCTGGTGGAGACGGAGAAATAGCAGGAACGCCCCCATGGCCGCTCTCTCTTTCCGCGATGTCAGGAAATCCTACGGCGACCTGGAAGTGATTCATGGCGTGAGCACCGAGGTCGCCGACGGCGAGTTCGTGGTCATCGTCGGGCCGTCAGGATGCGGCAAGTCGACGCTGCTGCGCATGGTGGCTGGGCTTGAGCCGATCACGTCGGGGGAGATTCGCATCGGAGAGCGCGTGGTGAACAACCTCGAGCCCAAGGACCGCGATATCGCGATGGTGTTCCAGAACTACGCGCTCTATCCGCACATGAGCGTGTACGACAACATGTCCTATGGCTTGCGCATCAAGGGTTTCTCCAGGCAGGAGATCGATGCGCGGGTCGAGAAGGCGGCCGCGATCCTCGAATTGCGGCCATTCTTGAAGAGAAAACCGCGGCAACTCTCCGGCGGGCAGCGCCAGCGCGTGGCGATGGGGCGCGCCATCGTGCGCGAGCCCGCGGTGTTCCTGTTCGACGAGCCTCTGTCCAACCTGGACGCGAAGCTCCGCGTGCAGATGCGCGCGGAGCTCCAGGCGCTGCACCGGCGCCTCGGGACAACGAGCCTGTACGTCACGCACGACCAGGTGGAAGCCATGACCCTCGCGCACCGCATGATCGTCATGAACGCCGGCCGCGCCGAGCAGATCGGCGCGCCGCTCGAGGTCTACGCCAGGCCCGCCACCACGTTCGTCGCCGCGTTCATCGGCTCGCCGCCGATGAACCTGATCCCGGAGGAGCGCAGCGGGCGCAAGGTGCTGTTCGGCATTCGCCCGGAGCACCTTGAGCCCTGCGCCGACTCCGAGGCGAAACTGGTGGCTGATATCGATCTCATCGAGCCCCTGGGCGCGGATACGCTCGTGTACGGTCATCTGGGCAATGGAACAAGAATTGCGGCACGCCTTCATTCGTCCATGGACGCGCGCGCAGGCAAGCTTGGCTTGCGCTATCGTCCGGAGTACGCGCACTATTTCGACCAGCAGACCGGCGCCCGCCTCTAGTTGCTGAAGACCACCCCTTTCCACGAGCGCACCGCGGCGCTCTGCGCAAGCTATGCCTGGCGCCGTTGGGCCGGGTACGTAGTCGCGAGCTCCTACGAGCTTTCCCACGAGCGCGAGTACCACGCCATCCGCGGCTCGGCCGCGCTCTTCGATGTCTCGCCGCTCTACAAGTACCGGGTGCGCGGCAAGGACGCGGCGCGGCTCCTCGATCTTGTTGTTACAAGAAGTATTCATGAACTGAAAGTGGGGCAGGTGGCGTATACGCCGTGGTGCGATGCGGCTGGGAAGGTGCTCGACGACGGCACCGTCGCACGTCTCGCGGAAAACGATTTCCGCATCACCGCCGCCGAGCCCAATTTGCGCTGGCTGCAGGACAACGCCATGGAGCTCGAAGTCGAGATCGAGGACGTGTCGGAGTCGCTTGCCGCGCTCTCGCTCCAGGGGCCGGCCTCACGCGCGGTTCTCGGCGACATCGAGCTCAAGTATTTCCGTCTTGCCCACCGGCAACTGGGCGGTATCCCGGTCGCGATATCCCGCACCGGCTACACCGGAGACTTGGGCTACGAGATTTGGGTCTCGCCTGAGGATGCGCTCGCGCTGTGGGATTACCTCATCGAGGCCGGCACGCCATACGGCATCGTGCCGGCGGGAATGCTCGCGCTCGACATGGCGCGCATTGAGGCTGGGCTCATGCTGATCGAGGTCGACTACGTGCCTGCGCACAAAGCGCTGATCGATAGCCAGACTTCCAGCCCTTACGAGCTCGACCTCGGCTGGACCGTGAACCTGAAAAAGGAGCGCTTCGTCGGCCGCGAGGCGCTCGCGCTCGAAGCAAGCCGCGGCCCGCAATGGCAGTTCGTCGGGCTCGAGATCGACTGGCCCTCGCTCGAGAGCCTGTACGCCGAGGTGGGCCTGGCGACGCGCCTGCCCGCGGCTGCCTGGCGCACGAGCGTCCCCATCTACGCCGGCAACGAGCAGGCGGGCTACGCCACGAGCGGCGGCTGGTCGCCGCTCTTGAAGAAGTACATCGCCCTGGCGCACCTGCGTTCCCGGTACACCGCGCCGGGCACGCAGCTCGACATCGAGGTCACGGTCGAGCACCGGCGCAAGCGCGCGGCGGCGCGCGTGGTGAAGAAGCCTTTTTTTGACCCCGAGCGTAAGCGTGCATAGGGAGAAAACGCTTGCCTAAACACGACGCGATCGTCATCGGCGGCGGGCACAACGGCCTGGTGTGCGCCGCGTATCTGGCGCGCGCCGGGCGCAAGGTGCTGGTCCTCGAGCGCCGCGAGCGCATCGGCGGCGCTGCGGTCACCGAGGAGGTGTTCCCTGGGTTCCGCTTCTCGGTGTTCTCCTACGTGGTTAGCCTGCTGCGGCCGGAGATCATCCGCGAGCTCGAGCTGCCCCGCCATGGACTGCACATCTTGCCGTTGGAGAGCACGCTGACGCCGCTCCCGGGCGGAGACTATCTCGCGCAGTGGAACGACCACGACCAGAACCGGCGTGAGCTCGCACGCCACTCGCTGCGTGACGCCGAGGCTTACGACGAGTTCGGCCTGATGCTGCACCAGATGGCGCGGGCGGTGAAGCCGCTCCTCGCGATGGCGCCGCCGGATCCCGCGTCGCTTTCGCTGCGCGAACTCGGAGGCTTGGGGCGGCTCGGGCGATATTTCCGCAGCCTGAGCAAGGCGCACTTCAACCGCCTGATGAAGCTGCTCACCATGAGCTCGGCCGACTTCCTCGACGAATGGTTCGAGACCGAGGCGCTCAAGGCGACCAAGTCGGCGAGCGGCATCATCGGTACGCTCGCCGGTCCCCGCTCGCCCGGGACGGCGTACGTGCTCCTGCACCACTACATGGGAGAGCTCGACGGCGTGTTTCGCGCCTGGGGCTTCGCCCGGGGCGGCAACGGCTCGGTGAGCGCCGCGATCGCCGCTGCGGCGCGCGCGGCGGGCGCCGAGATTCGTTGCAGCGCTCCCGTACAGAATGTCGTGCTCAGGCGCGGCAGCGCCCGAGGCGTAGTTCTCGAGAACGGAGAGGAAATCGAGGCGAAGCTCGTAGTCTCGGGCGCCGACCCGCGGCGCACCTTCCTGCAGCTAGTTGGCGAGAAGCATCTACCGGCGGAGTTCATCGAGTCGATCAGGCGGTTTCGCTTCCGTGGCGCATCAGCCAAGGTTAACCTCGCACTCGGCGAGCTGCCGGACCTTACCTGCTTGCCGGGCCGCGGCCCGCACCTGCGGGGTGCGATCTCCATCAGCCCGAGCGTCGCGTACCTCGAGCGCGCCTATGACGACGCGAAGTACGGCGAGCCGTCGCGCGAGCCGTACATGGACATCGTGATCCCGTCGCTGCTCGACCCGCAAATGGCACCGCCAGGGAAGCACGTAATGTCGATCTTTGTGCAGTACGCGCCTTACCAGGTAAACGGCGGCTGGACCGATGCGCGCCGCGAGACGCTGGGCGAGACGGTGGTCAATACGTTGTCGCAGTACGCGCCGAACTTGAAGAAGGCGATCCTCTACCGCCAAGTACTCACGCCGGCCGATATCGAACGCACCGTTGGCCTCACCGAGGGCAACATCTTCCAGGGCGAGCTCACGCTGCAGCAGATGTTCTTTCTGCGGCCGGTGCCGGCATGGGCCAAATACCGCACCCCGCTCGCTGGCCTCTATCAATGCGGCGCCGGCACCCATCCAGGCGGCGGTGTGATGGGGGCCTCCGGACGCAACGCCGCCCTCCAGATCCTCGGAAGGGCATGAACCGCGCGATCATCATCGGCGGCGGAGTCGATGCGCTGGTGGCGGCGCAGGTGCTCACACGCGCCGGACGCGAGGTCATGGTGATCGAGAGCGAATCGGCGGAACCGGACGACGGCTGGGTTCCGCCCTGGGTGTTGCGCGAGCTACGGATCGATGACTTGCATCTCGAGTGGCCCGATCCGTGGCTTGTGATTCCGCTGCCCGATGGCGGGCGGCTCGAGCTCTGGCGCGACATGGCTCGCTCGGCGGAGTCGATCCGGCGCCTGAGCCCGCGCGATGCCGAACATTGGCCCGCGTTCTGCGAGCGCATGGCGCGCCTCGCTCGCTTTCTGGAGGCGGTATATGCCGCGGCGCCTCCCGATCCGCTAAGCCCGGGCTTCGCGCTGCGCGCGCGGCGGCTGGGTAGGCAAGGCCTCGCGGATTTGCTACGCCTCCTGCCCATGCCAGTCGCGGATCTTCTCGACGACTGGTTCGAAACCGATGCGCTGAAAGGTGCGCTCGGTGCCGCCGGCATCCTGCACCTGCTGCAGGGGCCGCGCTCGGGAGGCACCGCGTTCCGGCTTTTGCATCACCACATAAGCTGCCCGCCAGGAGTTTTCCGTCCCCCGCGCTCGAACATCCGCGGGCTTCTGCGGCGGCTTCCGCGGGTGGAGCTGCAGGGCACTGAAGTGCTGCACATCCTAGTGCGCGCCGGCGCGGTCGCCGGAGTGGTGCTCAAGGATGGGCGCGAGCTAGCCGCCCCGGTCGTGGTTAGCAGTGCGGACCCGCGCCGCAACCTGCTCGAGCTCGTTGAGCCGGGCTGGCTCGACCCGGAGCTTGCGCGAGCGCTGCGTCATGTGCGCAGGCGCGGCGTGGCGGCACGTTTGCGGCTCGAGCTCGACCGCTCTCCGGGGTTCTCGGCACTCGCGCTCGCACCCTCGCTCGACTATCTCGAGCGCGCCTACGACGATGCCAAGCACGGCCGCTTGTCGAGGCAACCTTATGTCGAAGTGCGCTGCGACGAGCGTCATCGTGTAGAGGCCGTCGTGCAGTACACGCCCTATGGGGTGGACTGCCGTGATCTTTCGGAAAAAGTCATTGCCTTGTTGGCCGAGCACTGGGGCGACGCGCAGCCGCAGCAGGCCGAGCTTTCGGCGCCGCACGAGCTCGAAAAATTCGAAGGCTGGCCCGAAGGCCAGCCGCACCACGCGGAGCTCGCCCTCGACCAGGCGCTGTGGATGCGGCCGCTGCCCGAGCTCGCACACTACCGCACCCCGATCGAGGGCCTGTGGCTGTGCGGGCCGGCCATGCATCCCGGCGCTGGAATCGCCGGCGCCTCCGGATTGAACTGCGCCCATGCGATTCTCGGCCGCTAGAAGACGAACTGAAGAAGTCGTCCCCGCGAAAGCGGGGACCCAGTTTCTCTTTGTGAAAATCATGGGTTCCCGCCTTCTCGGGAACGACCACTTGCCGCTTTTTCAGAGTTTCCGTACGTGGCTGCTCTTCTTTCTCGTTGCGCCGGCCATCGCGGCTGACCGGCTTCCCGGCTTTGGCGCCGACATCTCAAGCTTTACCGTGTCGGGCGTTTCCTCCGGCGGCTACATGGCGGTCCAGATGCAGGTCGCACACTCGAGCCGAGTCCACGGCGTCGGCGCGCTCGCCGCCGGGCCGTATTACTGCGCACGCGGTAGCTTGTGGACTGCTTGGGGGCAGTGCATGACCGGCGCTCCTGCAGTTTCGCGTTCAGACC